>VSNY01000007.1 GCA_009774535.1 Lachnospiraceae bacterium
AAGATTGAAAAGTAGATAGAGAAAATAGTTGGTGATGGTATTTGGGAATGGTGGATTTTGAAATAATTATAAAGGCACTGTTTGAGGTGGCAGTGTCTTATGAAGAAAGAATATGAATATAGGAAATAGATACAAATATAAAATTTTGATTGGAGGGATTAAGTATTAGACAAAAAAATGATCTTGAATTATTGAAATATATCGCAGAAAACGGTATTATTGATTTAACATATGTGCAAGAACAATTAGAGATGAAAAAAAGAGCAGAAATATTGAAAAATCATCAGTATTCAATATGGTATAACGAAAAAGAAGATGTTTGGTATACATATCTGCCAGATTCTTCAAAAGAAAACAATAGAAGGAAGGTTAAGAGAAAGAAGAAAAATGATATAGAAAAAGTAGTTTGCAATTACTATTTATCATTGGAAAATGACAATGACAAAGCTGGACAGAGAAATGTTCTGACTATTGAAAAGGTATTTTATGAATTTATGCAGCATAAGGCGAAAGAAGTAAACAGTGGAACAGTTAAGCGGATGATGGCAGACTGGAATAAATTCTATAAGGCTAAAAGAGATTTTATTTCCATGCCATTAAATAATCTCACTAAAATTAAGATAGATGATTTTTTTAATTCTGTATTAGAGGAACATCATTTGAAGAAGAAGGCATTTTACAATATGTGTGGAATTTTGAAGCAGACATTGGAATATGCAGTCGATGCCGAATACATTGAGAAAAATCCTTATCGAATCAAGGTGAATAAAAAGAAATTTGCAAATAGCAGCAAAAAACCAAGTGTTAAGGAAGTATTTCAATCAGACGAAAAAGAATTGCTGGTTAATGAAATGGAGAGAAGGCTGAACAATAACCCATCAAATACAGCACCATTAGCAGTCCTTCTTGATTTTGAACTTGGTACAAGGAAAGGTGAGATTTTAGCAATCAGTAAATCGGATATTGTTGGCAATAGAATACATATACACAGGCAGCTTGTAGAAGAATTTGATACAAGTAATTTGAATCGCATTAAGAGTACAGGATTTCAAGTTGTTGATTATACAAAATCAGAAGATGGAGACAGATGGTTACCATTGACAGCAAAAGCCAAAAGAATTATAGACAGGATAGAGGCAATAAATAAAGAGTATGGATTTCATTATGAAGATTTTCTGTTTGTAAAAGATGGATGCTGCTTGTCACCAGATGCGGTAGATGCACAGATGAAAAGGGGATGTGAATATATAGGAATTCCAGTAAAGACAATGCATAAAATCAGAAAAACTTATGCATCGACATTGTTACATAATGGCGTTAATCTTAGTATTGTAAAAGATATGTTAGGACATGCAGATGAATCTACAACGTTAAAACATTATATTTATAATATTGAAGATAACGAGGAAACAGAGAATAAAGTACGGAAAGCTTTAGGAGATAAGGGAGTTGTTAAAAGTGACCAAAGTGACCAAAATATTATCAGCTTTTCTAACAAAATAAAAGCCGGAAAGCTTGAATTACCAAAGCTTCCAGCCAATTAATAGTAATGCGGAAGATGGGACTTGAACCCACACGATGTAACCATCACAAGATCCTTAGTCTTGCTCGTCTGCCAATTCCGACACTTCCGCATTAGTCATCACAATTCCTGACGACCTATACATTATAGCATCATGAGAAAAAGATGTCAATAAAAAAATAAAAAATTTTTTTTTGAAAAAAATGAAAAAAAGGGTTGACGAATCCATAGAAGTCGTGTATTATACTTAATGTGCTGAGCGAGAGCAGCACACAAACGCAGAAGTGGCGGAATTGGCAGACGCGCAGGCTTCAGGTGCCTGTGGTAGCAATATCGTGTGGGTTCAAGTCCCATCTTCTGCACTGCTTACAAATAAACCCGTTTCCAACAGGAAGCGGGTTTATTTTTCCTTTTTATTATTTTTATTCCAGCGCGTTCAGATTGACCAGTTTCTGTTCCACCTTAGGGGCAAGCTCTTCCATCAGCGCATCCCCTTTGATTACAACGGCATAATATTTGCTTTGCGCCAGCAGATAATAATCGTCTCCTTCCAGATGATCCAGGTCGCCGCTGCTGCAGCAGATGAAATATCCGTCTTCTTCTGTCGGCAGGTCTTCCAGCGGAATGGAATAGACATGGGTGTCAATTAAGTTCACCTGCAGTTCGTAGGCAATCCGGTAATTTTTCGTATCATCCAGCGTGCAGTAGACATCCCGGCTGCCGACGACGTCGCCCAGCAGGTCAAACATGGCCAGATTGCCGGAAGATACTTTTCCGCGCTGGGAATTAATAGTTCCAATTTTGGCGGAATACAGCCCGGTTGGGATAAAGATGGCGGTTAACAGCAGGCAGGCAGCGGCCACATGGAGCCGGAACAAACGCTTCCGGTAACAGGTAAGCAAAAGACCAAGCGCCAGAGCGCCAGCCGCGGCAATCAGGATACACCAGCGCATAGCAAAAGTATCGGAAAACAGACGGTAAAACCCAATGCCTGCCGCACAAAAGGCGCGGTAATGCCAGGTGTCTGTAATCCGCTGCAGGTTTAAGGACAGTACGCCGCTGACAGCAGCGTAAAAACAAATCTCACAGGCAAAAAGCAGGACAAACCTGCGGTCTTTTTTGCAAAAGGCCAGTTCACGAAAGCCCAGCAGCAGAAAGATTCCGATGAGGCATTCATTGTAGCGTGTGTAGATAAAATAGGTAAGGTCTGTATCGGCGTTCAGGTTCGTAATGGCTGCAGGATCAATCAGGCTGATGGCGGAGACCAGAAATGTGCCGGCGCAGGCAAGCAGCGTAAACAGATAAAAGGTCGTATGCCTTTTTGGCTTTTTTGACCGAAAAGCGTGCAGAAGCTGCGCTGCGCAGTGGATGACGCCCCAGAATAACAAGCCGAAGGTAGATGTGAAAAGCGCCCACATCTGTCCGCTGAGCGCCTGCAGCAGGTTCTGCCAGCCTTGCAGTGTCAGCAGGGAAAGCAGATGATCTTTTTGCGCGCCGAGACCGTTTTTCGGTTTTAGGCCAAAGCCTTCTATGACACACAGCCAGGTCTTGATCCGGACGTTGGCAAACAGGATAATAATTAACGGCAGCAGCAGTGCGGCAAACAGTTTCCAGTCAATGGCATCCGAAAGACGCAGGAGCAGCACCGTCAGGATAAAAGCGGTTACGATGCCGATCGTGCGGTTGTGCGTAATATAACAGGCGCCCACGCAGCAGCTTAAAAGCAGCGCGCCGTTTACGTCCGGATGCTGTTCAAAGCGCAGGTACAGGTAAAAAAGCAGCCAGACGAGCAGATATAAAAAGGTTTCGCTCCACGCGATCGGGCCTTGGGTAAGGTAGGACGAATACATGCATACCATAAAGGATATCGTAAGCGTCAGCCATTGTTCGGTTTTCGGGAACAGAATGCGGCTGCACCGGACGCACAGGCAATAGGACGCAACGCCAAAAAGGCCGTTTCCGATTACGGCTGCTTTGTACATCAGATGCAGGTTGTGGGTAAACCAGAACAGCGGGGTCAGTACCAGGCTGTAGCCGTAGGAGTACCAGTTCATATGTCCGGCAAACACATCGGACCAGTCGTGTCCGGCAAACAGCGCGGCATGCGTCCAGTAGCCGTATTCGTCGTTGCGGATGGCAAGCACATTCGTATCACGGATGTACCAGATCCGAAAGATAAAAATAATCGTGGAAAATACCAGGGACAGCAGAACCCCGGCGTGTTTGATTTGTACGTTTCTCATAGCAGTAACTCCTGATTCGTTGAAATTGTCCCATCGATACCATTATACAAAAAATAAGAAAAAAATAAAGGATTTCAACAAAAAATACAGAATTTTTAAAATAAGGAGGGAATTCCTTATGACAATACGGGAAGAAATGGAAGTAAGGGAACATCAGATTTTAAGCCCATATGCTGCCTTCAGCGATAAGTCCCGCGGAAGGCAGCGGGAAGAGGAAACTTGTGATATCCGCCCGGTTTATCAGCGGGACCGGGACAGAATTCTGCACAGCAGGGCTTTCCGGAGACTGAAAAATAAGACGCAGGTATTTTTAACGCCCAAAGGGGATCACTACCGCACCCGCATGTCGCATACGCTGGAAGTGTCGCAGAACGCGCGCACGATCGCGAAGGCGCTGCGTCTGAACGAGGATCTGGCGGAAGCGATTGCGCTTGGACATGACCTTGGGCATACGCCGTTTGGCCATGCGGGGGAGTATATGTTAAACAGCCTGTGCGAAGGCGGCTTTCAGCATAACAAACAGAGTGTGCGCATTGTGGAAGTGCTGGAAAAACACGGAAATGGGCTGAATCTGACCTGGGAAGTGCGGGACGGCATTTTAAATCACAAAATGAGCAGCATGCCGTCTACGCTGGAAGGCAGGATTGTCCGGCTGTCAGATAAGATCGCTTATATCAACCATGATGTGGATGATGCGATCCGGGCCAAGATTTTGTGCGAGGAAGATATTCCGAAAGAATATCAGGAAATTCTGGGGACAAATGTACGTATGCGTTTGAACACTTTAATACATAATATTATTACGAACAGTATGGGGAAAGAAGACATCTATATGTCGCCCGAAGTCGAAGCTGCGATGAAAGGGCTGCGGCAGTATATGTTTAAAAACCTGTACAACAATCCGAAGGCAAAGCATGAGGAGACAAAAGCGGAGGAACTGCTGGAACGGTTGTTTGATTATTACCGCAGGCGTCCGGAAAAGATGCCGCAGCAGTATACCGATATGATCCGCATGGGAGAACGGCTGGACCGGACGGTCTGTGATTATATCGCCGGGATGACCGACCAGTATGCGATCGCAAAATTTAATGAGTATTATGTGCCGGTGCAGTGGCAGGTATAAAAGGCTGAATTTGTGAGAAAAGCAGTCAGGCGGCTGGCATATGATGCAGATGAATGGTAACAGTTCAGGCAGATCAGCGCATTTACTGCGCTGATCGTATGAAAATGTAGTGGCTGCACGTATCCAGCCTATCGCGAAGCGATTCTGAATGGCTGGATACGTAACAGTTCAGTGGGGTATCTGAACTGTTACGATGAATGGAAAAAGGAGTCAGGCAGATGCCGTATTATTCAGATGAATTAAAGGAAGAAGTTCGTTCCGCGAATGATATTGTAGATGTGATATCCGGGTATGTAAGGCTTCAGAAAAAGGGAAACAGCTATGTCGGCCTGTGTCCGTTCCATAACGAAAAGACAGGTTCTTTCCATGTATCGCAGAATAAGCAGCTCTATCATTGTTTTGGATGCGGCGCCGGAGGAGATGTGTTTGCGTTTTTGATGGAATATGAGAATTTTTCTTTTAAAGAAGCGATGGAGCAGCTGGCAGACCGCGTGGGGATGACGCTGCCGGTGCAGGAGCTTACAGAGAAGGAAAAACGGGAATCGGACTACCGTTCGATGCTTTTGGAAGTCAACCGCGAGGCCGGGAAGTATTATTACATGCTGCTGCGCAGCAGACGCGGGGCGCATGCGCTGGAATATTTCCGCGGGCGGCAGCTTACCGATGAAACGATGCAGAAATTCGGGCTGGGCTATGCGGATAAGTACAGCGATGATCTGTACCGGTATCTAAAGGGCAAAGGATACAGCGACCAGCTGCTGAAAGATGCCGGACTGATTACGGTGGATGAGGTGCGCGGGGCGCATGATAAATTCTGGAACCGGGCTATGTTTCCGATTATGAACGTACACAATAAGATTATCGGTTTTGGCGGCAGGGTGATGGGAGAAGGGGAGCCGAAATATTTGAATTCACCGGAGACGCAGATTTTTGACAAAAGCAGGAACTTGTACGGGCTGAACCTGGCCAGACAGTCCAGGCGGCCGCAGATGCTGCTCTGTGAAGGGTATATGGATGTGATTGCGCTGCACCAGGCAGGATTTGACCACGCGGTGGCTTCGCTTGGGACGGCGTTTACGAGCGGCCATGCCAGCTTGTTAAAGCGCTATGCAAAGGAAGTGTACTTAACGTTCGACAGCGACGGCGCGGGCGTCAAAGCGGCTCTTAGGGCTCTTCCGATTTTAAAGGAGGCAGGCCTGAACGCAAAAGTCATCCATATGGAACCGTATAAGGACCCGGATGAATTGATCAAGGCGCTGGGAGCGGATGCTTACCAGGAACGGATCGATCAGGCGGAGAACAGCTTTTTGTTTGAAATCCGTATTTTGGAGCAGAATTATAATATGGCGGACCCGCAGGGCAAGACTGCGTTTTATAACGAAGCTGCCAGAAAATTACTCGCATTTTCTGAGGAGCTGGAGCGGAATAATTATATTGAAGCAGTGGCGCGGAAATATCAGATTGGGTTTGAAAACCTGCGCAGACTCGTCGCGCAGGTCAGTGTGCAGACCGGGCTGGTAAAAAAGCCGGAGCCGCTAAAATCCGGCATCCATAAAAAAGAACCGCGCCGGGAAGACGGGATTAAAAAATCGCAGAAGCTGCTGTTAACGTGGCTGAGCGAGGAACCGTCCTTGTACCCGGTGATCCGGGAATATGTTACACCGGACGATTTTCCGGATGAACTCTGCCGTAAGGCGGCTGAGGCGCTGTTTGCGCAGCTGGAGGCGGGCAGCCTGAACCTGGCGCAGATTCCGGGCCATTTTGAAGACCTGGAAGACCAGCGTGAAATTGTGTCCGCGTTTCACGAGACGATCCGGGAAGTCAGGACACGCGCCGCACGCGGGCAGGCATTAAAAGATACGATACTGAAACTAAAAGAACATCACCTTCAGATACTGAGAGACAATCATGATCTAAGCGGTATGCAGGAGCGTTTTACGCAAATGCTCCAGGAGAAAAAAATGCTGGAGGCACTGCGGAAAAAAGAGTTTTTCACACAGCTGTCAGAGTGACGTAACAGCATGTAAGACCAAGAGAGGATGAGAGCAATGGCAAATATGGAAGAAAACAGGAAAAAACTGAAAAAAAAGGAGCATGCTGCGCAGGAGGAAAACACGAATCCGGAAACTCCCGTGTTTGACCAGCAGAAATTTCTGGAGATTTTAGGCGGGCTTGTGGAACGGGCCAAAAAGAAAAAGAATATGCTGGAATACCAGGAAATCAGCGACGCGTTTCAGAGTATGTGCCTTTCTGCCGAACAGCTGGAAAATGTTCTGGAGTATCTGGAAATCCACAATGTGGATGTCCTGCGGATCTCAGACGATGACGACGATGTAGATATCCTGATTGAAGATGAGGATGTGGAAGTCGAGAACATTGATCTGACCGTGCCGGACGGCGTAAGCATCGAAGACCCGGTGCGCATGTACTTAAAAGAGATCGGCAAAGTGCCGCTGTTAAGCGCGGAGGAAGAGATTGAACTGGCGCAGAAAATGGAAGCCGGAGCCGTTGCCCATGAAAAAATCATCATTTTAAGAGGGCGCAGGGATAAAGAAGGGACGACGCAGGAAGAAAAGAATGAGATCAACGAGGAGATCAATCGGCTGATCCGCGAGCAGGATCTTGGTGAGGAAGCGAAAAAACGTCTGGCAGAAGCGAATCTGCGTCTGGTAGTCAGCATTGCCAAGCGCTATGTGGGCCGCGGCATGTTGTTTTTAGACTTGATTCAGGAAGGCAACCTCGGTCTGATCAAAGCAGTGGAGAAATTTGATTTCCGCAAAGGATTTAAGTTTTCTACGTATGCGACCTGGTGGATACGCCAGGCAATTACAAGAGCCATTGCAGACCAGGCGCGTACGATCCGTATCCCGGTCCATATGGTCGAGACGATCAACAAACTGATCCGTGTTTCCAGACAGCTGCTGCAGGAGCTGGGGCGCGAGCCGTCGCCGGAAGAGATTTCCGCGCAGATGAATATGCCGGTAGAACGTGTACGCGAGATCCTAAAGATTTCCCAGGAGCCTGTTTCCTTAGAAACGCCGATCGGGGAAGAAGAAGATTCCCATCTTGGGGATTTTATTCAGGACGATAACGTGCCGGTACCAGCGGACGCCGCCGCGTTTACCCTGTTAAAAGAACAGCTGGGCGAAGTATTAGGGACGCTGACCGACCGGGAACAGAAAGTACTGACGCTGCGGTTCGGCCTGCAGGACGGCAGGGCGCGTACCCTTGAGGAAGTCGGCAAGGAATTTAACGTTACAAGAGAACGTATCCGCCAGATCGAAGCGAAAGCGCTGCGCAAACTGCGCCATCCAAGCCGGAGCCGCAAGCTTAAGGATTATTTGGAGTAAGCGATGCAGAGATTATCAAAACGCCTGCAGGCGGCGGCAGATTTTGTATCTATGGGAAGCCGTGCGGCGGATATTGGGACGGATCATGGGTTTTTGCCTATTTATTTAATACAGAGCGGCAAATGTCCGCAGGCGATTGCCATGGATATCCGAAAAGGCCCGTTGGAGCGGGCAAGGGAACATATTGCGGCGGCAGGGCTTGGGGATTTGATCGAGACCAGGCTGTCTGACGGGATGCAGGCGCTGGAACAAAAAGAAGCGGACAGTGCCGTAATTACCGGAATGGGCGGACTGACGGTACTGCATATTCTGAAAGAGGCAGGGGAGATTGTGCCGGATCTGAAAGAACTGGTGCTGGAGCCGCAGTCTGATATCGCAAAGGTGCGCAGGTATCTGCGTGAACATAAGATGGTGATTGACCAGGAAGAACTGGTGCAGGAGGCCGTAAAGTATTATCCGGTCCGGCATGTGGCCATAGCAAAGACGGACGTCCAGCGGCTGGCAGGCTATGAAGAATGGAATAACAGGCATCCGATATATGAAGACTTATGTAACCAGCTGGAAGACGAAGAACGGGCGCAGGGCGTACTGGACCAATATGGCGCATGTGTGATCTATGGGAAGCATCCGCTGCTGTATCAGATGCTGGAACGGGATGAAAAGCGGGAACTTGGGATTTTGCAGGCGCTTGGGCGTCGCATGGATACAGCCGGAGGAAACCAGGAACGGGCAGATGCGACCGGGATGCGCAGGCAGGAAGTAGAAAGGCGGCTGGAGGAGATCCGGGCGCTTTTAAAGATTTTGCGTGATAGATTTTAAAATAACAGGAGAATAAAAAATTGAAATGTTCAGAACTGATACAGCTTTTTAATCAGCAGGCAGACGAATCTTACGCGTGCAGCTGGGATAACGTCGGACTGCTGGCTGGAAGCCAGACGAAAGAGATTCAAAAAGTATACATTGCGCTGGATGCGACAGATGCGGCAATTGAGGAAGCGATTGCGCAGCATGCGGATCTGCTGCTGACGCATCATCCTTTGATTTTTCAGGGGATTAAGCGGATTACGGATGATGATTTGATTGGACGAAGGATGATTCGTATGATCCGTGCGGATCTGTCTTATTATGCGATGCACACGAATTTTGATGTCATGGGAATGGCGCAGCTTGCGGCGGAGAAGATGCGGCTGCGCGGCACCGTGCCGCTGGAAGTCACATGCATGGAAGACGGCGCTGCACAGGGCATTGGCCGTGTCGGCAGTCTGGAACGGGAAATGCGGCTGTGCGAATGCTGCGAACTCGTAAAAGCTGCTTTTGGCCGGACGCATGTGAAGGTATTCGCAGATCTGCAAAAACAGGTACAGCGGGTTGCTATCTGTCCGGGCGCGGGAAAAAGCGATGTGCAGTTAGCGCTCGCGGCGGGTGCGGACGTCTATATTACCGGGGATATTGACCATCATACCGGAATCGACGCGGCAGCGTCGGGGATGGCTGTTATTGATGCGGGGCATTACGGCATCGAGCATATTTTTGTGCCTTATATGGCGCAGTATCTGAACACGCGCGCGCCGCAGCTGGAAGTTGCCGTGCAGGGGCAGGCAGAACCGTTTCAGATTGTTTGACGCATAAGGTTCCAAAATAGAAAATGGGAGAAATTTTATGAGTGAAGTTAAGGGTGATCAAACGTGTAAGGTAATATTTGATAACGAAGAAAAAGAATGCGCGCAGGGCACACGTTTTTGGGAGCTTGCGCAGGAATACCAAAAACAATATGAGGATGATATTGTACTGGCCGTATTTAATAATAAATTAAGGGAATTAAAGCATAAAGTCGAGACGGACGGAACTTTATCTTTTCTGACAACCGCCGATACCAAAGGCAGGAAGGCATACCGCAGAAGTATGATTATGCTGCTGGAAAAAGCGATTTTCAACCTGTACGGAACGGGTGTGAAGCTGCGTGTGATGCATACGCTCGGACAGGGGCAGTATTGCGAGCTGGAGGGTGAACAGACGGTTACACAAGAGCTGCTCGAACAGATCCGCGCTGAAATGCACAGGCTGGCGGATGCGGATCTCAAGATCAAAAAAAATACGATCCATACAGACCGCGCCATAGAGAAATTTACAGGATATGGCATGGAAGATAAGGCAAAATTATTCCGCTTCCGCAGAAGTTCGCATGTGAATCTGTATAATATAGATGGGTTTCAGGACTATTTTTACGGCTATATGGTTCCATCTACCAGATATTTAAAATACTTTGACCTGCAGGCGTATGAGGCCGGATTTGTCATTGTCTTTCCGCATGAGGATACGAGAAAACCAGCCGCGTTCCATACCTCAAACAAGCTGTACCACACGCTGATGGAAGCGGCGGCATGGGCAAAACAGATGCAGATCAGCACCGTCGGGGAGTTAAATGAACAGATTGTCAAAGGCAGAATCCAGGATGTGATTTTGCTGCAGGAAGCAGAGATGGAAAAACGCATCGGCAAGATCGCGGAGCAGATCGCCGCGCAGCGGGAGAAAAAATTTATTCTGATCGCAGGCCCGTCTTCTTCAGGAAAGACGACATTTTCCCACCGGCTGTCCATTCAGCTGCAGGCGCACGGACTGACGCCGCATCCGATCGGTATGGACAATTTTTATGTAGACCGTGAAAAAACACCGCTGGATGAAAACGGACAGTATGATTTTGAATGTCTGGAAGCGATTGATATGGAACTGTTTGATACGACAATGGCAAAACTGCTGGCTGGGGAACGGGCAGAACTGCCGTATTTTAACTTTAAAAACGGAAAACGGGAATTTAAAGGCCAATATCTGCAGCTTGGGCCGGAGGACGTATTGGTCATCGAAGGTATCCACGGACTGAATGACAAGCTGCTGTCCACGCTTCCAAAAGAAACAAAGTTTAAAATCTATATCAGCGCCCTGACGCAGATTAATATTGATGCGCATAACCCGATCCCGACGACAGACGGCCGTCTGATCCGGCGGATTGTGCGGGATGCATTTATGCGCGGGACTTCCGCGGAACATACGATAGAAATGTGGCAGTCGGTGCGCAGAGGAGAAGAAAAAAATATATTCCCATTTCAGGAGCAGGCGGATGTTATGTTTAATTCGGCGCTGATTTATGAACTTTCCGTATTAAAAATGTATGCCGAACCTCTGCTGTTTGCAATCTCCCCGGACAGTCCGCAGCATATGCAGGCAAAGCGGCTGTTAAAGTTTTTGGATTATTTTCTGCAGGTGCCGGGAGAAGAGGTCGGGCGAAATTCGATCTTGCGGGAATTTATCGGCGGAAGTTGTTTCCATGTATAGAGAATGGTATTGTAAAGCGATTTGATTTTGATTATAATTAGAATGCATGGAAACAGAAAGAATCTAACAGATGCGGCACACATGGAGATCAGACACCATGATATATCTATTTACGGCTTTCTATTGGGAAGCGCAAGTGTTGATCGAACAGTTTTATTTAAAAAAAGTATTGGAACGCGGGCATTTCCAGCAGTTTACCGATCAGGACGCACAGATCCTGCTGACGATCAGCGGAGCCGGAGAGATTGCCGCCGCTGCTGCGGTCAGCAGCGTCTGTACAAAGCATCCGCCTGGTAAGGAAGATGTATTGCTGAATATCGGCATTTGCGCCGGAGATGCTGTCAAAGGAAGCGTGTTTTTGATTCATAAGCTGACCGAGCAGGCCACCGGAAAGACGTTTTACCCAGATCTGCTGTACCGGCACCCGTTTGCGGAAGCAGAACTTGTGACCTGTATGCTTCCCTGGAAACGAGGGACGCAGCAAAGGATGTTTTCCCTGGAACGGGGGACGCGGCAAACTAATCCGGAGCAGGACGAAACGGCTGCCGCAGGGGAAGGCGGTACCCGGTGTGTGTTTGATATGGAAGGCGCAGCTGTTTACCAGGCGGGAGCCTGTTATTTTGCGCCGCACCAGATGCTGTTTTTAAAGCTGGTTTCGGACAATGGGGAAGGAACGCCGCTGTCCGGGCAGTTTGTCAGGCAGCTGATGGAAACGCGGCAGGAACGCATTGGGGCATGGATCACGCAGCTCCTGCAGATGTTCGGGCAGCAGCCGGGAGGGATCCGAACGGAGCCTGGTTCCCAGTGGGAAGCTGATTCCATACAGACGCGGCAATGGGTCGAACAGCTCTGTACGGATCTGCATGCTTCCAAAACGATGGGAGAACTGGTTGGACAGCTGATCCGCTATGCGGTATTGACAGGCGCGGACTGTCAGGCGGTTGTGGGACGGATGTACCAGGAGCGCCGGCTGCCGTGCAAAGATAAGAGGGAAGGTAAACAGTGTTTTGAAGAACTTAAGCGGCAATTATTATAATCCGTTTTTTTCACATATCTATGTGGAACGGCGGGTGCGCAGCCATCCGCGGACAAAGCAGATTCTGGAAAAATTCAAAGAAGCTGTGGTGATTGAGATCGGGCATTACAAAGATGTGTTCTGCCGCAGCAGACAGGACCCGTCGCTCCAGCGGCGCGCGCAGAAGCTGATACTGGCAGCGAAGGAAGGGACTTTGCTGTATCCGGGAGCGGCGGTCTGCCAGGATTTTGGAAACGAACATTTTTATTATACGTCCTGTATGATGAACTGTATCTATGATTGTGAATACTGTTATCTGAAAGGGATGTATCCGTCGGCAAATATCGTGTTATTTGTAAATCTGGAAGATTTTTTTGCGGATGTGGAGCGGATGCTTGCCAGCCAGCCGCTGTATCTGTGCGTTTCGTACGATACGGACCTCTTGGCGGCGGAGTCCATAGCCGGGTATGCCAGGGCGTGGAACCAGTTTGCGGCCCGGCATCCGCAGCGTTTGAAGATTGAAATACGGACAAAGTGTGCGGACAGGCATTTCCTGGAGCAGCAGGAGCCGTTGTCTCATGTGATCTATGCATTTACACTGTCGCCGCAGGCAGTTGTGGAATGTTTCGAGCATTATACACCTTCTTTCAAAGCGCGGCTGGAGCAGGCAGCAGCTGCGGTCTGTGCCGGATTTGCGGTACGTCTTTGTTTTGACCCGATGATCTATGTGCGTGGGTGGCGTCAGCATTATAATGAAATGCTGGATCAGGTGTTTCGTGTGATTGCGCCCCAAAAGCTGACGGACGTCAGCGTCGGTTCGTTCCGTATCCCGCGGGATTATTTAAAACGTATGCGCAGACAGCAGCCAGACAGTGTTCCGGCGTGGTTTCCGTATGAACTGGAGGAAGGATATTATCATTATCCGACACAATTAATGGAACAGATGGAGCGTCATCTGGTCAGCCGCCTGCGGGAATGGCTGCCCGAAGAAAAAATATTTGTATGGAAATAAGCGAAAATCAAAGAGAGCAAGGAGAGCGGTGATATGATGGATGGTGCGGACGACAGAATGGAACAGCACGGCATGTACAGGCGGTACGCGGCGGTGGTTACCGGGGCGTCTTCAGGCATTGGCGCGGCAGTCAGTCAGAAACTGTCCGAACTGGGCTATGAGGTGTTTGGGATCGGGCGGAAGTTTCCGCCGGATGATTTCTGGCAGCGGGAAGGGGTACACCCGGTCGTCTGCGACCTGACGGATACCGGAAAGCTGTGTGAGATTGTCAGGCAGATGACAGCAGACTGGCAGGTGCGCGTGCTGGTCAATAATGCCGGAGTGGGTTATTACGGGCTGCATGAGGAGCTGAATCCGAAAAAAATACAGGAACTTGTCCGGATCAATCTGGAAGTTCCAATGATCCTTGCACAGCTGCTGCTGCGTCAGCTTAAGAAGCATGCGGGCTGGGTTCTTAATATCTCTTCGGTTACGGCGGCAAAGACGAATCCGCATGGCTGCGCTTACGGTGCGACAAAAGCGGGGCTTTCCAGTTTTTCGGCCAGCCTGTTTGAAGAGGCGCGTAAATATGGCGTCAAAGTCGTTACGATTTCTCCGGATCTGACGAAGACCAATCTGTACCGTCATGCAGATTTTAGGGAGGGAGAGGAAGCGGATACGTATCTGCTGCCGGAGGAAGTCGCGGACGCGGCAGGGTATGTACTGGGCCAGAGGGAAGGCATGGTGATTACAGATATTACCATAAGGCCGCAGAAACATCAGATCCGCAGAGTGCAGAAAGCAAAACAAAAGAAACAGGATTAAGATCAGGAACAGATACAGGAAAGGTTACAAACGGTCTGCAGTACAGGCCGTATGGGTTTAGCAGGAAAGAGGGGGATGCGGTATGTATCATATCGCTGTCGTAGAGGATGAAAAAATATGTTCCGTACAGGTTCAGCAGTTTTTAGATCAGTATCAGGAAGAGAATAATGTGCGTTTTAAGGTAACCGTTTTTGAAGCGGCAACGCAGATTCTGGAATCCTATGAACCGTTATATGATATGATTCTAATGGATATCGATATGCCAGGGATCAATGGAATGGATGCCGCCGATCAGATCCGGCAGACAGACCAGGATGTTGTAATCGTATTTATTACGAATATTGCCAGCTTTGCCATCCGCGGCTATGAAGTGGGCGCGATGGATTTTGTCGTAAAACCGATTACATACTATAACTTTTCCACGCGTCTGGCCCGCGCCTTAAAACGCAGCCGTTCCAGAGAGCCGCGCCAGATCATCCTGACACTTGCGGATGGAGTGAAAAAGCTGGAAGTCGGCCAGATCTATTATGTGGAAGTGCAGAACCGCATGCTGCATTATTATACGCAGGAAGGCGTTTTTGCGGTGCGCGGCACGATGCAGAGCGTCCAGCAGATGCTGGAAGCCTACTCGTTTGCAAAATGCAACCACTGGTATATGGTAAATCTGCGCCATGTATCCGAAGTGAAAAAGAATACAGTCGTCGTAGGGGAATATGAACTGGAGATCAGCAGACGGAACCGGACGCCGTTTTTAAAGGCGCTGACAGAATATGTGGGAGGGTACCGATGACGGGCGAGCAGATGAGCAGATGGGTGATGCAGGCTGCTTATCTGGCAAGCGGATTTATCTATATACACTCTATAGAGAGAAGGCCGGGCAGCCGTAAAAAGACGGCCGCCATGATACTGGTATTCTTGATTTATTTTGCGTCGCTGAATCGTGTCTATGTGTATGTAGATGACCGGCTGGAACTGGCGACGAGGATGATTGGATTTTTACTGCTTGGCCTGATGAACTATGTGGGAAGGAAGGTTTCCTGGTATGCGGCGTTTTATTATGCGGTATGGGCATTCTGCTCCTGGCAGCTGATGTATGAATGGTATCTGGTCTGCCTGCATATGGGAGGGGATTACTGGGCAGGCAGGACGACGCAGCTGCTGGCGGCGGAAATCCTGGTGTTTGCGGTTGGATATCTGATTGTGGCGCTGACGATTGGCAGGACGATACCGGATAAGGGAAAGAAAAATATCGGGCCAAGGCAGCTGCTGCTTGCTATTCTAACGTTGTTGAATTTTCAGATCGTAGTATTTGCAGCGGGCGAACTGGAGTACAGTTTTTATGATTTAAGGTGGGTCATTGTCTATATCGTGCAGTTTCTGCTGTGTATCGTACTTTATCTGCAAAACGAGCTGTTTAATAAGAGTGAGATGCGCAAGGAGCTGGAGATTCTGGGACTGCTTTGGCAAAAGGAGAAGGAGCAGTATCATCTGTCCAGGGAAAATATTTCTTATATCAGTCAGAAAGTACACGACTTAAAACATCATATTCATGCGATGCGCAAGGCGAGCAGCGAAGATGTGGAGCGGTATCTGCGGGAACTGGAAGGCTCGATTTCGACGTATGAAGCGATCGTGAAGACGGGAAGCGCCGTGCTGGATACGATTCTGACCGAAAAGGCGCTGTACTGCAAGGATCAGGGAATCACGATTTCCTGTATGGCGGACGGGAGCCAGATGGATTTTATGAATACCATTGATTTGTATGCGATGCTTGGGAATGCGGTGGACAATGCGATTGACGAGGTAAAGAAGTTTGGGGAAAAAGAAAAAAGGCAGATCGATGTGCTGATCTACCGCAGGCAGCATTTTTTGGCGATTCATATTACTAACCCGATGGAAGGCACGCTGGTTTACGAAGACGGGCTTCCAGTAACGACGAAAGGGAGCCGGATGGTGCATGGGTTTGGACTGCGCAGCATCCGCCATATTTTAAAAAAATACGATGGGTTTCTGACGGTACGGGAGGAAGACGGATATTTTTCCCTGCTGATGCTGATCCCGATTCCTGCAAAGAATGGGATTGAAGAACGATAACCAGATTGTTTAAAATGTATACTTTTCAGCCGCCGGTACACGCCCGCATGACCACATCGGCTGCCTGGACGACCACTTAGGAAATACCACTTGCAAAAGAGCAGAGGATTTTGTAGATTATGTATAAATAATCAGCAAAGTCCTCTTTTTCTTTGGCAGATATGATCGGGCGGGATGGGCATGCTGAAAATATAAAAGAAAGGAGAAGTGTAGTGCTATGAGAAGGACTGTAAAGCTGATGGAAGACTGGCAGTTTACATATCAGAGCCAGAAAAAACGTATGGTAGATCTGCCGCATACATGGAATGCCGTCGATGGACAGGATGGAAATAATGACTATTTCCGCGGGACGTGTTTTTATGAAAAGACGGTAAAACGGCCGGCATATGGGGATGATGAGCGGGTCTACCTGCAGTTCCACGGCGTGAACGCCAGCGCAAAAGTGATCTTAAACGGAGTGACCGTGTTAAAACATGACAACGGGTATGCGACGTTTCGGGCAGATGTGACGGATGTGCTGAAAGACGAAAATGAGCTGTGCGTGGAAGTGGACAACAGCAAAAACCAGAAGGTCTATCCACAGGTTGCGGACTTTACTTTTTACGGCGGCATTTACCGGGATGTGGAATTCCTGATCGTGCAGGAGACGCATTTTGATCTGGATTATTATGGGGGACCCGGAATTGAAGTGGCAACGGATGTAAAAGGAAAGACCGGAATCGTAACCGTACATGCTTATACGAATAAGAGTGCGGAGGAACTGGAAAAAGAGGGCCTGTCCGTCTGCATGACACTGTCTGACGCCGAGGGGGAAACGGCGGGGACAGCGCAGGGCGCGAACGCGGTGATAAAAGTGCCGCAGGCACATCTTTGGAATGGCGTGAAAAATCCATATCTTTACAGGCTGACAGCGCAGATCCGCCGGGGGGAGGCGGTGATTGACGAGGTTGTGGCTGCATGCGGGATACGGACGTTTTCCTTTGACCCGGACCGTGGATTTTTTTTAAACGGACAATCTTATCCATTGCGGGGCGTGTCCAGACATCAGGACTGGAAAGGGATCGGCAATGCGATTTCCGCCAGGCAGATGGAGCGGGACATGGAGCTGATCCGGGAAGTCGGCGCAAACACCATCCGGCTGGCGCATTATCAGCATAACCAGTACTTTTATGATCTGTGCGACCGCTATGGTATGGTCGTCTGGGCGGAAATCCCATATATCTCCGCGCATATGCCGCAGGCAAGGGAGAATACGTTTTTCCAGATGCGGGAGCTGATTGTACAGAATTATAATCATCCTTGTATTGTGACCTGGGGGATTTCCAACGAGATTACGATTTCGGGCAGGCACAGGGAGGATATGCTGGATAACCATCATGCACTGCAGAGATTTGTAAAAGAACTGGACCCGCGCAGGCCGACGACACTGGCATGTTATGCGATGTGCCATCCATTTCACCCGGTAACGAAGATTACTGATCTGGTGGCATGGAACCTGTACCTGGGCTGGTATGTGCCAGGGCTTTTCCTAAATGACTTGTTTATGAAGTTTTATCACTGGAAATATCCGGGGCGCTGCCTGGGCTATTCGGAATATGGAGCGGAAGCGATGCCGAACCTGCACAGCGCCAGGCCAAAAAGGGGAGACCATTCGGAGGAATACCAGGCAAAATATCATGAATATATGCTGAAATGTTTTGCGCGACACCCGTTTTTATGGTCGACGTATGTGTGGAATATGTTTGATTTTGCGGCGGATGCCAGAGACCAGGGCGGGGAACCTGGGATGAATCATAAGGGGCTGGTTACGTTTGACCGCAAGATTAAAAAAGACAGTTTTTACATTTATAAGGCGTGGTGGAGCAGTGAACCGTTTGTGCATCTGTGTGGGAAGCGGTACCGGTATCGGACGGAGAAGGTGACGCGGGTAACCGTATATTCCAATCAGACGCAGGTTGCTTTGTACAATAACGGAACGCTGGTCGGAGTGTTAACAGGTGAACACGCGTTTCATTTCCGCGTGCGGATGGAAGCGGAGAACCATCTGGAAGCAAAGGCGGGGAAATGGTCGGATACAGCGGTGATCTATAAGACCGACCAGCCGCGTGCGGAATATAAAGTAAAAAAAGGGAAAAGCAGGAATTGGGTATAGCAATTGCTTCAGGGCCGGCCAGGTATCCGGATGCGCCGCACAGGCGGCGGGATCGCGCGCTTGAGGGGACGCGGGCGGATCTGCATATCGGCCGGGCTGGAACTGATAAGGAGAAGCAGTATGGAAAAGAATCGTGATGGGAAAGCCCGGAAAAAAGAATATAAGCGCGCCCGCAGAAGGGCGATCGGACCGTGGAAGGTTCTGACACTGATCAGCGCTCCACTTACGGTGATTCTGATCGTATTGGCCGTGTTCTGTACGATTTTCGATAATTCCGTATCGATCTTTGTAGGAGGAACATTCAATCGTATCAAAAACAGAGATGAAAATGCCGTTTATTATCAAATGGATTTTGATTCTGAGGAAGAAATGGTGCGTTACGGTGAAAGCTTGTGCAAGCAGGTGGAAGCCGAAGGAGCGGCGCTTTTGCTCAATGAAAACGACGCGCTGCCGCTGGCGGCCGGGTCTAAGGTCAGCTGTTTTTCGACTTCTTCCGTAAACCTTGTATATGGGGGAACTGGTTCGGGCAATATTGACGCGTCGAAGGCGAATACGCTGAAAGGCGCGCTGGAGATTGCGGGCATGGAAGTCAATCAGACGCTTTGGAATTTTTATCTGGGACTGGATGAACAGTACAAACGCAAGAAAGGCGGGACGATCGCGACGGCATCGGCAACGACCGCAGAATGTCCTTGGGAGTTATATACGGATGAGGTGAAGGATTCGGTAATTCCTTATGGAGATGCGGCGATTGTAGTGATTTCACGAATCGGCGGCGAAGGCGCGGACCTGGATCACAGGGATGTGAATTATCTTGCGCTGGATGAAAATGAAAGGGAGATGCTGGAACGTGTGGCGTCGATGAAAGCGGGCGGTTCCGTTAAAAAGATCATTCTGCTGATCAATTCGGCCAATGCGCTGCAGGTGGATTTTTTGAAAGATAATACGTACAGTGTGGACGCCTGTCTCTGGATCGGGGATGTGGGGATCTCCGGTATTGACGCAGTCGGCGAGATTTTGTCAGGAAAAGTGAATCCGTCCGGCAGCCTGGCAGACACGTATTGCTATAACAATTATTCCGCTCCGGCTATGGTGAATTTTGTCCCGGTAGCGTATGAAGGAAGCGATGATGACGCTGTACCGGAAAAAGCACGTACCTATATGGTCTATCAGGAAGGCATTTATGTCGGTTACAAATATTACGAAACGCGTTATGAAGATTATGTCATGAAAAAAGGCAACGCGGGGGATTATGACTATAGCGCGGATGTGGCGTTTCCGTTTGGCTACGGACTGAGCTATACGGATTTTGCATATCGTGATATGGAAGTCAGTTATCACAGTGACACCGACCAGTTTGAGATTTCCGTTACGGTGACAAATACCGGGGATACGTATGCGGGCAAGGAGACCGTACAGATCTATGTGCAGTCGCCGTATACGGCTTATGACGTCAAAAACGGGGTTGAAAAAGCGGCTGTGGCGCTCTGCGGATTCGGCAAAACGGACGTGCTGGAGCCAGGCGGATCACAGACGCTGCAGATCTTTGTGGATAAGCGAGATCTGGCTTCCTATGACGCTTATGGCTGCGGGACCTATATGCTGGATAAAGGGGATTATTATTTGACGGCAGCGACTGACGCTCATGATGCCGTCAACAATATTCTGGCGGCAAAGGGTTACCGGGCAAAGGACGGACGCATGGATGCTGACGGTTCCAAGGAGCTGACCTATAAATGGAAAAATGCAAAACAGGATACGGCTTCCTATGCGTCTTCCTTAAACGGCACGCCGATTACAAACCAGCTGTCTGCATCAGATATTAATCTGAGTGAAGATCTGGACGGCCAGAAGATCACATATCTGTCCCGCAGCGACTGGACAGGTACATTTCCGACCGAAGCGGTAAAACTGCGGCTGACGGAAAAGCTGACAGCAAAACTACAGGATGTCCAATACGACGCTGCTGCATATGAAGCAGTGGAAATGCCGGTACTGGGTGCGGATAACGGCCTGAAATTAGTCGATTTGATCGGCGTCTCCTATGATGATCCGAAATGGGACGAACTGCTGGATCAGCTGTCGTTTGACGATATGGTATCGCTGATCGGAGATTCGTTCCATTGGACGATGCCGATTGAATCGGTGCAGGCGCCGGGTACCCGTGACGAAAACGGCCCGCAGGGGCTGACCGCATCGTTGTTTAAGGCAGGCGATGAAGAAGGAAAAACGGCGCTTGTGGCAACCGCGTTTACATCGGAAGACGTGATGGCGGCGACCTTTAATACCAATCTGATGTATGAGATTGGCAGGGTAATTGCGAATAACTGTATTTCGGCAGAAATAGCCTGTCTCTACGGCCCGGGCAGCAATATGCACCGGACGCCATACGGCGGCCGAAATTTTGAATACTATTCCGAAGACGGTTTTCTGTCCGGGGAGATGGCAAAGCATGAAGTGCAGGCAATGACAGACCGGGGAATCTTCGTTGTATTAAAGCACTTTGCGCTGAACGATTGTGAACAGGACCGCATCGGCCTTGGCGTCTGGCTTAGTGAGCAGGCGGCCAGGGAAATCTATTTAAAAGCGTTCCAGGCGGCAGTTGAAGAATCGGACGCGGGACTGATGGTCGCGTATACGCGCTGGGGAGCCATCTGGTCCGGCGGCAACTGCGGACTGATGACAAATATTGTCAGGCAGGAATGGGGGAAAACGGGCCTGAATATTACGGATAACGTGCTGACGAACTATGTAAACGGTGCAGACGGTATGATGGCTGGCGGCGTCTCAACCTTTGACGCGATGATGCCTTATGTGACGAGGCAGCTGCCAAAATACAAAAAAGATCCGGTCATCGTAACCGCGATGAAAGAAGCCTGCCATCAGAACTTGTATTCGATTGCAAATTCGGCGGGTATGAACGGAATCGGGCCGGAAACGGTGATTGAAAAGAGGAATATCGCGATTGTCAATGGATTGTGGGGAGCCTGTATCGTATTTGGTATTCTGTTTATCGTTTCTGCGGCATTTTGGATTGTGAAAAAGCAGAAATTCAAAAGGACGGAGATCTACCGGAACTATATGGCGTATAAAGCGGTAAACAGCTGATGCCATAAGTATGCGGGTGTTATGGCAATCGGTTTGTAACAGTTCCATAGGGGGATCTGAACGGTTACAATCGTTAGGGGAACTGAGCAGTGATGAAAGAGAATGTATTGAGGGTTATCTAAGAACGGCAGCCGCAGCAGTCCGGGCAGGATGGGGGTCCTGGCCGGGCGCTGCGGCAAAAATAGAAAGGATAGACACATATGGGAATTGAAAAAGCGGGAGCAAAGACAAATGTGAACCGGGCAAAGCTGTACCAGCTTGTTTTATTTCCGATGAACAATGGAGCGACAAATGTGTATTATATCCTCACCATGAACTTTATTGCATATTATGCGAATGGGGTTCTGGGATTATTTTTAATGTTTGCAACAACGATGGTTACTGTGATGCGCTTATTTGACGCAGTAACCGACCCGGTGATCGGCGCTTTGATCGATCGTACTTCGACAAAATTCGGAAAGTTTCGTCCGTATATGGTGCTTGGGAACGTGATTATGATCGCATCTTCTGTCCTGCTGTATTTTGGAACAAGGGTGATTCCGGAGCGGATGGACTGGCTGAAATATGTCTGTTTTGTTTTATTCTATGCGCTGTATGTGATTGGATATACGTTTCAGACAGCATGTACCCGTTCGGGACAGACATGTCTGACGAACGATCCGAACCAGCGTCCGCTGTTTACCGTATTCAATACGGTAGCGAGCCTGATTGGAATGGGGCTTGTCCAGTTTCTGGCTCCTATCTTAAGCGAACGGCTGGGCGGTTATAACAGTGCAGGATTTTTTAATTTTATGATACCATTAGCGATTGTTGTATCAGCAGCATTGACATTACTGGCTGTGATTGGCATATGGGAGAAGGACCGGCCGGAGTACTTCGGGGTCGGCGGCACACAGGAGAAAGTGGAACTGAAAGAATATATTGCGATACTAAAAGCGAACAAGGAACTGCAGCGGCTGATGGTAGCGGGAGCAGGATGCAAACTGGCATTTTCAATCGCTACAAATATGACGGTTCTATGTATGCTGTATGGCGCGATGATGGGCAATTACAGCGGACTGTATCTGCCGATGATGATCGTAGGCTATGTATTTTCCGTCCCGTTTTTCCTGCTGACCGTGCGTACATCGCAAAAACACGGACAGAAAGCTTCCCTGGTGCGGTACACCGCCCTGGCGCTTGTGATGTACGTAGGCGTACTCGCCTTGCTGTTATTATGGAAAGAGGGGAATCCATCTGTCAGCCTGTCGCTGCTGCCGCCAAATTTGTACTCGGTTCTATTTGTAGTGTTCTTTGGGATTGGATACGGCGCTTATTATGCAACGGCGGACATGCCGATTCCGATGGTGGCGGACTGCTCGGATTACGAGACGTTTCGCTCCGGGCGGTATATTCCGGGCATTATGGGGACGCTGTTTTCACTGGTGGATAAGCTGGTCAGTTCACTGGGATCTACGATAGTCGGGGCGGCAGTCGCCTTAATCGGGATTCAAACGCTGCCGGATGGAAACACGCCGTACGCACAGGGGATGCATATGGTAGTAGTTGTGCTGTTTTGTGTGGTGCCGATGCTGGCGTGGATTGCGACACTGATCGCAATGAAGGGGTATACGCTGACAGGGGCGCGCATGAAGGAAATTCAGGCAGTGAACGCGGTGCGTAAAGATGCAGTCAGCAAAGGAATGAAGCTGGCAGACGTGATGGAGCGGTGGAAGTCCGCAGAAGATGTGCCGGAGGAATTTTTTTAATTGTTAGAATTTGTAACAGTTTTATTTGTAACAGTTCAGTGGATGATCTGAACTGCTGCTGCAGTTTTAGAGTTCAGACTCTGCGGGCGGAATTGGCTGGCAGGGTCTTTTTGCGTCTGGGATTTGGCAAATGGTTCGGCATGTGGCAAGTGTAGTAAGTGGACAGAGCAGCTTGTATGTTATCGGAAGTTTATAGTGGAATGATATTATTCAAAATATCATTTGCATCTCTTTATAGATCTGTTGTAAAATAGTGATAGAAACCGAAGATCTATTAAAATAAGGAGATAAAAAATGTATGGAAGCGCTGAAAATTCCGTCTGGCAAAAAGCTGGAATATACGGCAAAACTGTAACAGCGTCTGCTGTTACAGTTTGGAATCTTTTTCATGCACCGGTTAAAAATACCGGTGCATGAGGTCTGCTGTTTAGATAATAGCCGGGCGCACAAAAGTCAGTTCATAAGGCGCATCCGGGTGCTGCGTACGGTACAAAAGCTGCAGCGCCAGACGCTTGCCCAGGATGCTGGTAGGTACGTTTGCGGTAGTAATATACCCGGCGACATTCGTATATTCTTCTGAATTATCAAATCCGGTCAGCGTAACGGGATGCGGCAGCCGCTGCGGATTCTCGTCCATATACTGTTTTACGAAATGAGCTACAAAGTCGCTGACGCAGACAAAAGCAGTCGGCCAGTCCGTCAGGCTGTTAAGAAACGCATACAATTCCCTGCCATAAGAAAAAATACCGATACTTCCGGTCAGACACTGGTCTGCGGGAATGTCCAGACGGTGCGCCTGCATACACGCACAGTAGCCGCGATAGCGTTCCATATTTGTCTGCGCGTAGTGGATATCACCTAAAAAACCGATGTTCGTATGTCCGTTATGTATTAGTGATTCGGTAATTTCATACTCAGTCCGATAGCCTTCAATCAGGATCAGATCACCATTCAGCTGCAATCGATACAAGGAAGGAGCTGTATCCAGAAAGACTTTCGGAAGGGAAAGTTCATTGATCATGCCCAATATGACAGGGTCATAGACGTTCAGTACAATGATGCCGTCAATGTTTCCATTTGCTTGTTTCAGAATCAGCGGCAGGCTGAAAGTCTTCGTGTAGACGGAAGGGACATATGTATACATCAGGTTGATATTATAACCGGAGAGTTCCTGCGCCATGCGGTGGATTATGCTGGTCCAAAAAACCGCGGAATCCGGTCGCGACACGATTAGGGAAACGGTGCGGCTGGGGTGTTCCTGGCGGTGATTCTGCATTTGTTCCAATGCAAGGAATGGAACCTTTGTGTACCCAAGTTCCCTTGCTTTTTCAAAGATAAGTTCGCGCATTGCTTCGGATACGCCGGCCTGGTTATTGAAGGCTTTGCTTACAGTAACTCGTGAGATGCCAAGAGCATCTGCAATATCCTGCATTGTGATTTTTTCCATAGTGTTACTCCTATAGATCTTGTTTTTTCCGATCATCTTTCGTTCTGGTTATTCTGCATCACAGTATAGCATAAGTTGAGAGATTTTACAACATTTTTAGTTTACAAATGTTAAAAAAGATGTTGGCGGCTGTAAATGATTGCCCAAAAATGGGGAGGTAATTTCTTAATTTTGCACAAGAAAACAAAAGTCTTCCCATTATTGACATTGTATTCCTCTGGTGATAAAATTTATAGTAGATTATTGCCAAAAAAAGATTTGCTTTCTGCAAACAATCCAGGTATTTTGCATAAAGCAGCATTTGGAACAACATACGAGGAGGGACAGCATGGAGAATGCTCAGGAAAGCCGCGGGGACCGGCAGCTGTCAGGGCAGGAACGCCAGAATGAGGCAGAGCTGTTAAGGGGCAGCGGGATACTGGAACAAACACATTCCTTTATCGTAGAATATAATTTTAAAACAAAACAATGCTATATCGATCCTGCACAGTGCGAACACGTATACGGCGACTGGCAGAAGGAAAAGGACCAGGGCCACGGGGATTTCAAGCGGGTGGTGCTTAAAGATGATCTTACTGTGGTTCAGGATTTTTTTGACTTTTCTGATCTCAAGGCAGGTGAACGGCGGAATATGGATGCACGGTTTTATGTGAAGGCGCATGATTACGAATGGTTCCGCGTCAGCCTGCTTTGCTACGGAGATGCGGCAGGGGACAGAGAGCGGGTGCTGATCATGTTTACAAATGCAGAGCAGGAACTGGAGACGGTACGCAAGCTGAAATTTCTGCTGGCCAAAGATCCGCTGACCCATATGCCGAACCTGGACAGTTTTATACAGATGACAGGTGAAATGCTCCGGTCGCAGCCGGATTCCAGTTATGCGTTTATCCGTATGGACATTGATAAATTCCGCATCATCAATCAAATGTACGGGACGAAGGAGGGGGATAATGTCCTGCGTTATGTCGGGGTAAAGATTCAGGAATGGGCGGGGCCGATTTTGGAATATGGTACATACTGCAGGATTTCTTCGGATATTTATTGCGTGTGTATTCCGGCGGATGCGGATGATGTCGGAGAGCTGATTGGATTTATCCAGACGTCTTTACGGGCGTATCCGCTTAAGTTTGATATGGTGATGTCGTTTGGCGTCTATATTACCTGCGAGGAAGACCGCAGCGGGCATGTCCCGGTGTCTACGCTGATGGACCGTGCGGCTTCTGCGCAGCGGACAGTGAAAAACAGCTATGTACAGCATATTGCGTATTATGATAATGCGATCCGCAAAAAAGAGATTGCGGAGCAGATGATTGCATCCGAAATGAAGCATGCGCTGGAAACCGAGCAGTTTCAGCTTTATCTGCAGCCAAAGTGCGATATGGAAACGGGGAAGATGATTGGTTCGGAGGCGCTGGTACGCTGGCTGCATCCGACGCAGGGTATGATTTCGCCGGGGGAGTTTATTCCGATTTTTGAAAAAAACGGGTTTATTGCGGAACTGGATGATTTTATTATGCGCAAGTCCTGCCAGCTGATCCGTAAATGGCTGGATGAGGGCAGTCCGGCTTATCCGATTTCCGTAAATGTATCCAGGACGGATCTGTATAATCCGAATCTGTTAGAACAGATTCAAGCATGCGTCAAAGCGTACGATGTGCCGCATGACCTGATCTCGTTTGAGCTGACGGAAAGTGCGTTTGTATCTGATAATATGCAGCTGTATAACCTGGCCAGGCTGCTGCAGGAGAATCAGTTTCATGTTTTGATGGATGATTTTGGAAGCGGTTATTCTTCGTTAAATTCTTTGCGGGAAATTCCGGTGGATGTATTAAAAATAGATCTGAAATTTTTGCCGCCTTCGACAGATGACTGGCGCGGAATCGTGATTTTGCAGTCTATTGTGGATATGGCAAAACAGCTTGGGCTGGATGTAGTTGTGGAAGGTGTGGAGACGCTGGAACAGGCAGAGTTTTTGTTGTCGATCGGATGCCGCACTGCACAAGGGTACTATTTTTACCGTCCGCTGCCGGTGGCGGAGTATGAGCGCTGCCTGGCAGAAGAGCCAAAAGGAATCGGCCAGCGCAGGATCGAAGAACAACAGAAACAGGCAATGGAGTCGACAGGCTTTGGATTGCAGAAATAAGGGAGGAACGAACATGGAAAATTTGATTCTGATCGTGGATGATGCAAAATTTGCCAGGGTAATCGCAAAAAAAGCGTTGCAAAACGGAGGTTATGACAATATTATAGAAGCGGCGACAGCGGCAGATGCGTTGGTAAAGTTTCAGGAGCACAAGCCGGATCTGACTCTTTTGGATATTACGCTTCCGGATAATACGGATCTGACGTTATTAAAAAAACTGCTGGCCATTGACCCTAAGGCATCGATTGTCATTAATTCAGCGATTGGCCAGGATTTGATTATTATGGATGCGTTAAAAGCAGGGGCAAAAGATTTTATTGTTAAGCCATTTGATGAAAAGCAGTTTATTAAGATTGTCAATCATGTGCTTGGCGTCTAAGAGGACGTGCAAAAAGGAATACGGAAGTGGGGGCGTTAGTGATGAAGTTGTTTGACCAGGATGGAAAACTGGATGAAGATGTACAGGACGCTTTATATGAGCTGGGCAACGTGGGCGTAGGTATGGCAAGCATCACGATTGGCAGGATACTTGGGGTACGTGTGGAACTGGCAGCGCCGAATGTAGTTCCGGTAGCGGAAGTATCGGATCAGACACTGCTTGCGAATGTGGGCCAGGATCAGGCTGGAATCTGGATGCGCTTTGCCAAGCCGATGAACGGGGCTGTTCTGTTTATTTTAGACCGTTCTTTTGTCTATGATGTAGTGGAAAAAATGACAGGACGCCGTAAAGAGGGAAATGAGCTGTATACGGATGAAATAGCGTTTACTTCGGTTACGGAATTTGCAAATATGCTGTCAGCTGCATATATGAAGGCAGTTGGGAAGTATACGGGTATGCGTATTTTCGTGTCGCCGTATCTGTTTGTGATGGATCAGCAGCAAATCAGCCTTGGCGATATGCAGCAGGAGCCAGACCCGGTAGCCGGACAGGCGGTTTGGGTGGAGACACAATTCCAGCTGCTGGATGAAGACGGCGGACAGACGCATGCGGTTGGCAGGGTTGTCATGCTGCCGGATGATGATACGGTAGGAATGCTGATGGAAGCGCTTGGGTTATAGACTTAGGTGACAGCTTAGACGACAGCTTGGGTGATAGTATAGAAGAAAGGGCATGGAATTGTAACCTTGTCCGGATGGTTACAATCAATAAGGCTACTGGTTTGTACGGCAGATTACGAGTTGACAGACCACAGGGCCTTTTTTGCTGTTATTTTGCAAATAGAGCAACCGCCAGGGCAGAATTTGCGTTAAATCAAGTGAGCAGACAGCATATCGAATAAAGGGAGAAATACATGGAGGATGAAAAAATTATTGAACTGTACTGGCAGCGGGATGAGGAAGCCCTCCGGCAGACCAATCAGAAATATGGTTCTTTTTGCTATTGCATCGCGCACAATATATTAAAAAATGAAGAGGACTCCAAAGAATGCGTCAATGATACATGGTTTAAGACATGGACAGTAATTCCGCCAAAGCGTCCGGAGTTTTTCCAGGCGTTTTTAGGAAAGATTACAAGAAATCTGTCGTTGGACCGCTACCGCAGAAGCCGGGCTTCCAAGCGTGGAGGAGGATGCATGGACGTTATTTATGAAGAACTGGAAGAATGTATTGCAGATTTTGGCAGCGAGGATACAAGGACGGATACAATTGTGATCACGGATGCAGTCAGTCAGTTTCTTGCCGGGATTTCACGCGACGCAAGAGTGATCTTTGTACGCCGATACTGGTATGCGGATAGTATCGGGCAGATTGCGGAGCATTATGGAATGAGCGAAAGCAAAGTGAAATCTTCTTTGATGCGCAGCAGAAACAAACTAAAAGCATTTTTGGAAAAGGAAGGGATCATCGTATGAAGAAGTGTGCAGGAGAACGTTTGTTTGAGGCGATTGGACAGATTCCGGATCAAATGGTGCTTGAGGCGGCGCAGGAACAGAACGGCTTTTCAGCGGCAGACCAGCAGGGACAGGCGGATGATGATTTGGATCTGCAGGAGACGGATGCTGTGCAGGACAAAGAGACCCGCTGCCAGCAGGAGGTTCGCCAGGATCAGAATGCCAGCCGGGATCAGAAGCAGCGTCAGTCAGCGCTTGTAAAACTGGATGGATATTTAAAATATCTTCCGGTTGCCGCATGTCTGTGTATGGTGCTGGCAGGCGCGGGTTATGTTGTGAATCATTTTATTGATACAGGCTGGAATACCGGTACGCAGATGAGCGGCAGTCTGGCGGACGCATCGGGTGAGGAAGGACAGATTAAGGAGGAAGAAGTTGTTATGATGGATCAGGCCGCAGACCAGGCGGCGGATTCTGATGAAGGCGCATCGGACGCGGGTGTGCTGCAGCCAGAGCAGGAAAACCAGAAAACGGGTTACGTACCGATGCTGCCAGCCCGCTATGACGCGTATGACGGCCCTGTATTTCCGCTGACAGCTACCGGAGATATACAGAAGCTGAAAGTAAGCCGCACGCTGAAAGCTGCTGTGCATACGCAGAAACAAGGCGATGAGGTGCAGCCGCTGCTTCAGGTGACAGATACTTATCAGATGAAAAACATGTCCAAACAGGATAAAACACTTCAGCTGGTCTACCCATTTGTAACGACACTGAACCGTGCATTTGCAATGGATGGTAATATTTTGCAGGTCAAAGGCCAGGAGCAGGCAGCGGTTACATACAGCATCGGAGATAGCATCCAGGCATACCGCGGCGCAGACGCAACAGGAGCGGTATCGTTCGAGGATTATCAGCAGATTTTTACACAAGAGAGCGATTATCAGGAACGGGCGCTGGCAAAGGAGGCAGATTGGGACCGCAGCGTGTACGTCTATACTTTTTCGGATATACAAGTGCAGGAAGAAGCGGCTGCGGCGAATGCGTCAGGAGTGATTGGCGTTACTGTAAATGGCGCACAGTCGGATGTGCTTACGTATGGATTTGATCATTCATTTAGGAAAGAAGATGGCAGCAGGAATGATTGTTTTTTTATTCCGCAGGAAGAAAAACAGCTGATGCTGATTGTCACCGGAGAGATTGAAGGCGAGCCGCAGCTTGGGTATTATGCAAATCTGGATTGTAAAGAAAAGATCACAGGGGTAACATGCAGCATGAGCCAGGAGGAAATGTCTTATGCAGACGCGCTTCGTTTATGCAGCAAGGACGCGGTAAGACAGCTGCGGAATCATTATGAACAGGGGCTGTATGACGCGGAACTTCCGGAGTATATGAATGAGGATGCGGCGTTTCGTGTGCTGACGATGATAAGTGAAGAGGAGGACTTTTACCGCGCGCTGATGCAGCGCTATGAAAATACGGAACTGACAGAGGTCTTTGAGCGGATGCTGGGAGAGACCAGGGTGGTATATGCGATGGCAACGGTTACGATTCCGGCGAAAGAAACGATCCGGGCGGTTGTGCAGACGCAAAAACGGCAAAATGCCGGGAATTATATGCTGCTGACGGATGATGATGAAACGGATCGCATGGATGAAAATCAGACGGATGTATATGATGCCGGGGGAATGGAGGAAGGCGGAACGTATGTATATGATTTTTTGTCTGCAGCGCAGAGCCGCCTTTCTGTGAAAAAAACAGATTTCCGGGTGGTGTTGTCTGAGGAATGGAAGATTGCGGATCAGGATTGCGGATTGGAACAGAAACGGGATCATTTGTGGAAGACAGAGATGCTGGAGGGAGATGCTTGTATTATAATTGCAGGCGCTTCGGATGAAAAATAGTCAGGCTGGCGCGAAGAGACCTATGATGCTGGGATGCCGGGCGGCTCTGCGGGCGGCGTACGGAAAGATATACCGCCCGTTCCGCCGGCAGAGCTGTCCAGTCAGCCGCAATCATACAAGACAGCGTCAATCTGCTGTCTGTATACCGCGCGCAATCTGCCGATGTTTTATGCCGATCGCATTAATCCGCAAGCGCAGCCGTAATAATCGCCATCGAATAAACCTCAGAAGCGTTACATCCTCTGGAAAGATCATTGATTGGCGCATTCAGACCAAGCAGGATCGGGCCGTAAGCTTCAAAATGTCCCAGACGCTGCGCGATCTTGTATCCGATATTTCCCGCATTGATATCCGGGAAAATAAACGTATTCGCATGTCCTGCAATCTCAGATTCCGGACACTTCGTACGTGCCACACGCACAGAAACAGCCGCGTCAAACTGTAATTCCCCTTCTACCGGCAGATCCGGATATTTAGCCTTTGTCTTTTGCGCCGCGTTACGCATCTTATCTACATCTTCACCTTCCCCGGAACCAAATGTGGAATAGCTTAAAAATGCAACCTGCGGGTCGATGCCAAAGATTTTAGCGCACTCAGCAGTTTCGCTTGCAATTTCTACGAGCTGGTCTTCGGTCGGTTTGATATTAATCGCGCAGTCTCCCATTGCCAGTACTTCATTATCGCCCGTTGCAGAAGGACGTACAAGAATAAAACAGGACGATACAATACTGTTTCCCGGTTTTGTCTTGATCAGCTGCAGTGCAGGGCGTACCGTATCAGCGGTAGAATAGGTCGCGCCTCCTAACAATGCATCTGCCAGTCCCATTTTTACGAGCATAGCGCCAAAATAATTGGTCTGTGACAGGGTCTTTCTGGCTTCTTCAGGTGTGACACCCTTGGATTTACGAAGTTCACAGAACAGATCTACCATAGCGTCCATATCTGCGTATTTTTTCGGATCAATAATTTCCGCTCCACGGATATTAAAACCACTTTCTTCTGCCGATTCATAAATTTCTTCTTCATCCCCCACTAAAATCGGATGCAGGAAATAACTTGCCAGTAATCTGGATGCCGCCTCCAGAATACGTGGATCGTTTCCTTCTGTAAAAACAATTTTCTTCGGACTCTTCTTTAAGATATTGATCATCTGTCCAAAACCAAACATATAAATCTCCTCCTAATCTCTTTTTTACAGCAATTTGGGATTTTTGCTGCTGTTTTTACGGTCGCTTCATATGATATACATATTCTTCCATTTCTATTAAAACACTATCCAAAAAAGAAATCAATCCTTATTTTCGCATGTTTTTCATTCAAAACAAGGGAGATCGTAATCGTTCGGATTATTCATGGAATTGCTGCGGAAAGGCAACTGCAGCGTTAGTTTGTCCAATGACGAATACGAACAAAAAGCATCCGTTTCATATTGCATTGGACGGGCGGACACAGACAACAGGTGTAATCTTGTGTGATCAGAAGAGAGGTATTTGTGAAAAATTATTTTAAACAACATTTTATAAGAAAATGTTATCTTTAGGTATTCTACATCAAAATTCTGATATTTGCAATGGAACAGGATTCCTATGAAATATATTGCATTCGGAATAGCAGGCGGCATTGGAATTTATGGCGCGTGGTTTGCGCTGTCGTATCTGCTTAGGGATACGGTAAAAAGTGCGGCGCAGCTGCAGGCACAGTACCGGTTTCCGCTGTATGGCAGCATTTCGGCAACTGCAAAGAAAGGCGGCAGACAGGGCGGACAGAGCCGTTACGAACAGGAAAAGGAAATACTGCTGAACCGCATCCGCCTTTCCTGCAGAAAACAGGGGATACATAGGCTTTGTCTGGCGGCTGATTTTGAACCGGATGATCAGGAACAGGCATGTTTGCAGGAATTATGCGGGCAACTGGAGCAATGGGGAATTTCGGCTGCAGCTGCCTGGAAGATTGGGAAAAACGCTGCACAATGGGATGCGTTGTCGGAAGTTGGAAATGTGCTTTTGGTGTGCAAACGAGGGGTTACCACACATCGGGAGATTGATGAGCAGATGGAATTTTACCAGGAAAATGGAATCAGGGTGACAGGGGCCGCGTTGTTCCATACGGACGCTGGGTGATACACTGGCCGGAAGTCCCGAAGTCCGATGAAAAAAGTTGATCCGGGATGCCGCCAATGCAATCAACAAACGATACGAAAGCGCAGGTAAATCATTGACATAGGGAATGGAAGCTGGTATGAACACGAAAGACATGCAGACAAGATCTGGAAAAACAGAACATGCAGGCGTATCAGAAGAAAGAAAAACAGCAGATACAGGCAGGTCAGGAGAAAGAAAAATGGCAGACGCAGGAATGCCAGAAGAAGGAAAAACGCCATTTGCAGGTGTGCCAGGGAAAAGAAAAACGGAGTATGCCGGATTTATGCAGGACGGCGCTGCGCGGGCTGCCGCCGCGCTGCTGTTTTTGCTGGATCTGCTGGCGATTTATTTATCCTGTTTTCTGGCGCTGGCGATCCGGTTTGAGATGAGTTTTTTTAAAATAGACGCACAGTATGTGGAAGCTGCTTACCGCTATCTTGGGATTCATATGGTAGGTACCGTGCTGGTTTTTTATTTGTTTCGTATGTATACGAGTCTTTGGAAATATGCCAGCGTGCAGGAACTGTGCAGCCTTGCGTTTGCGGTTGTGATTTCCGGGGCGCTGCAGTTTTTGGGGATGCGGCTGATGGAGATCCGGATGCCGCGCAGCTATTATATTTTGTATGTGCTGCTGATGCTTGTGTTTGAGACTTGTATCCGGTTTGGGTATCGTTTTTTGCGGTATTTCCGCAATGGTTACGGTTCGGTGCAAAAGGATACGGCAAATGTCATGGTCGTCGGAGCAGGAGACGCGGGCGCTGCGATTTTAAAAGAAATGCGGCTGAGTAAGTATGTGACGCAGCAGGTGCGTTGTTTTATTGACGACAGCCCGTCCAAACAGGGCAGGTATATTCAGGGGTGTCCGGTCGTTGGCGGCAGGGAAGCGATCCAAAAGGCGGCGTGGGAGTATCAGATCGAAAAGATAGTGATCGCGATACCGGGAGCGCCGAAAAAGACGATCCGCAGTCTTGTGGAAATCTGCCAGCAGACCGGGTGCGAAATTAAAATACTGCCGGGTACGTATCAGCTGATCAATGGAGAAGTCAGCGTATCGCAGCTGCGGGAAGTTAATATTGAAGATCTGCTGGGGCGTGATCAGGTACAAGTGAATTTGGAAGAAATTCTTGGTTATGTGAAGGGCAGGACCGTACTGGTGACTGGCGGAGGCGGCTCCATTGGCAGTGAGATCTGCAGGCAGCTGGCCAAGCATGAGGTCGGGCGGCTGGTAATTGTGGATATTTATGAAAACAACGCTTATGAAATCCAGCAGGAGCTGCTGCGCGATTATCCGGGGCTGGCGCTTAAGGTGCTGATCGCTTCGGTGCGCAATACGCATCGCATCCATGAGATTATGGAGACTTACCGCCCGGCCGTCGTCTATCATGCCGCGGCGCACAAGCATGTGCCGCTGATGGAAGACAGCCCGAATGAGGCAGTAAAAAATAATGTGTTTGGAACGTTAAAGACGGCGAGAGCAGCGGCCAGGTACGGCGCGCAGCGGTTTGTGCTGATTTCTACGGATAAGGCGGTCAATCCGACGAATATTATGGGCGCGTCCAAGCGGATCTGCGAGATGGTGATTCAGACGCTGAATAAAAAATATGCGACAGATTTTGTAGCTGTCCGGTTTGGAAATGTGCTTGGCAGCAACGGCAGTGTGATCCCGCTGTTTAAAAAACAAATTGCCGCGGGCGGGCCGGTTACGGTAACGCACCCTGACGTAATCCGTTACTTTATGACGATCCCGGAGGCGGTGGCGCTGGTGCTGCAGGCGGGCGCTTACGCGAAGGGCGGGGAGATTTTTGTACTGGATATGGGTGAGCCTGTGCGGATTGTGGATCTTGCCGAAAATCTGATTCGTCTGTCTGGTTACCGGGCCGGCGAGGATATTGAGATCCGTTTTACGGGGCTGCGTCCGGGAGAAAAATTGTACGAGGAGCTGCTGATGGAAGAAGAAGGGCTGCAGGATACGCAAAATCGTCTGATTCACATTGGAAAGCCGTTGGAATTTGATGAAGAGCGGTTTTTGCTGCAGCTGGAAGAGCTGAAAGACGCAGCCGATCAGGACAGCGCCCGCATCCGCAGGATGGTGCGGGAGATCGTGCCGACTTATGCGGCAGGAGGGAGTTAACCGTTGAAAAGAAAAACGCATATTTTGATCGTTTCCCAGTATTTTTACCCGGAACCATTCCGTATCAACGATATGGCGCGGGAATGGGTCAGGCGCGGCTACCGGGTCACGGTGCTGACGGGGATTCCCAATTATCCGGCAGGCAGGTTTTATCCGGGGTATGGCTATTGGCGGGGCAGGCGGGAGCGCTGGAAGGGCGTGGATGTGATCCGGCTGCCGCTGATTCCCAGGGGCAGCGGTGCGGTCGGGCTGGCGGCAAATTATGTTTCGTTTGCGGCGGCTGGTTTGATCTGGAACCGGATCACCAGGCTGGAGGCGGATGTGGTGTTTACCTTTGAAGTGTCGCCGATGACACAGGCGCTGATCGGCGTATGGTATGCGAAAAAACATGGAGTTCCGCATTATCTGTATGTACAGGATCTGTGGCCGGAAAATGTAGAGACGGTAGCAGGGATTCATCATCCGGCAGTGATTGGACTGATTAACCGGATGGTAGATTTCATTTATCGGCAGACAGATCAGATTTTTGCAGCATCGCCTTGCTTTGTAACAGCCATTTGTACCAGACGCGTCCGGGTGGACGCTGGAAAAGTCCATTACTGGCCGCAGTACGCCGAAGATTTTTACCAGCCATGCGGGAGAAATCAACGGATGCAGCGTGCGGCCGGAGATTCCATGTGCGGTGCGTCAGATGCCTGTGGCAGCGGTGGACTGCCCGTAAACAGGAAAAAGCCGTTTTTTATCGTATTTACCGGGAATATCGGATATGCCCAGGGCCTGGAGATCTTGCCGGAAACGGCTGCGATACTGAAAGAGGAACATGTAAAATTTGTAATGATCGGGGATGGGCGGTATCTGCCTGCCTTACGTAAAGAGATTGCGCGAAAGAACGTCAGGGAAAAGTTTGTTCTGTATCCGCGCCAGCAGCCGGAGCGGATTCCGCAGATGCTGGGCAGATGTGACGCGGCATTTTTATCTTTTATGGACACCAGGCTGTTTGAAATGACCATCCCGGCCAAGCTGCAGTCTTATCTGGCATGCGGAATGCCAGTGCTGGCGTCTGCGTCCGGGGAGACCAGGCGTCTGATCGAACAAGCACAGTGCGGCATCTGCACGCCGATCGGGGATGCGCGGGCGCTGGCAGAAGGAGTACGGGCAATGATGCGGGCGGATCGTGTACAGATGGGGAAAAACAGCAGGGCATATTTTGAAAAAAATTTTGAGCGGCACATGCTGATGGACTGGTTTGAACAGTATTTAAAACGAGCAGGAAGGAGCGGTAGGGATTATGAGAAAGAGGCAGATGAGGAACCGGGAGGGGGTAGAGACCGGAAATGTAAACAATAAAATTGCGGACAGGCAGAACCGGATCTACCGCAGATGTACCAGGTGCGTAATGGATACGACTGATCCGAAAATTACGTTTGATGCAGACGGCGTCTGTGATCATTGCCGGAATTTTGACAAGAATATCCTGCCACACTGGAAATCGCAGGAAAACCGGTATCGGGAGCTGATGCAGCTGGCAAAGAAGATCCGCAGGGACGGAAGAGGAAAAAAGTACGATTGTATCCTTGGGCTGAGCGGCGGAGCAGACAGCTCTTATATGGCTTATCTTGCAAAAGAGGTTATGCACCTGCGGCCGCTGGCATTTGCCGTAGATACGGGATGGAATCTGGATCTTGCGGATGGAAATATTGAAAAAATGGTGAAGGGGCTGGGGATGGACCTGCATACGGAAGTGATTGACCAAAAGGAAATGAACAGCCTCCAGCTGGCGTATTTCCAGGCGTCCATTTCTTCGTGTGACCAGCCGCAGGATCACGCGATCTTTGCGGCGCTATACCGTTATGCTGTAAAGCACAAAATCAAGTATGTGCTGACAGGGTCTAACAATGCCACAGAATTTATCCGTCCGCCTGTGGATTGGATCTATATGAACGATATCGTGCTGATGAAAGATATTCAGAAAAAATACGGCCGTGTGCCGCTGAAAACGTATCCGATGTGCGGGATGCTGCGGTACCGGATTTTCTATGAACGCGTGCTTGGCATGCAAAGAGTATTTCCGCTGGATTATGTGGCTTATGACAAGGAAAAGGCAAACCGGCTGCTGCACCGCAAATATGGATGGATCAAATACGAAAACAAGCATTATGAAAATATATTAACACGGTTTTTTGAAGGGTATTACCTGCCTAAGAAGTTTGGATATGACACGAGGAAAAATGTGCTTTCCAATCAGATCCTGGCAGGGACGGTGACCAGGGAAGAGGCGCTTGGCATATTAGAAACGCCGCCTTATGATCCTGCGCAGATGCAGGAGGACAAGGCGTATATTGCGCGGAAAATGGGGATTACGGCGGAGGAATTTGACCGGATCATCGCCCGGCCGCCGAAAACGCCGCGGGATTATAAAAATATGCTTTGGCTGATCCGGTTTGGGGTGTGGGTGAGCAGGAGGCTTGGAGTGGAGCGTAGGAATATCAGGGTGTAGACGACTCTGGCAGGGATAAAAATACGGACTGAGAAAGGCCGGATCATGATAAAGGAGACCGGAAATGAAAAGAGTACCAATGACGCTGGAAGAGCTGCAGCAGTTAGAATTTGAGATTCTGAAAGTGTTTCATACGATTTGTGAGAAGCATCATCTAAGATATTATCTGGGCGGCGGTACGCTGATCGGCGCAATCCGGCACCAGGGATTTATTCCGTGGGATGATGATATTGATGTGATGATGCCGCGGCCGGATTATATGAAATTACTCAGTCTGTATCAAAATGGGTGGCTGGATCAATATCGCAGACTGGATGAGATTCATATCAATGCAAATGCACTGAGCGCTGTCCTGCGTATTTATGATACAAGAACAAAACTGCGATTTACAAATTACAGGATCAAAAAGAAGTTTGGATGCTGGATGGATGTGTTTCCAATGGATGGATTGCATGACTGCGCTTTCGCGCGAAAGATCCATTTTAAAAAAGCGCGGATTCTGCGGGATCTGATTATTATCAATGATACAAAAATCGGGAGCAAAAGGCGTTCCAGGCTGTTGGACGTGCTGCAATACGGATTGGCGCCCGTCCTTCCGATCGTCTATCTGGTGGGCCATCAGCGGCTGATTCGCAGCATGGACCGTCTTGCGCGTAAATATGATTATGACAAAGCGGTGTATGTGGGTGTACTGGAAGGGAGAGCGGCAGAGAAGGAAGCTATGAAAAAAGCGGATCTGGAACCAGCGATACGCGTAGATTTCTGCGGGGAACAGTTTTATGCAATGGCCAATTATGACGAATATCTGACAAATCTGTATGGTGATTATATGTGTCTTCCGCCTGTGGAAGAGCGGGTTTCCAGACATGAAATAGCAATTTACTGGAAGACGGGGTGTCAGCCATGAAACTGATTTTCTGCAGCAGTATCTACCGGATGAAAACTTACGAGGAGCTTTCTCAAAAAAGTAAAGTGCCACTAAGCCTTGCTGACCATAATTTAAACAGCAGTATCATCGCTGGTCTGGATCAGGTGCTGGGCATGCCTGCGGCGCTGGTTAACCAGGAACCGCTGCCTTGTTTCCCTATGTATCCGCAGATCGTGTTTCGGAAAAAAGATTGGAAACATGCAGAGCATGCGGCGGATCAGAACTGCGGATATGTAAATCTGCCAGTGATGAAACAGCTGACTCGTGCGGTAACGACTTACGCGGCGTTAAAAAAACTGGTGCGGCAGTCAAAGGACCGGCAGATTGTGATATTGACTTATGATCTGCATTGGGAGATCTGTACCGCGATGGCAGCGGTACGAAGAAAATATCCGTGGGTACACATTAGTGCGGTTTTGCCGGATATTCCATCTGTAATGGAAGGCATTAATAAAGGAAACCGGATCAAGCTTAAGATTCATGCAAAGATGAAAATGTCGCAGATGAACCGTTTTGATTCCTATGTGCTGCTTACGAAATATATGACGGATTACGTGGATGTCAGAGGAAAAAGTTATGTGGTAATGGAAGGCATTTACAGGGAGCAAAATGGGGTTGGGCAGATCCAGCACACCGATTCGGCTGACCTTGTGGCTCAAAACGGGGATAAGAAGATTGTTTTCTATGCCGGACAGTTGAATTCCCGCTATGGCATTAAAAATCTTGCTGCAGCAGTAAGACAGATTCATAAAAAGCATCCGGAGTATGAACTTTGGATCTGTGGCGGCGGGGAACTGGAAGGGTACCTGAAAGAACAGGCGCGGCGAGATCCATCCCTGATGTTTTATGGATACCAGAACACGGCAAACGTCCGTAATCTGCAGCAGCAGGCTACGGTTTTAGTCAATCCCAGACAGAATACGGGTGCATATACCTGGTATTCGTTTCCGTCAAAGACGATGGAATATCTGGCCAGCGGAAAGCCGGTCATTGGCTATAAGCTGGACGGAATCCCGGATGAATATGATCAGTGGATCTATTATGTGCAGGGGAATTCGATGGAAGCGCTCGCACAAAAGATCATCGAAGTTTGTGAACTGCCTTTGCGTGAGAGGGAAGCGGTGGGGGCAGGGAGCCGGGAATTTATCCTGAAGAAGAAAAATCCTGGGAAGATGTGTGAAAGAATTGTTGATATGTGGAGAGGCTGCTTGTACTAAGCAGTATGCAGAATGGAAGATGATGGGTTAAAATATGTTGTTAAGAATTCAGAAGCAGAATAATAAAGCACTATTATGTATTGTGATATTGTTCGTAACAGTAATAACTACGGATACGGTTTATATGGGGACAAATTTAAATGTGTTATTTCAAAAGATTCCTCAGATATTGCTTGCCGGAATAACTGTGTTTCTGCTTCTTTTCAGCTGTTTGATTGGCAAAACGTTCCGGGCGGAGCGATTGGCATTTCTGTTAGTTTTAAATTTATGTATTGTTACGACTGCGGTATGTTTTGTGGATTTTAGAACGGGATATTTGTTTAAGTGTATTTTGGTTACATTTTCATTTTTTGTAACGCAATTATTTGATCTAAAAACATTTGCTCAAATATTTAATAAAGTGATTGTCTTTCTGGCGGCAGTTTCCTTGTTTTGTTTTGTTGCAGAGGCCGTGAATCATAATGTATTTTCTTTTGCACCAAGAATATATAATTCTGTAGGATATGGGTTCCGCAATTTGTTTTTATATGTCCAAAGTGATGAAGGATTTGCTTTAAGAAATTATGGAATCTATAGGGAGCCGGGTGTTTATCAGATGTTTCTGATTGTTGCGTTAATATTTGAATTATATTGTTTTGAGCGTCCTAATCTGAAACGAATGGTTGTATATATTACAACATTGCTGACGACATTATCATCTACAGGTTTGATTGCACTGGGAATTTGGGGTTTATTAGCATATGTAAAACGAAATACCATATCAAAAAAAGTAAAAGTCGGAATGATCTTTTTGGGAGGTTTGATTTTTATTCTGGTTATCAGCCTATTTCCGTCTATTTGTATAGAATTGGCAGAAAAAGTGTTTGGAAAGTTTTCGTTAGAAAATGAATCTTTTTTAGCAAGGTGGGGTTCTATTGTACTGAATCTGAAAATGTGGCTGGAACATCCTGTATTTGGCGTTGGAATGACAAATGCAGGCTCGTTGTATGAGCAGGAAAGTGTTCAGGTTTTCGGGACACTGATCAGAGATAATACAAATACGTTACTTGTTCAGTTTGCTGTCCATGGAACGATCTTTGGTTTATTATGGCTGTCTGGATTTATAAAAGGAGCACGAGCACTGGGTAAAACGCAAATGGAAAGATGTTTCATTTTTTTGATTGTCGGGATTTTATCAATCGGGGAGAATGTGACGTTTAGTCCGTTTGGAAATGTATTAATGATGTATGGACTGATGTATTTTAACAGTAATGGGACTGTTGGAAATGAGGAAAATCCAGATGAATAAACATGCGGAAAAAAGGATTTTTTCCATTAATTTGGGAAATTACGGAAGTACAGGAAAGATTGCTTATAGCATTGAAGAACTGTCTGTTGCAAAAGGATTTACCTATTGCTGCGCTTATCCGCAAAACAGGGAAAATCAGAAAAGCAGGAAAAATGATTATGTGATCTGTTCTGATTTGATGCGCAGAGTCAACCACAGGTTGGCGTATCATACTGGCTATGCAGGATGTTTTGCTGCGATATCTACGCTTCGTCTGCTGCATAAAATGAACCGGTTCCGGCCGGATCTGATTCATTTGCATAATATTCATGGTGATTTTGTAAATATACCATTGTTATTTTGGTATATAAAGAAAAAACGGATCAGGGTAATTTGGACGCTGCATGACTGCTGGGCATTTACCGGACGCTGTCCGTATTTTACTATGTTGGGCTGCGAGCAATGGAAGACAGGGTGTAAGAACTGCAGTTTTCCCAAAAAGGTCTATCCGGAAAGTCTGGTTGATCGGTCAGAATTTATGTGGAACTTAAAAAGAAAGTGTTTTACGGGTATTCAGAATATGACGATTGTGACACCATCACAGTGGTTAGCAGATCTTGTAAAGGAATCTTATTTAAAAGAATATCCGGTGAAGGTTATTTACAATGGAATTGATCTGTTCGTGTTTAAACCAACCAAAAGTAATTTTCGCAAGAAATATGGCGTGGGGGGGGGTAAACATATAGTATTAGGAGTTGCTTTTGGCTGGAGTATCTATAAAGGTTTGGACGTATTTAAGGAGTTAGCCGAAGTGTTAGGGAAGGAATATCAGATTGTTCTGGTTGGACTGGATTTGCATAGGAATTCGGGCCTGCCGGATTCTATGATCTCCATTCCGAAGACAAAAAATCAGAAAGAACTGGCAGCTGTTTATTCTGCAGCGGATGTTTTTTTGAATCCGACCAGGGAAGAGGTGCTGGGCATGACGAACATAGAAGCGCTGGCGTGTGGGACACCAGTGATTACGTTTCGTACAGGAGGCAGCCCGGAATGTCTGGATCAAACATGCGGAAAAGTGATTGAAAAAGATCGTCTGGATCAAGTTATACAAGCAATACATGAGGTTTGCGGAGAACAGATTTTTACACAGGAGCAGTGTGTAAAAAGAGCGAAGCGGTTTGCTTTTACTCAAAAATACAAGGAATATATAAAATTATATAAAGGAAACGGAACATGTTGACATGCAGATATATGATTTTAGGAGTTGCTTTTGGCTGGGGAGAGCGAAAGGGACTGGATGTTTTTATAGCGTTATCAAAATTTTTAGATGAAAGATTTAAAATTGTTTTGGTAGGGACGAATAAGCAGATGGATGAAATGCTGCCTGATTCGATTGTGTCTATACATAAAACACAGAATCAAAAACAGCTGGCAAAGATTTATTCAGCCGCAGATATTTTCGTAAATCCGACAAGGGAAGATAATTTTCCGACAGTCAATCTTGAGAGTCTGGCTTGCGGGACGCCTGTGATCACATTCCGTACAGGCGGGAGTATGGAAATGTTGGATGATTCTTGCGGAAAGGTGGCGGAAAATCGGGAGATCAAGGCATTAGCCAGGGAAATTACGGGTATTTGCGAAAATAAGGTGTACCACAGATCCAATTGTGTACAGCGGGCAGAGATGTTCCGGCAGGAAAAACGGCTGAAGGAGTATTTGCAGCTATATAGTCAGGAGTCAGTTGATTGAAAGAGAAAGTAATCAAGAATGCGGCATGGATGATTGTTTGTAAAATAGCGCAGGCGCTGATCAGTTTGCTGATCACCATGTTTACAGCCAGATATTTAGGGCCTTCCAATTATGGGGTAGTAACATACGCTGCATCAGTAGTTACTTTTGCTGTGCCAATGATGCAGCTGGGATTGAACAGTGTATTAGTACGGGAACTTGTTTTGCAGCCAGAGATGGAGGGAGAGATTTTAGGTACGGCGATTATTTTATCCGAACTGTCTGCATTTTACTGCATTGCCGGGATTATTTGTTTTTCTCTGTTTGCAAATGCGGGAGAGATGCAGACAACGATTGTATGTGGACTTTATGCTGTGATGCTTATTTTTCAGGCGGCAGACTTAGTAGAATATTGGTTTCAATTTAAATATTTATCTAAATATACAGCTGTTGTTTCGCTGTTGGCATATGTAGTGGTTTCGGGTTATAAAATCTTTTTGCTTGCATCACAGAAAATGATTTATTGGTTTGCAGTTTCCAATGCTCTGGATTATTTATTCATTTCGATTTCACTTTTGTTGATTTATAAAAAGATCGGAGGTGGAAGGTTAAAGTGGTCTTGGGAACGGGCAAAAAGGATGTTTGCTGTCAGCCGGTATTATATTTTTTCTGGCTTGTTGGTTGTAATTTTTTCGCAGACAGATCGAATTATGTTAAAGATTATGATCGGTGATGCGCAGACAGGCTATTATTCGGCAGCTGTTAATTGCGTTGGTGCGACCGGATTTCTCTTTGCCGCGATTATTGATTCCATGCGTCCGTTGATTCTTGCAAATAAGCAGAAGGGACAGGATATTTATGAGAACAGCGTGATACAGCTGTATGTGCTGATTGTATATCCGGCTGTTATGGTTAGTGTGCTGCTGACGATATGTGCGGAGCCTGTGATTTATTTGCTGTATGGAAGGGAATATGCATCATCTATTATGATTTTGCGTATTTTGGCCTGGTATACGTCATTTTCCTATTACGGAGGAGCCAAGGATGTATGGATCTTATCAGAAGGAAAGCAAAATTATCTGGTATTTTTAAATGCTGCAGGTGCGGTTATCAATGTGGCGCTTAATTATAGGATGATACCTGTGTTCGGAGCAGCCGGAGCAGCGGCTGCATCGCTGGCTACACAATTTTTTACGAATATTGTCATGGGATTTTTAATCAGGCCGTTAAGGCATAACAACATTTTGCTGCTGAAAGCATTACAGCCTAAATACGCAGTGAGTTTTGTACGGCAGTTCAGAATCATTAAGAAAGAAAGGAACAACCAATGAGTTTATTTCAAAACGCAACCTTACTGGTCACCGGAGGCACTGGTTCTTTTGGGAATGCGGTGATCCGGCATTTTCTTAAGACCGATATCGGAGAAATCCGTATTTTCTCCAGAGATGAAAAAAAGCAAGACGATATGCGCCATGATTTGTAGGCGCGTGATCCGGAATATGCTTCCAAGGTCAGGTTTTATATCGGGGATGTGCGTAATATCCGTTCTGTGGAAGACGCAATGCCGGGCGTGGATTATATTTTTCATGCGGCGGCGCTAAAACAGGTGCCGTCTTGTGAATTTTTCCCGATGGAAGCCGTGCAGACAAATGTGGAAGGGACGGATCATGTGCTGCATGCGGCGATCGAAGCAGGGGTAAAAAGAATTGTGTGCCTTTCGACGGACAAGGCTGCTTATCCGATTAATGCGATGGGGACGTCCAAGGCGATGATGGAGCATGTGGTACAGGCCAATGCGCGGGTAGCGGCGGAACGCGGGGATACGGTGATTTGCTGTACCCGTTATGGGAATGTGATGTGCAGCCGCGGGTCTGTAATACCGTTGTTTATCGATCAGATCCGCGCAGGCAGTCCGGTGACGGTTACGAATCCGGATATGACGCGGTTTTTAATGAATCTGGATGAAGCGGTGGAGCTGGTGCAGTTTGCGTTTACACATGCCAGTCCCGGAGACCTGTTTATCCAGAAAGCGGACGCGGCTTCGATCGGGGTGCTTGCCAAAGCCGTGCAGCGCCTGTTTGGCGATACGGGGATCAGGACGATCGGGACCCGTCATGGGGAAAAGCTGTATGAGACGCTGATGACGCGTGAAGAACGGCTGCGTGCTGTGGATATGGGCCATTATTACCGGGTAGCGGCTGACGGCAGAGATTTGAATTATGATAAATATTTTGTCGAGGGGCAGGTACTTACAGAGAGCGACGAAGCTTATACCAGCCATAATACGACGCTTCTGGATGTGGACGAGACAGTAAAGAAACTGCTGACGGCGGATTATGTGCAGCGGCAGCTTGCATAAGGACTGTGCAGACATCATTTTGCCATCCTGCGCGCAGGATTTTGCACAGTCCTATAGGAATAACCGGATGGTTTTGGATGGAAAGTCCAGCTAAGAAATGTCAATAGGTAAAATGAAAAATGTTAAAAAAGTTTTTTTAAAGTAGTTGATGTAAAAA
>VSNY01000070.1 GCA_009774535.1 Lachnospiraceae bacterium
CATATAATCTGGTAAAATATTATGATGGGGTCCGGGAAGAAGAAGGCGAGGCAGAAGCAGTCAGGATGAGCAAGAATGCGGGCTGTATGGTCTGGAAAAAATATTATTTGGAGGCACAATATGAAAAAAGTATTTATCAAGTACAATCCTTATAGTCTTGAGACGGAAGTAACCGTAGATGGGAAAAGTCTGGCACAAAACAGCAAGCTTGGTGAAAGAATCATACCAGGTTCCCGTTTGCAGGAATGGGTAGAAGACTTGCCAGGGATCTTAATCGAAGAGTATAATGATTCTGTGTTTGATGTGAAATTTCACGGCACGCTTCTGGATTATGATGATCTTAGAGAGGTGTTTACAAAAGCATATGAAAGAGGTGAGTTGGACGCAAAGCTGGAACGGATACCAGCAAAAGAAACCGCAGATAAAGAAGCGCTCATTGATCAAGTGTTTCAGGAAATACAGCGGGGGCCTTTTAAAGAACTTACCAGCGGAGATGAAGGAAAGGCGTTAAACAGTGCGTTTCGTAATGCGAAGAGCGGAGAATTTGAGGTCTGTGTGGTTGCGACAATGAGTGCTGGTAAATCGACGCTGATCAATGCAATGCTGGGAACGAAGCTGATGCCTTCCAAAATGGAAGCCTGTACCGCGATTATTACGAGAATTAAAGATGTAGACCTGAATTGCTGGGAAGCAGAGGTGTATGATAAAAATGATAAGCTGACGGAATCTTACAAAGAGTTGACATATGAAGCAATGGAACGCTTAAACGGTGATGAGAAAGTATCAATGATTAAAATTAACGGAAAGATTCCGTTTGTTTCGTCAAAAGATGTTTCTCTTGTGCTGATTGATACTCCGGGATCGGGTAATGCAAGAAATAAGGAACATGATAGAGTTCAGAAAGATTTTTTAAATGCGTCGTCCAAATCATTGGTTTTATATATTATGGAGGGGACGTTTGGTTCCGATGCTGATGATGAGTTATTGAGCAGTGTAGCAGAAAGCATGAAGGTAGGGGGGAAACAGTCGAAAGACCGGTTTATTTTTGTTGTGAATAAGATGGACAACCGTAAAAAAGAAGACGGTGATACAGAGCAGACATTAAATAATGTTCGTGCGTATTTGAGAAGACATGATATTATCAATCCGAATCTTTTTCCTGCAGCTGCATTGCTGGCATTGAATATCAGGCTGATTGCAAATGGTGCAGAGGTAGATGTAGATACTCTGGAAGAAACAGAAGTGACAGCGCGTAAATTGAATCGAAATGATACGCTTCATCTGGAAAAATATGCATCGCTGCCGCCGAGTATTCGGGGCGGTATTAACGATCAGCTGGCTAAAATACAATCTGCAGGGAATGATGCTCAGGCAGAGGCGTTGATTCATACAGGCGTGGTATCAGTTGAGGCGACCATTCAGCAATATGTGCAAAAGTATGCAAAAACAGCAAAGATTAAAAATATTGTGGATACTTTTATGCATAAACTGGTTGAAGTGGGATGTTTGGAAAAGACCAGAAAAGAGCTTGCAAAAAATGAAAAAGAAAGGGATAAAATCGCTGCCACTATTGCAAATATCCGAAAAAATGTGGATGATGCGAAAGCAGCGAAAAAATTTCAGAAGGCAGTGGATGATGCAGTTAGAAAAGTCAATGATGAAGCAAATGAAATGCTGGATGAGATTGTGCAAAAATACCAGAATCGTATTACCAGACGAATCGACAGCGCTCGCGGAAATCAGCTGCGTGTATATGAGGCGGAAGAAGAGGTTGAAAAAATGGAAAAGTTTGCCCGTGATTTGGAACCCGGCTTTCAGTCGGATTTTGATCAGCTGATCAAAAACAATCTGATACAGACAGGAAAAATGCTTTTGGAGGAATATAAGAAAAAGCTGGCATCTTTGGTGCAGGAGTTGGGGACAGGCAATCTTTCAGGAATCAGTATTGAGCCGTTAAAATTGATGGGAGACAGTGTCAGATCAGATGATTTTTCGATCCAAAGGCTGGTCCAGACAAAAAAAGTAGAAGATGGACAGGAATGGGTGGAGGTGCCGAGACCGCCGATTTTTGGGTTGGGAATCAGGGATTTGCTGTTTGGTATGAAAAAAGAACTGCGGACAAAATATAAAAATGTCTCATATGTGGACGAACAACAGCTTGCAGAAGAATTTTTTACTGATATTAGCGAAAGGATATTTGATAATAGGGATACTGCATATGACTATGTAAAGAAGCAGTCTCGTAAAATTGCAGATCGTTTTCATCAGGAATTCCAACATTTAGACAATGTATTAAAAAAGAAGCTGGTAGAACTCGAAAGTTATGCTTCGGATCAGGAAAAAGCACAGGAACGAGTTAAGGAATCTGAGCGCAAACTGGAATGGCTGGAATATATTCAGTCAAAAGTAGCATCTATACTGGAAATTTAAAGGAGGTATTTCAAATGGCATTGACAAACGCTTTTCGCGAAGCTGTAAAAACAGGAAATGTACGGCGCATCCGTATTATGATGAAGGATAGTCTTTTGACTGATCCGACATTTCAGCATTTGAAAGAAATGGAACAGGCTGCATCTTCCATACAGGGGTTATACGACCCGCATGATGGGAAGGAGTTTGAACAAAATGTGCAAAAATGGAATGATGACTATATGAATCGCCAGATGGTTCGGGTGGTAAGCAATTTTTCACATGAACGGATTGCACATTTAAAAGAGGTGGTACGTTATCTGCGGCCTGTTTCTGAAACAGCAAAAAAAAGCAGCCAGACAAGAACTGGAAATCACGAGACTGTTGCAGCTTCGGGGACAAAGGTCGCTGCAGGGGCTTTCGTGGGAGCAGCCATTGGAGCAACAGCAGTTGTAGCTGCTTCTGGCGTTGGAGGAACCGTAGTTGCGGGTACACTGGCAGGAGCGGTTATTGGTGGTGGAGCCGCTGTAGTTTATCAGAGCCTGAATGGGAGGAAATAGGATGAGCGATACGGTTATTTTGGGCAGAATGCAGGATTCTCAGGACAATTTGCTTAACTGGGATGCGCCGACTGCCCAGAAGGAAAGTCCAGTACCTTCCTATGGAACACTGCAGAAGGGATTGGATGAAGCAGGCAGGCTGGTGGATGATATCGTACTGAAAAAGTATCTGCACAATTTAGAAGCGCTGGAAGTCATACCATTGCATAAGGATTTGAAGAATATCAGTGACATTCGTCTTTTTAAAATTACGGAAATGGTATATCAACGTAATGAAAATTCGACCTATAAATTTGCGTCTGTATTTCATGCAGTGCAGAATTTAAACTGCGGCGTTTTTATTATTGCGGACAGCAGCGAACAGAAAACAGAGTTTTATATGGGGGTACGTTCCCTGGATGATCAGCGTACGACGAAATCGCTGAAAGATACACTGAAAAATGCGCTGATTGGACAGTTCCCAGGAGTGAAGACGCAGGATCTGCTGGACCCTCAAGCGGAGGAATTTCTGGAAAAGATACCATCAAACAATATCGCAAGTGTTTCTTGTGTAGCGAAAAATAAAGATGAAGCATTTAAGGATAATGAGACGTTTATACAGGGACTGGAAAAAATGGCGCTGGCTATGCAGGGACAGAAGTATACGGCAATTATTCTTGCGAAAAGTGTTTCTGCAGAGCAGATGGAAGAAGTACGACAGGATTATGAAATGGTCTATACACAGTTGTCTCCTTTTGCAAATATGCAGCTGTCTTATGGAACGAATACAGCACTGAGTATTTCGGATGCGTTTTCCCATACTACGACAAAGGGAACTTCCCATTCAGACACATTTTCATTTCAGACTGGAGAGAGCGATACAATAGGAACATCGGAAAGCCATTCCGTTACGAAAACAGACGCTTTGGGAACATTGACGAAAAGCTTGGGTACAGCGGCGCTTGGAGTAGCAGGACTGGCAGCAGCGCCATTAACGGGAGGGGCCAGTATTGCCGTTGCCGGAGCGCTGGCGGTTGGACACATCGGGTTAAGTGCATTCAATCCAAGGTCCAATACGGATGGTACGACAATCAATAAGAACCATTCAAAAAATCAATCCACAATCAAAGGGCAGGCAGATACGACCAATGAAAGCACAGCAGAAGGCAGTACCAAAACAAAAGGAATTACCACAGGGGCTTCAGACAATATGCAGCTTACGCTTCAGAACAAATCTCTGGTGAATACGCTGGAACGAATTGATCAGCAGCTAAAACGGATGGATGAGTGCGAGAGCGTCGGGATGTGGGAATGTGCTGCGTACTTCCTTTCGGACAGCCAGGAAACGGCAGAAATGGCGGCAGGAACTTATAAGGCGCTGATGAAAGGAGAGAAATCAGGAATTGAAACATCTGCAATTAATTTCTGGGGCAGGCGGAAGCAGAAGCAGCTGCCATTACTGCGCGAATATATTACTAATTTTATTCATCCTGTATTTGCATATTCTTCAGAAGTAATATCTGTACCAGTGACGGCAGCCTCATTTGTAAACAGCAACGAGCTTGCCATTCATATGGGACTGCCGCGAAAATCTGTCTGCGGGTTTCCGGTAATTGAGCATGCTGATTTTGGGAAAGAAGTTGTGCATTATGGCAAAAGGCTTCATAGCAAAGATTTTCGTCTGGGACGGATTTTCAGCATGGGGAAAGAAACAGAAGCAGAAGTGAAGCTGGATGGCAATTCCTTGACGATGCATACTTTTGTGACAGGTTCTACCGGATCTGGCAAAAGTAATACGATCTATGAGATTCTGCATCAGATGCGAACACTTTATGGCGTTCCGTTCCTGGTTATTGAACCAGCAAAAGGAGAATATAAAAATATATTCGGACAGTTTGAAAATGTGAGCGTATATGGGACGAATCCGAAAAAGTCGAAATTATTAAAGCTGAATCCGTTTCGTTTTTCAGGAGATGTACATGTGTTAGAGCATCTGGATCGTCTCGTTGAGATTTTTAATGTATGCTGGCCGATGTATGCGGCGATGCCGGCAATTTTAAAAGAATCTATGGAAAAAGCTTATATTGCGGCAGGATGGGATCTGAGAACGTCAGAAAATCCGAAAGGTCAAAAATATCCCAATTTTGCAGATTTGTTAGAGCAGATCGAAAACGTAATCAGTGAATCCAGATATTCCTCAGACAGCAAAGGTGATTATTCAGGAGCTTTAATCACACGCGTGCGTTCGCTTACGAATGGGTTGAACGGTCTGATATTTTGTAAGGATGATCTGGATGATCAGGAGTTGTTTGATCAAAATGTGATTGTTGACCTAAGCCGTGTCGGTTCCATGGAAACAAAATCTTTGATTATGGGTTTGCTGGTAATGAAGTTAAACGAGTATCGTATGTCGTTTGGGAAAATTAACAATACGCTGGCACATATTACAGTATTGGAGGAGGCTCATAATCTGTTAAAGAGGACATCGGCAGACCAGTCAATGGAAGGAGCGAATCTTTTGGGCAAATCTGTAGAAATGCTGGCAAATTCCATTGCGGAAATGAGAACATATGGCGAAGGATTTATCATTACGGATCAGGCGCCGGGATTGCTGGATATGTCTGTCATCAGGAATACCAATACTAAAATTATACTGAGACTGCCGGATATCAGCGACAGAGAGCTGGTTGGATATGCGGCCGGACTGGACGAAGAACAGGTGGAAGAGCTTTCAAAGCTGAAAAGAGGAGTTGCGGCGGTGTACCAGAATGACTGGGTAGAACCAGTGCTTGTACAAGTAAAAAAATGCGGTGTAGAAGAGACGGCTTATTATTTTGCAGGTGAAAAAGACCAGGCAGATCAAAGAAAGATTCGCTCCTGGCTGATTCGTTTTTTCATCAAGGGAAGAGTGAAAGAACAGCTGGATTTTTCAATGGAAGAGATTGATGAGATTGAAAAAGGGTTGGATTGTCTGGGACTATCATCTTCCAATTATGAATTTGCAGAAGAACAAATTATGGAGTTTCGCAAAAACGGTATGCTTGAGATTTGGAAAGATGAAAATTTCAAAATACTTTCCAAAAGGATTACAGATTTGCTAGGGGTGCGGACTCGTGTAGAAAATTGTGTGATAACTGCGACAGATCATAAGGAACTTACTAAAATGCTGGAAAATTTGATAAAACAGACTGTGGAAGTGCCTTCAGAAGCATTTGTTACAGCTCTCAGCCAGTGCTTTATGAAGGATATGAGCGTACAGCAGGAAGAGCATGAAACCAGAGAAAAAATATATGTAAACTGGATACATTCTGTTGTAGAAAGGAGTTCTGAAATATGTTAGGCAGTTTTCAGGAAATAAAGGAGATTAAGGCCATATTTGCAGATTCACCATTAGGAAGAAAAGCCGACGGAGTAGACTTGGAAAAATTTGCAAATAAGGCAGATCAGCCGTTGGCCGTTATGTGTGAGACATATAAAAACTGCCCGGTTGAAAATGGCGAATGGTCGGACGAGCGCGGAGATTCTCAGTGGAAGCCTGATAAAGACTATGTACCGCAAAAGTCAAATCCTGATGGAAAGAGCTGGGGAAAAATTCTAAATGAACACGGAATTGATCATGTTGATTTTAAAGATGGAGAGCCGGATTTTGACCGAATCAGCAAAGGAAATGTGGAAATTAAAGATTTCACGGACAGCAGGACAGATAATTTTGATCAGGCGGATATCGAGCTGGCTGCAAAAAAGGGCTGTTCTCCTTCAGAAGTAAAGGAGTGGCGCAAAGAAAATGGTTTTACATGGCATGAGTGTAAGGATACGAAAACCATGCAAAAAGTTCCTGGAATTGTACATAATAATATACCGCATAGCGGTGGAATTTCAGAGGTGAAAAAAGGGGCATAACATATGATACATGATGTATTTGGAAACATAACATTTCATGTCGGCTGGAAAACCGGGAAAGAGATAGAACTCTTTGGAAGACATTATGAAATCAATCTGAAAATTCAGGCTTATTTTCAAGAAGACGGAATTACACTGGAACAGGAGAATGCATATAAAGAGTTTTGTAAAGACGAGGCGGACAAGATGCATATGATCGAAAATTTACTAAGATCATATGCTGTCTCACCTGAAGAACAGTTTGTGCCAAGAACACTGTTGATTCAAAGAGATGGTGCATGCGCATTGCTTTGTGATGATCAATATGCTCCTGATGGGGGAATTGCAGTATCTTTATATCCCCAAATGGAAATTGTTTTTCAGGATGATTATTTGTAAAATCTGTTTGTAGTCTCAAATATATAGGTAAGTAAAAAGGGGCGTAATTATGCTCCTTTTTTGTTTCACAGTTTTATACAGGTGAAACATAGTTTAGTCAGAATAAAACCCTTTGCTGTCCGTCCAGACATGTTCGCTTAGTCAGAAAGGTTTGACTAACCGCATGTATGTCACACGATGATTTTGCTTTTCGTAATTAATATTTCTACACTCTTGATATTGTCCCGCAGGAATGTTATAATGACCCTGATATTTTAGGATAGATCATATAGTAAGAGCCAGCGCCTGCATCTGCGTTTCTGCGGTCAGATGCAGCAGGCCGAATGCCTGCGTTTTTGTATGTTGTGCGCAAGAACGTCTGGCTCTCACTGTGGGGGATAGATATGTTAACTGGAACAGGAGGAACCTTCGCCGGCGCGGGCATTATGGTTATTCTGGCTGTAATCGCCGTAATCTGCCTGGCGGTGGCAGCGGTATCCATTGCTTATGCGCGCAGTCAAAGGCGTATCTGCAAAAACAGAACGGACCAGCTGAAAGAACAGGAAGAAAAAGTCCGGCAGATGGAGGATGCGCTGGCATCCGCGGAATCTGCGAATCATGCAAAATCCATGTTTTTATCAAATATGAGTCATGATATCCGCACGCCGATGAACGCGATTATCGGGTTTTCGGCGCTGCTGATGCGGGATGCGGACAATCCGGTTAAGGTCAGGGAATATACGCGCAAAGTCACAGCGTCCAGCCACCATCTGCTGAGCCTGATCAATGATGTGCTGGATATCAGTAAGATTGAAAGCGGAAAGATGGTATTGAATATCAGCGAATTTGAACTTGCGGATACGGTCAGCGCGGTTGATACGGTGATCCGGCCACAGACAAATGCCAGGAAGCAGACGTTTGACGTCTATGTCAGCGGTCTGCAGCACGAACAGCTGATCGGGGATGAGACGAGGATCAACCAGATGCTGATCAATCTTTTGTCCAACGCGGTCAAGTACACGCAGGAAGGCGGGCATATTGAACTGCGCGTGACCGGGGAAGAGCAGGCGTCCCGTCATTTTCAGCGGCTGAGTATCGTGGTAAAGGATAACGGCTATGGGATGACGCCGGAATACTGTGAAAAGATCTTTGACGCGTTTACCCGCGCGGATAACAGCACTACGCGCAAAGTGCAGGGGACCGGGCTTGGCATGGCAATTACAAAAAATATTGTGGAAATGATGGACGGTTCCATTCAGGTGGAGAGCGAAGTCGGAAAGGGCAGCGCGTTTACTGTGCGGCTGGATCTTAGAATTCCGGATGAAAGCGCGGATACCAAATTCTGGGAAAATTATGGCATCTCGCGGATTCTGGTCGTGGATGATGAGCTGGAGGTGTGCGAAAATATCATAAACCTGATGGCTGATACGGGCGTTCATATTGATTATACGCTGCAGGGAGCGCAGGCGGTGGAAATGGTGCTACAGGCCAAAGCTGAACAGCGTCATTATGATGTGATTCTGGTTGACTGGAAGATGCCGGAGATGGACGGGCTGGAGACAACCCAGAAGATCCGTGCAATTATCCCGCAGGATGTGCCGGTCCTTGTGCTGACGGCTTATGAATGGACGGAGATTGAGCAGCCGGCGGCTAAAGCCGGGATCAGCGCTTTTTTGCCAAAGCCGTTTTTTGTGGCTAATTTCAGGGAACGTTTGATGCAGCTGCAGGCGGACCGCAGGAAGGGTCAGGAAGTGGAACAGGACGAAAATGTACTTGCCGGCAGGCATTTTCTTGTTGCGGAAGATGTGGAACTGAATGCGGAGATTCTGAACGAAATTCTGGCTATGCAGGAGGTGACCTGTAAAGTAGTGGAGAACGGGCAGCAGGCGGTGGAAGAGTTTGTACGTGCCAGACCTGGACTGTATGACGCAATACTGATGGATGTGCAGATGCCTGTTATGAACGGATATGACGCTACCAGACAGATCCGTTTGCTGCGCAGGCCGGATGCCGCGCTGATTCCTATTATTGCGATGACGGCAAATGCGTTTACGGAAGATGTAAAGGAAGCGCTGGACGCCGGGATGAATGCACATGTGGCGAAACCGGTTGACCCGCAGAAGTTAAGCGGGACGCTTTCAGGCTTTTTTAGAAAAGCGGAAAGGAGCATATGATGTTTCAGCAAGAAGGCAATTTGTTTTTTCAGAATACCTGTATGGATTTTTCAGCAAATATCAATTTTCTGGGGATTCCGGATGCGGTAATGGAGGCTGCAAGAAGCGGCCTGGTGGCTGCCATGCTGGAGGTACAGGAGCATCCGGGCGCGTTGAATGAACATGTAGCGGCATGGGAAGGCGTGGAGCCGGAACAAGTCTACTGCGGCGTTGGTCCTTCGGAAATTATCCGTAATCTGCTTTGGGTGCTAAAGCCGAAAAAAGCGCTGCTGCCGGCGCCCGGATTTGAGGAATATCTGCGTGCGCTTTCTATGGCCCAGTGCGGGATTGATTATTTTTATACCAAACAGGAGGATGGGTTTCGCGTGCCGGTGGAAGCGTTTCTTTCGCATATTACGCAGGAGACAGACGTTGTGTTTTGGTGTAATCCGAATAATCCGGCCGCTGTGCTGTACAGCCGGGAAGAATTGGAACAGGTGCTGAAACGGTGCGAGCAGACGGGTACGCTTCTGGTGCTGGATGAATGCTGTCTGGATTTTGTGGAATGCGCCGGGGAAGTGACGATGCGCGCAAAGGATGCCAGCCAGTCGCTGTTTATTGTAAAGGATTTTACAAAGATGTTTGCAATGCCAGGCATCCGGCTCGGCTACGCACTATGTACCGACCAGGAGCTGATGGGCAGACTCCGCAGCGCCGTGCAGATGTGGAATGTATCCGCAGTAGCGCAAAAAGCCGGGATCGCATGTACAAAAGAACGGGAATTTGTACAAAAGACCGTACGGGAGATTGCGAAAGAGCGTGCCTGGCTGCTGGAACAGTTTCACCGGATTGGGATCAAGCAGGCCAAAGGAGAAGCAAATATGATCTTTTTCCAAAGCCGCCCGAAGCTGCATACGTTTTCGGTTATGCACGGGATCTTACTGCGCGACTGCAGTAATTTTGAGGGACTGGAAGAAGGCTGGTACCGGGTTGCTGTCCGCGGACGGGAGGAAAATGAGAAGCTGGTAGAAATGCTGGAGCAGTGGCAGCAGGAAGCGTAGTACACATTTGCGAACATGCGGGGATGGAGTATGGACATACAAATGGCGGGAATCGACCATAATACGGCAGGCGTCAAAATACGGGAGTGCTTTTCTTTTACGGTCTCGCAGACGGAACGGGCGCTGCAGGAAATCCATAAGCAGCCGGGCGTCAGGGGCTGTGTGCTGCTGTCGACCTGTAATCGCATGGAACTGTATGTGAGCGCCGCGCCAGCAGAAGTCAGCATGGAGGCGCTGCTGGAAAAAATCCTTCCGGTTCCGTTTGCTGATTTATCATATCGGCAATATTTTATCGAACGCGCAGGAGAAGAAGCCGTCCGGCATCTGTTTTCGCTGACGGCGGGCTTTCAATCCCGCATTGTGGGAGAAGGCCAGATTCTGACGCAGGTAAAGGATGCGCTGAAGCGGGCGAGAGAGCTTTACTGCACGGATACGCTGCTGGAAGTATTGTTTCGGCAGGCGGTTACTGCGGGGAAAGAAGTCAGGGCAAAAGAGCTGTTTACACATACGGACAGTTCTGCCGTTCATTGTGCCGTAGCCCGGTTAAAGGCGCAGGGCTATCCGCTGCGGGGCAAAAAATGCCTTGTCATCGGAAACGGGCAGATGGGAAAGCTGGCAGCTGAGGCGCTTACAGACGAAGGCGCATCTGTCACAGTGACTGTGCGCCAGTACCGCAGCGGGATGGTGGAGATTCCAAAAGGCTGCAGCAGGATTGATTATGGGGAACGCTATCGCCTGATTCCTTTCTGCGACCTGATTCTATCCGCAACGGTCAGCCCGAACCTTACGATACGCAAGGAGCCGTTTGCGCAGGCCAGAAAAGGGAACTGCCGGACACAGATTCTGATCGATCTGGCCGTGCCGCGGGATATGGAAGAAGAAGTCGCACAGCTGGAAGGCGTAACGCTTTATGATATCGACGCGTTTCAAAGCGGCTGGAAAGCGGATCAGACAAACGGACTGCAGGCAGAGGCAGCGCATTTTCTGGCTGTTAAGACAGCAGAATTTACCGACTGGTACGCGTGCCGGGATCTTGTACCGCGCATCCAGCAGATCGGCCGCCGGGCAGCGGAGGAAATCTGCTGGCGGATGGGACGCGGTCTGGATCAGCTGCCAAAAAAGGAACAGGAACGGGTGACCAGGATGCTGAATGAAAGTACGCAAAAGGTTATTGATAAAATGCTCTATCACCTGCGGGACGGTCTGGAGCGGGAGGAATTGCATCATTGTATTGAAGTATTGGAGAAAATACGATACGGATAGATTATTTTCGGATATTGGAGCAGATATTCTATGAGCAGATATTTTCCGATTTACATAAATTTAGCAGGAAAAAAAGTATGGGTATATGGTGCAGGCCGGATTGCGCTGCGGCGCGTGACCGGCCTGCTGCGTTTTGGAGCATCCGTAACGGTAATTGCACCTGAGATCTGCGAGGAGATCCGCGCGCTGCAGGCACAAAACACAGGGCAGGCAGTTGTTTTGCAGCGGATTTATCAATCGGGTGAGATCCCGAAAGGAGTGGATTTTGTACTGGCGGCGACGAACGACAGAAAGGTCAATTCCAGGATCTGCGAGGAATGCCGCAGGAAAGGCATTCCAGTCAATCATGCGTCCGACAGCAGTCAGTGTGATTTTTATTTTCCTGCACTGGTAGAGGAGCAAAAGCTTGTGATCGGTGTAACAAGTACGGATGGGGATCATAAAAAGGTATCACGCTTTTGCGAAAAACTGCGTCAGCAGATGCGGCAAGATGATTTATGACATTAGTTATCTATTGTATAGATCCGAAACAAACAGGGGGAACGTTATGAACAGAACCATACGGATTGGAACAAGGGAAAGCCAGCTGGCAGTCGCGCAGGCAGAATTGGTAAAACAATATTTGGAAACCGTTCATCCGCAATATCAGGTAACGCTTGTAAAAATAAAGACAACAGGCGATCAGATTTTAGACCGCAGCTTAGATCAGATCGGCGGCAAAGGGCTGTTTGTCAAAGAGCTGGACATAGCATTATACGAAAACCGCACAGACCTGTCCGTACATTCCTTAAAAGACCTGCCGATGGAAATCCCAAAAGATCTGCCAGTCATCGGCTATTCGCGCAGAGAAGCGCCGCAGGACGCATTGGTGCTTCCCTTAGGATCTAAGCAGCCAGACTTAAAACAGCCGTTCGGAACTTCCAGCCCAAGGCGGCGCGTCCAGCTGACACAGATCTATCCTGGCTGCCAGATCCATCCGATACGCGGCAATATCCTTACCCGACTGCAGAAGCTCGACAGCGGCAGCTATGGCGCGCTCGTGCTGGCAGCGGCAGGACTGGCGCGCCTGGGCCTTTCCAACCGGATCAGCCGTCTGTTCTCCACAGATGAAATGGTGCCTGCCGCCGGGCAGGGAATACTGGCGGTTCAGGCCAGAGAAGAATTTGACGCGGGTCTTCTAAACGGTTTTTTTGACTCAAACGCCAAATGGCAGGCCCTGGCGGAGCGCAGTTTTATCAGAGCGCTGGGCGGCGGATGCGCTTCACCGATCGCAGCGTATGCCGATCTTAGCGGGGAACAGATGACGTTGACCGGGCTGCTGGCGGAAGAAGGGGTATGCAAAGCTGTAAAACGATCGCTGACAGCGCCCAAATATGAAGCAGAGAAATTGGGAATGCGGCTGGCAGAAAGAATCTGCGGAATGGTAAGAAGGTAAGCTGTATTTTGTTGGCTGTCCGGACGTGACCGTGGCAGCGGAACGGGATGGCAGACCGGCGGCATAGAAAAGTATTAAAAATTAGGAAATTGACTTGACAGATTTCCCCTAATAAAGTATTGTATAAATGTTACAGCTACTTTCATGATCTCACAAATATATGAAAGATGGATTTCAAACAATAGTAATAAAATAAAGACCAAATCCGAAAAGTAAATAAGATCCGAACAACAGAGTGCATAAAGCCGCACGAAGGGGTACACCACCACGGGTGTATCGCTTTGTGCGGCTTTTTTATAGGAAAAAGAAAGGAGGATACAAACATGGTTCGTATGAATGGAAAAGACGAAGATGCAGCCGGCATGGTATTGAAAGATTATCTTAAGGCAAAACAGTATCCGGTCGACGGAATCGCAGTGGAATGTAATGAAGAGATTTTGCCAAAAAGCCAGTATGGCAGCTATCTTTTACAAGACGGCGATGTAATAGAAATTGTAAGCTTTGTCGGGGGAGGCTGAACACGCGCTATCGTAACCGACGGCAGAAAAATTTAAGAAAAGGAGAATCCGAAATGGCAGATCAAAAAGATACCTTCCGGCTGGGCGGACGGGAATTTACATCCCGTTTTATTCTAGGGTCAGGCAAATATTCGATGGAACTGATTCAGGCGGCTGTGGAACATGCCGGGGCGCAGATCATTACACTTGCCGTGCGCCGCACAAATACAAAGAAAAATGAAAATATCCTGGATTATATCCCCGAAGGCGTAACCCTGCTGCCAAATACGTCCGGCGCCAGAGACGCGAAAGAGGCGGTTCGCATTGCCCGTATGTCGCGCGAATTAGGGTGCGGGGATTTTGTAAAGATTGAGATTATGAAAGACAGTAAATACCTGCTTCCGGATAATGCCGAGACTGTCAAAGCAACGCAGCAGCTTGCAGAAGAAGGATTTATTGTGCTTGCTTATATGTATCCGGATCTGTATACGGCACGGGAGCTGGTCAGTGCCGGAGCAGCCGCGGTTATGCCGCTTGCTTCTCCGATCGGGTCGAATAAAGGGCTTGCGACCCGGGAATTTATTCGGATACTTATCGATGAGATTGATGCACCGATTATTGTAGATGCAGGAATCGGCAGACCATCGCAGGCATGCGAGGCAATGGAAATGGGCGCGGCCGCGATTATGGCGAATACGGCGATTGCTACATCTGGGGATATTCCGCTTATGGCGGGAGCGTTCAGGCATGCGGTTGAGGCCGGACGCAGCGCATATCTGGCCGGGCTTGGGCGTGTATTGGAGCGGGGCGCTTCCGCGTCAGATCCATTGACTGGATTTTTGCGGGATTCCTGAGTCGGATCGTTACGTCAGGTTTGAAGGAAAAGGAGGATCAGATGGCTGAGAATCAGTTTTTTGTGGATTCGGATAAATTGTCAAAAGAAGCGCTGGATCAAAAGCATCAGATAGAATCAAATCCAGCCGCAAGGCCGGACCCGATGCGGTATATGGAAGGAATGGAACGTATTTCTTCGGATCTGTTAGAAAAAGTACTAAAACAAACGGCAGGTTATGACTATGAAGCCTATACAGATGCGGATGTGCGCCGGGCGCTGATGCATGAGACATGCAGTGTGGAAGATTTTAAGGCGCTGCTGTCCCCGGCGGCGCAGCGGCATTTAGAAGAGATGGCGGCAAGAGCAAAGTATGAGACAAGCAGGCATTTTGGAAATACGGTGTATCTGTTTACACCGCTGTATCTGGCGAATTATTGTGAAAATTATTGTGTGTACTGCGGTTTTAACTGTTATAATGATATCGTGCGCAAAAAGCTGACAATGGAAGAAGCGGAGCAGGAGATGAAGGTAATTGCAGATTCCGGTATCGAAGAAATTCTGATGCTGACCGGCGAGAGCCATAAGATGAGCGATCTTGCTTATATCGGCGAGGCGTGTAAGCTGGCGGCACGGTATTTTCGGAATGTGGGGCTGGAAATCTATCCGGTCAGCAGTGCGGATTACCGTTATCTGCATGCATGCGGCGCGGATTATATTACGGTCTTTCAGGAAACTTATGATGTTGCTGCTTATGAAAAGCTGCATTTAAAGGGGCATAAGCGCGTATTTCCGTATCGCTTTGACGCGCAGGAACGGGCTATTTTAGGTGGTATGCGGGGAGTTGCGGGTTCTGCGCTTTTGGGACTTTCGGATTTTCGCAAAGATGCATTTGCATCGGCGCTGCATATTTATTATCTGCAGCGGAAATATCCGCATGTGGAATACTCTCTGTCGTGTCCAAGGCTGCGCCCGATTATCAATAATGACAAAATTAATCCGCAGGATGTGCATGAAAAGCAGCTTTGCCAGATACTTTGCGCCTACCGGATCTTTCTGCCGTATGTCGGCATTACAGTATCCAGCAGGGAACAAAAGCATTTCCGGGACGGCATTGTAAAAATCGCCGCGACCAAAGTATCCGCCGGAGTATCGACAGGCATTGGCGACCATGAAAGCAAATATCACGGCGCCCCGGAAGCGGAAACCGGAGACGAACAGTTTGAAATTGCAGATGAAAGGAGTTTGGATCAGATGTACCAGGATCTTGCGGCAGAAGGGCTGCAGCCGGTGCTGAATGATTATATTTATGTACCAGAATGAGAGAACAACGTTAGCTGCCGGGCAGACTAATGGCAGCAGTTTACAGATTCTTTGTATTACGAACAGACATCTGTCCGTCCAGGATTATATGGAACAGATCCGGGAGATTGCAAAAGCACGTCCGCAGGCAGTGATTGTGCGTGAAAAAGATCTGCCGCAGGCAGCATACGAACAGCTTGCCGCACAGGTGCTTGCAATTTGTACACAGTATCAGGTAACATGTATCCTGCATACATATACGGAAACCGCAGTCCGGCTTGGCGTAAAGAAGCTGCATTTACCGCTGCAGGCGTTGCTGTCACTGCCTAAAATGTGCAGACAGCAGTTTACAACACTTGGCTCATCCATACATTCCGTGGAAGAAGCCCTGCAGGCGCAGCATGCAGGGGCGACGTATCTGCTGGCCGGACATATTTTTGAGACTGGCTGTAAACCAGGTGCGCCGCCCAGAGGACTTGCTTTTTTAAAGGAAGTCTGTCAGGCATCCGCCCTGCCGGTCTATGCGCTGGGCGGCATTGACGCGGCGAATGCCAGGGCATGTATCCAGGCAGGGGCGAAAGGGGTCTGCGTGATGTCGGAGTGTATGTGTTATCTTCATCTTTCGCAAAGATTTCGTTCCTATTTTTAATACGGCTATTCCAGATTCAGATGCTTTTGCACGATGATCCGGTTAATAAGATAGTATACTACGGCCCATCCGGCCAGGAGCAGGCAGAAACCGCCCATAGCCCATGGCGCAGGCTGAATCTCTTTCGTACCCGAGAACAGTGCGAATGCTCCGATCATAATCACAAGGAAGGAAACAATCTGACTGAAATAATACAGGCCAATGCCCGCCGCAATTCCGAACGCCCCTTTGGAACGGTGGGCCAGCTGGCCGATGGAACTGCCTGCAAAAAATAACAGCAGTGCGTCCAGGCATCCCAGAATCATTATCAAAAGTACAAAGAAGAGAAGGATAAAAACGGATATGCCCAATTCATGCGCAATCTGTGTCAAAGTCTTTTGGATCCCGTTAGACATAACGCTGACAGACACTCCGTCTGCGATCAGTCCGATGCCAAAAAAAGAAAGCACCGAGAAAATCTCTGTCAAAAACAGATATACAAACGAGACCAAAATTTTTACATGCAATATCTGCGTTGTTTTTACAGGCAGCGTATGCGTCAGGTAGCCTTGCTGCGAATACATAGACTGATAAAAATGAAAACACAGATAAACAAAATTTACAACAAAGACAATTGCTATTGTAAGGATATAGATCCCGCATCCAAACAAAAAGATTGTCTCCATAGGCCCTCCAGCTGCTTTTTGGATGAAAAACAGGCCAAGCACCAGCAGCGTTGCAGCCGCCAGAGTCGCATACATACCGAGAATGGTTTTTCCCTGTGATTTTGCTTCTTGTTTTAATAATGTCCCTAACATTTAAATACCTCCCTGAAATATGCGTCTATCGATTTGCCTTCCATGCTGCGGATTTCATCTGCCGGGGAATGCCGGATGATCTGCCCGTCCCGGATCAGAATCACTTCATCCAGAATATGTTCAATATCTGCAATCAAATGTGTGGCAATCAGTACCGAAGCTTCCGGCTCATAATTAGACAGAATCGTGTTCAGTATATAATCCCGCACGGCCGGATCAACACCCGCGATCGGCTCATCCAGTACATACAGCTTTGCCCGGCGGCTCATAACCAGCACGAGCTGCACTTTTTCTTTTGTCCCTTTGGACATGGACTTTAGACGATCCTGCGCGCTGATCTGCAGCTTCTGCAGCATATCATAGGCACGCGCCTTGTCAAAATCTTCATAAAATTCCTGAAAAAAATCCACAACGTCCTGCACTTTTTGATTCATATTCAAATACGTCTGGTCCGGCAGATAAGAAATATGCTTTTTACTCTGCACGCCGATCGGTTCTCCGCAGAAAAGGAGTTCTCCTTCTGTCGGCGTTAAAAGACCGTTTATCAGCTTAATCAGCGTTGTTTTACCACTGCCGTTCGGCCCTAACAACCCGATAATATGTCCGCTTTCCAGCGTCAGATGAACCTGTTTTAACACGTCTTTGTTTTTATAACGTTTGGTAAGTTTTTTGCATTCTAATAAAACGCTCATTGTTTTGCATCCTCTCTTTCCATAGCCTGCCGCATCAGCGACAGTGTCTGCTCTTTTTCATAACCAAGCTGGTGCATACTTTCTAAAAACTGCAAGATCTTTTCTTTTGCAAGATCTGCTCTGATGGTGTCAATCATTTCCTGATCCTCCGTAATAAATCGTCCGCTTGTGCGTTTGGAATAAACAAGCCCGGTCCGCTCCAGTTCGGCGAAGGCGCGCTGCATCGTATTCGGATTCACGGCTGCCTGCGCCGCCAGTTCCCGGACGGATGGGAGCTTTTCTCCGGGGGTGTATTTACCGCTGATAATGTCCATGCGGATGCGTTCCAGAATCTGTAAAAAAATCGGACGGTCTGCATTGAGATTCCATGGCATAGGGTCACCTCATTTCTTTGTGTGTTTTTGTGTTAGGTAAATAATACAATAATACAAATGAAATGTCAACACTTTTTTTTCGGAACGGGATGATGGATGCCCGGACGTGTCCGTGCCAGTGGAATGGGAGGGCTGCCCGGCGGCATAGGATTGAGCGGACTGGGGCAACGCTGCGGTGAACTAATCGCTAACTGCGACTAAGACAGTCGGC
>VSNY01000071.1 GCA_009774535.1 Lachnospiraceae bacterium
GTGGAAACAGTTGTTTAGCAGACAAAATCTGATACTGCTTACAGGTTCGGGGGGGGGGATTTTAGGAGGGATTATTATAGCAAATCCTGTGATGTTATATGACTGGGGATCATTTCAAAGCAGATTTGAACTGGGGGCATATTCGCTTCAAAACTTGCAGAAAGTATTGTCAGAAAGAAGAATTGAATGGGATTTAGTAAATGCTGGCGGTATGAATCAGACTATTATATCCATGACAGCTTTACTAATGATTTTTATGTTAAGCTTGTGGTATCTGCAGGATCGAAAACTTATAATTGCGGGAATTGTTAGTATTTTGCTGTTAATAACTTTATGTTGTAAAGACCGGTTTTTGGGGTGGTATCTGATGCCGATGATTTATATAGTAGCTGTATGTGTTCCGGATACAAATAAAATGACAGTAGTAGCATTACTTCATTTTAGCATGATGTTTATGGGGATCAGGTATCAAATTACATCTAAGTTAGACCAGATTCATATGATAAAACATAGAAATGTGATCGAAACCAGGATGCAGGAATGGGAAAGAATGTATCCTGGTTATGAAGAATATTGTTTTATAGAAACTTGTGTGGAAAGACTTCCGATGTTTCCGATCTATAATTATCAAAAGGATATTTCTGGAAAACAGGTTATTTTTATTTCACATAGGGCGCGTGCGAATGCGCAGATCGAACAGATTTACCAACAGGCACTGCAGCAGATTGATGGATATGAGCTGGTAGAAGCGGATGAGTTTATGACGATTGTGGTTCGTGAATAATTAAATTAGACAGGATAAGATAAATATCTTTTAATCCTTATATACTGTTGAAATCATGCCATTTGGATGTATTTCAATGATTACTGTTGCATTCAGTTTTCATATATATTATGATGGAAATAGAAAGGAAGTGATAGTATGACTACTGTAAACATTCGATTTGATGATGAAATGAAAAGGCAGCTTGATGAAATGTGTGATGAAATGGGAATGAACCTTACCACTTTCTTTATGATCTATGCAAAGAAAGCGTTGCGTGACCGCCGGATTCCTTTTGAGGTGACAGCTCCTTTGGAGCCTTTTTATTCAGATTTTAATATGGAGCAGCTAAGGAAAGCGAATCAGCAGGTCAAAAACGGACAGGTGGTTGTAAAGACAATGGAAGAACTGGAGGCTATGGAGAGTGAGTAAAATCACATTTGCCGAAGATGCGTGGGAAGAATACCTTTGCTGGCAGTCACAGGATAAAAAGACCTTGAAAAAAATAAATAGCCTCCTCAAATCTAATCTATCCAGCGAGAGCCTTTTACATGTGAAGGAAAACCTGAGCCGCTGAAAAACAGTCCAGAAGGGAAATGGAGTCGGCGGATCAATGATAAGGACAGGCTTGTTTACAGAGTCAGTAATGACAACATCACTATAACCCAGTGCAAAGGGCATTATAATGATAGATAAGCTGGAAGGGAATATACCATATGCGGAAGAATATCGCAAGTTAGATTGTTATGGGATGTCTTTTTTACAAAGATTATGAGGAATGTTTTATAGATGAGTGAGTTAATTTCTGTCGTTATGCCAGTCTTTCATGGAAGGGCGCATATCGAAGAGGCGATTCGGAGTATCCGCAGCCAGACGTATAAAAACTGGGAGCTTTTGGTGATCCATGAATATGGTTCCAATGACGGGTCAGCGGAGCTTGTCTGTCAGATCGCAAAAGCAGATCCGCGCGTGAAGCTGGTTCAAAATGAAAGCCGTCTCGGGCTGGCGGAATCTTTGAATCGGGGGATTCGTATGGCCAGGGGCGGGTATATCGCAAGGATGGATGCGGATGATCTGTCTCATCCGCAAAGGTTTGAAAAACAGGTGCGGTTTTTGGGCAGACATCCGCACATTTCTTTATGCGGTACATGGCAGCATCATTTTGGGCCAAACCGGGAGTGGGTGCATCAGACGGCGGTATCGCCGCAGGCGTGCAGGGCGAACTTGCTTTTTTCTTGTGATATGTGTCATTCTACCGTAATGTTTCGCAGAAAGGATTTTGTGGACAGAGGGCTTTTCTATCATCCGGCTTATCTGGCGGAGGATTTTGAACTGTGGTCGCGGGCCGTGGGTGTGCTGGAGTTTTCCAATATTCCGCAGGTGCTTGGGGAATATCGTTGGGATGGAGATAATATTACGGCGCAAAAAATGGGAAAACTTGCGAAAGAGCATGCCGGAATTGTTGCTGCGTCGCTGCAGAGGAATCTGGAGCTTGCGGTCTGTGAGGAAGAGAAAAAGCTGTTGGAAGGCTGGGGGAATCCTTTTTTTGCACAGCGTAACCGCAGGGTGAGAAGACAGATGTACCAGGATCTGGAAAGGCTGCTTAAAAAAATCTGGAAGCGGAATGAGGAAGTACATTTTTATGAAGCGCAGGCATTGCTGCGGGCGCTGAATGCGCAGTGGCGTTATGCGAAATACAGGGAGCCGCGGAATCAGAATCAAAGGCGTGCGGCTGGCTGCCTGGAAGATATTTTTACGAAAAAACGGCATCCGGATTACGGTCTTTTGTGGAGGGAATATCAAAGCCGCAGCGTATCGCCAGGGGCTGATTTGAAACGTTTGGTAAGGTATCTGCGTGCCGGCAGAGGAAATGATGAGTGGTAGTGTATGATGTAAAGGCCATGGGTGAAATGCCAAAAGAAGATGAATATGGGGGATCAGGTTATGGAGCTGGAGCGGTATCAATTTACAAAAGATGATACAACGTTAATGAAAGGGCTTGCGATTTTGCTTATGCTGGCGCATCATTTGTGGGGATTTGGGGATCGGCTGGTCAGCGAGCTGCCGATGGTTTCTGTAACTGCGCGCGGTATGGAGTTTACAGGGCTGATCGGGGGTTATGGGAAAATTTGCGTGTCTATGTTTATGTTTTTAGGCGGATTTGGAACCTATTTATGGTATACGCGGGAAAAGGCAGACTGGTTTTCCAAGATCCGTAAGCTGTATCTGTCTTATTGGAAAGTCTTTTTTGTATTTGTGCCAATTGGTTTTTTGCTTACAATCATAAGGGGGGGGGTACAGCGCGATTATTGTGCGGATACCGTGATCTGTCATGTGTTTGACGAATTTCATTTATCGCAGTTTTTGGCAAATCTGATTGGAATTGCGTCTGATTATAACAGGGAATGGTGGTTTTTTGGAAGTTATTTGGCAGTGTTGGCAGCCTTTCCGATCATTGCTGAATTAATCAGGCGAAACTCCTTCGGGATCAATTTATGGATCGTTTGTCTGTATCAGATCCTGTCGATGTATGTCTTTCCAGCTTTGTTGTCGGAGCAGTATTTTCCTGCTCTGGAAGGCAGCTGGCTGTATCGGGCGCTGATCTGTCAGAGCGCGCCGTGGGCTGCGTGTTTCTGGTGCGGGTGTGTATTTGCAAAAGACCATTTGTTGGAGCGTCTGCGAAAACATTTGGATCCATCCGGTTTCCTGCATCCTGTGATCGCGGTTGTGGTTTTGACGGGGATTTTTATGCTGCGGCAGTTCGTCGTTGGAGCAGAACTGGATGTTTTTTATGTTCCGTTTATGTGTGTTTATGCGACTTTGCTTGCAGATAAAATGGGTATTTTGAAAAAAGTGGTGCTGGAATTGGGCAGGCAGAGTACGAATATGTGGTTATTGCATTCGTTTTTGATTTATTATTTTTATGAAACAGCCAGGGTAATTTTAAGTGTGCGGCATGTCCTGCTGGTGTATGTATTGTTTGTTGCGGCATCTTATGCGGCGGCTTGCGGTGTGGATGGAATGTATGGCTGGATGGGCCGTGGGTATATATATTTAAAATTACAAAAAAAGAATCATACATAATATTTTTATTGCTGGGAATACTGAAAAAAAGATCGAAAAGGAGAATCAGTATGACACAGCAGATGGGAAGTCAGAGCCTCCGGTTTGCGGAGGCTCCTTTTATTTTAAGCAGTGCATCCGTCGTAGGGAAGAAGGAAGGAGAAGGGCCGCTTGGTAAGTTATTTGATATGGTATGCAGCAGCGATAAGTTTGGAGAGGATTGCTGGGAGGAATCCGAAAGCACCATGCAAAAAGAAGCAGCTGCGCTTGCGATGGGCAAGGCTTCTTTAGAACCTTCTGATATCCGGTATATTTTTGCCGGAGACCTGCTCGGACAGACGATTGCGACGTCGTTTGGGCTGATGAATTATGAGATTCCGCTGTTTGGCCTGTATGGGGCATGTTCGACCTGCGGCGAGGCGTTGTCTTTAGGGGCGATGTGTGTGGCTGCGGGCTATGCGGATCATGTGCTGGCGATTACGTCAAGCCATTTTGCCAGTGCGGAAAAGCAGTTTCGCTTTCCTGTAGAATATGCCAACCAGCGGCCGCTGTCCGCGACCTGGACAGTTACGGGCAGCGGGGCTTTTGTGCTTGGGAAAGACGGCGGGAAGGCAAGAATTACCGGGGTTACGACAGGCGTTATTACAGATTACGGTATCCGGGATTCTATGAATATGGGAGCCGCTATGGCTCCGGCAGCGGCTAAGCTGATTGTGCAGAATTTTAAGGATTTTGGCCGTAAGCCAGGGGATTATGATCTGATTGTTACCGGGGATCTTGGGTATGTCGGGCAGGAAATTTTATGGAAGCTTGTAAAAGATGAAGGATATGATATCAGCGGCAATCATACAGACTGCGGCATCGAGATCTTTGACAAAGAAACGCAGGGGACACAGTCCGGCGGATCGGGCTGCGGCTGCTCGGCAACGACGCTGAGCGCGCATTTTTTGCCGCAGGTAGAGTCCGGAAGCCTGAAACGCGTGCTGTTTGTACCGACGGGTGCGATGCTTTCGCAGGTCAGCTTTAACGAAGGACAAAATGTGCCTGGGACGGCACACGGCGTTGTGATTGAGCATGCAGCCTGAGCCGGATCTGAGCCGGACAGCATGCAGTGCATCAGTCAATGACCGGATTACAGTCTGTGAGCAGATCTGAGGCGGCTGAATGGCTGTGACAGAAAGGAAATAGGTATAAAAATGCAGCCGAATGGCTGTAGCAGAAAGGAAATAGGAATGAAAACGCAGCTGAATAGCTGTGACAGAAAGGAAATAGGTATAAAAACGCAGCCGAACGGCTGTGACACAAAGGAAATAGGTAGGAAAAAGGAGAGAACGGTATGGATTATTTGAATGCTTTCTGGGTGGGCGGGCTGATTTGCGCGCTTGCCCAGATCCTGATGGAAAAGACGAAAATGCTTCCCGGGCGGATTATGGTAACGCTGGTCTGCACCGGGACAGTGCTTGGAGCGTTCGGCATCTATGAACCGCTGACAGAGTATGCCGGCGCTGGTGCAAGCGTTCCGCTGCTGGGGTTTGGAAATCTGCTTTGGAAAGGTATGAGGGAAGCGATTGACCAGAATGGATTTATCGGATTGTTTATGGGCGGATTTACGTCCTGTGCTGTAGGGGTGTCCGGTGCGCTGGTGCTTGGCTATCTGGCTTCATTGATTTTCCAGCCGAAGATGCGCAAATAATGTATAATCCGCGGCATAGGCGGAAACAATAGTTTTAATCCTTGCGCCGGGACATCCGCATGCATGGGATACGCACCTATACAAGAGCATGCAGGCAAAGCGGCAAAGGAGGATGACACCATAAGTGAAAAGGAGACAACAGTATGAAAAAATTAATGTTAGGACTTCTGACAGCACTGGCTCTGACGGTTGTTGCCGGATGCGGTACAACGAAGGATGAACATGACAGCAAGACACAGGAAAATGGTTCAGATAATACCAATTCTGTGACGAACGGTACAGACAATGGCGGGAATGTAGTAGATGATATGATCGACGGCGCCGAAGATCTGGGTGATGATGTAATCGATGGTGCGCAGGATCTTGGCAATGATGTGACAAACGGCGTAGATAATATGACCGACACCAATAATGGAACTGGAACAGCTGGCACCGATCATGGAACTGGAACAGCTGGTACTGATAATGGAACTGGAACTACGGGTACCGACAATGGAACTGGAACTACGGGTACCGATCATGGAACTGGAACAGCTGGCACTGATCATGGAACAGCAGGAACAAATGGAACCGCAGATACTGGAACGGATGTGACAGGCGCTGGAAATGGAACTGCAGGTACTGGCAGTGATACAGATCATAACAACAAAGATCAAAAAAATGGCGCTTCTGATAAAAATAAGGATCGCGGCGCAGATACAGGTTCAGACAAGAAGGGTAATCAGACAGATAAAAATAAGAAATAACCAGACAGCTGTTTCGTAAGTTGAAATCTCTTCTGAGACATGGAACTTCAGAAGAGATTTCAAATGAAAGACCGATTCAAAAAACCAGTCTTTTAGTTATATGTATAATAAGTATATCCATAGCTTCCATCTGTAATAATCGTAGCATTCCTTAAATCAATCGGCTTTTTGATCTTTAACTTGGACTTTGGAATCGTAATACTGAAATTTTTAGCGCTCTGATCTGCTACATAAAGACTTCTCTTAGCTTCTTTATAGGCAGCCGCCGTCGATCCTTTTGCGGTTTTTACTTTAATGCTCAGATTTTTCAGGTATTCTGAATAATGTCCGCAGTTATTTACCATTCTGCATTTAATAACAAGATCGCCGTTTTTGCTGTAGGAAGCGCTGTATGCTTCCCAGCTGGCTTTGCCATATGGGATTTCGCTGTTGGTAAGTTTGGCGGCCGCATATTTGTTGCTTTTTACTGTGACCGTGCATTTGAGTTCTTTACCGTCTACAGCAGCTGTAACCACGCATTTGCCGGCTTTTTTTGCTGTAACTTTACCATCTTTGTCTACCGCTGCGATCGAAGATTTGCTGGATTTCCATTTGATGGACCCGGTGTTGTCTTTTACGCTCAGATTTTTGGTGAATCCTTCGGTGATCGTAAGTTCATTATTGCTGATCGCAGCTTCCGGCTCGTCTGCTACAACTGCGAACTGGAAGGCGGCAGCGTTGTCGAAAGTGATGGAAACATGATAGTCTCCGGCATCAAACATATTTGTATAGCCATTTGCATAAACGCCGTTGTTGTCTGTCAGCCATGACGGGTCTGATTCGGTAATCCGGATGGAGTCTATTTCCAGATCTTCGCTGTTAAAGAGCATCATGGTAAAAGAAGTTGGCGCCTGCACGCCGACCAGCAGCATGACTTCGCAGGAAGTCGGTATTGTAAAATCTTTGGTAACAGGAACGCCTGCGGATGCGTTTTCCCAGGATTCCGATTTCACAATATTTTTGATCGCAGCATTTACATTCGGTGCAGCGGCTGTCGCAGTCCCTGCAAACAGCAGGAAGGCGAGCAGGAAACAGGTTATTTTTTTACATACGTTTTTCATTGGTTCCCCTTTCTGTTTGATTCGTCTTGGTGTTACAAATAGTAATTTTTGCAACTGTTCCGTAGGATTTCTGAACGGTTGCTTTTTTTGCAGATACATATAGTATAACGAATTTTAAGAGGGGATGCAATGGATGATTTACCAAATTATTACAGAGAATTTATACAATTTTTACAAAGATAAGAACGGACTGTAAAAGAACTGTTTTTGGAGCAGACAGACGGAGCGGTTTTGTGCGGGTATCTCTTTGGTTTACGTTCCAAAACAGACTCTGCGGGTGGTAAGCCGGGCCGCCGCCCGCAGAGTTGTCCGCATAGAAAGAATCATTGGTTGCGCTTCATGCCGAACTTCTACGCAGGGAATGTTTCGGCGTGGCCTATTCGTCCATACTATAGTTCGGCGCTTCTTTTGTAATATGGATATCATGCGGGTGGCTTTCCTTTAAAGAAGCGGCAGAAATCTTGATAAATTTGCCCTGCTCATGCAGATTTGGAATCGTCGGGCAGCCGCAATAACCCATACCTGAGCGAATTCCGCCGATCAGCTGGAATACGGTATCTTCCACAGAGCCTTTGTAGGCAACGCGCCCTTCTACGCCTTCCGGAACAAGTTTTTTTGCGTTTTCCTGGAAATAGCGGTCTTTGCTGCCGTTTTCCATAGCCGCGAGGGAACCCATGCCGCGGTAAACTTTGTATTTTCTTCCCTGGAATAACTCGAAGGTACCAGGGGCTTCGTCGCATCCAGCGAAGATGGAGCCCATCATACATACATTTGCGCCTGCTGCCAGCGCTTTGGTCATATCTCCGGAATATTTAATGCCGCCGTCTGCAATGACCGGAATCCCATATGATTTTGCAACTTCATAACAGTCCATAATAGCGGTGATCTGCGGTACGCCGATACCAGATACGACGCGTGTAGTGCAGATTGAGCCAGGGCCGATGCCGACTTTCACACAGTCTGCGCCTGCTTCAATTAATGCTTTGGCAGCTTCGCCGGTTGCGATATTTCCGGCAATAACCTGTAAATCCGGATAGGCGGATTTGATACCGCGGACTGCTTCCAGGATATTTTTGGAATGGCCGTGTGCGGAATCTACGACAATAACATCCACATGTGCCTGGACAAGCGCGTCTACGCGGTCCATCATATTTGCGGTAATGCCTACGCCTGCGCCGCACAGAAGACGGCCCTGTTCATCTTTTGCGGAATCCGGATATTTGATCTGTTTTTCAATGTCTTTGATGGTGATCAGACCTTTTAAATTGTTGTCTTTATCTACAATCGGGAGTTTTTCTTTTCTTGCTTTGGCAAGGATTTGTTTGGCTTCTTCCAGCGTGATTCCTTCGCGGGCGGTAATCAGTCCCTCGGAGGTCATGCAGTCTTTGATTTTTTTGGAATAGTCGGTTTCAAATTTCAGGTCACGGTTTGTGATGATGCCGACCAGCTTGCCGTTTTTCGTGATCGGGACGCCGGAAATACGGAATTTTGCCATTAAATCGTCTGCGTCTAAAAGAGTGTTGTCTTCGGAGAGTGAAAAAGGGTCTGTGATTACGCCGTTTTCGGAACGTTTTACTTTGTCTACTTCTTCAGCCTGTGCTTCTACGGACATATTTTTGTGAATAATGCCGATGCCGCCCTGTCTGGCCATAGCGATTGCCATACGGTGTTCCGTGACCGTGTCCATGCTTGCGCTCATCATTGGGATATTCAGGGAGATCCGTTTGGTGAGTTTGGTTGACAGGTCGATCATGTTTGGAGTTACTTCTGAGTAAGCTGGAACCAGGAGTACGTCATCAAATGTAATTCCTTCGCCGATAATGGTTGCCATATGCAGTGTCCTCTCTTTCTTCGGGTGCGTACCGATACTTTGTTTTTCTAAAATTTTAATGAATTTTTTCAATTCTACAATATGGGGATGGAAAAGTCAATGGAGAGTTTCATTGTGCAGAGAATTGTGCGAAGAATTGTACAAAGAAAAAGACGTCATGCAGCTGTAACTTTCGTCTGTTATTCTAAAGATGCAAAGGCTGTCGGCAGCCCGCAGATCATTACGCGGCAGCTGCTGTGCGGCAAATGCAGGAAAAACAGAAAGGAGATCATCGTTTCAATGGAGATTTTAAAGTGTGAAGGGGGCACCAAAGTATATGGCGCAGGCGGCAATCAGGTCGCTGCGCTGCAGGGAATAGACCTGTCTGTCAGAAAAGGGGAATTTGTGGCGGTTATGGGGGCGTCCGGTTCCGGGAAGTCTACGCTGATGCATATTTTAGGCAGTGTGAACAAGCCTACAGAGGGAAAAGTACTGGTAGACGGGACAGATCTTTCCCAGCTGAATCAGACGCAGGCAGCTGTGTTTCGGCGCAGGAAGGTAGGGCTGGTATATCAGTTTTATAATCTGATCCCGACGCTTACGGTACGAAAAAATATTCTTCTGCCCTTGGCGCTTGATAAGAAAAAGCCAAACCAGGAATATTTTGAGCAAATTGTCAGCTCCCTGGGCTTGTCGGATCGGTTGGAAGCTTTGCCCCATCAGCTGTCAGGCGGTCAGCAGCAAAGAGCCGCGATTGCGCGTTCGCTCATTTACCGCCCGGCGCTGCTGCTGGCAGACGAACCGACGGGGAACCTGGACCAGAAAAATTCCAGGGAAATTGTGGATTTGTTAAAACTTTCCAATCACAACCTGGAGCAGACGATTTTGCTGATTACCCATGATGAAAAAGTTGCTCTGGAAGCGGAACGTGTGATTACGGTTGAAGATGGACGCATCGTTAGCGATGAACGGCGGAGGTAAGCAGTATGTGGAAAGATGTTGTAGCAGGATATTTGAAACATAACCGTGCGTCCGGCTTTCGGCGCTGATTGCGGCGCTGCTTTTATCGTTATTGTGCGGATTGTTTGATCAGGCGTGGAAGTATGAGGTGGAGCGGATTGTATTGGAGGAAAGCGGGTGGCAGAGCCGGTTTTTGGGGGAATTGGATGCGGATGCCATAGCATCCATCCGCGGCTATGCGAATGTCAAAGATGTAGTGGTAAACAGAAAACAGGACGGGGAAGGCCAGACTGTTACGGAACTGTATTTTTATCAGTACCAATCAGTCTTTTCGGATACCATTCAGATCGCGGAACTGGTTGGGGTTCCATTGGAACGGGTGGATTATCATTACGGGCTTTTAGCGATGTATCTGGTTCGCAGTGAGAAAGATCCGTCTCCGCGGATGCTGTTTCCGTTGTTTCTTATGATTATGGCGCTGGCTTGCTTTTCGCTGATTTTTATTATACACCATGCGTTTGCTGTATCGATGCATGCGAGGGTGCGCCAGTTTGGCATTTTAGCAAGCGTTGGAGCGACGCCGAGATAAATCTGCGTATGTCTTTTGCAAGAAGCAGCGGCGCTTTGTGCGGTTCCGGTACTGGCCGGAAATCTGCTTGGCATTGCAGGGAGCATGGGACTGATACAGCTGTTGAATTATGTACTTGGAAGCGAGATTCCGGGACGGCTTCTCTTTCTTTGGTCTGTGCGTTTATGGCGTTTACAATTATGCAGTGCTTTTTTGTGACATCGCAAATCAGTACAAGAGAAACTTATTTTGAAAGATATCAGGATGCGTGGGATCTTATGGTTACGGTACAGAATGCCGCTGTAGATACGTTTGACAAAACAAAGGCAGTTCAGGATCTTGACGGCGTAAAGAGCGCTGTTGCGTACCAAAAGGTTATGGCGAAAAGCATCCTTACAGAAAAAGCGCTGAGTGCGGAGATGAAATCTTTCGGCGGATTTTCCCATGCGTCCGGTGACGTTGTATCAAAAGTAGAAAGCGGATGGAGGGTGAATGCGCCGCTGGTCATACTGGATGATCATAGTTTTATGGAATACTGTGAGCAGATCGGTATCACGCCGCGGCTTGACGGGGCAGTGATTTTAAACAGGATTCGGGATGTGACCAATCCGGATTTCAGACATCCGGTGTTTATGCCTTATTTAAAAGGAAATGAAATGGAAGAACGTGCGGTTAGTGTCTTAACCCCGGCAGCTGGAGAAGATCGAACCGTGGAGCTTGCGGTATTGTCTTATGCCAGGGAAGTTCCCGTTTTAAGAGAAGAATACGCAAAGCTAGATTATTATGAACTGGTACATTTTCTTCCGGCGTCTTTGTGGAAAGAAATCAAAGAGCAGATGGGCGCAGATCAAAGCGATCTTTTTCTTCGCGTGCTTGGCAGAGAAAACAGCGAACGGGAGGAACTTTCTGCGATCCAAAGTCAGATTGGCCAGCTGTTAAGCGGATATCATATCATAGAAATCGAGAACCGTATACAGGAATATGAGACAAACCGCAAACAGATCCAGGGGATGCGGATGATATTCGGCGGATTTTGCGTGCTGCTTGCGATCATTGGAATTGGTGATGTATTTTCAAATACGCTTGGTTTTGTGCGGCAGAGAAAACGGGAATTTGCCAGATACCTGTCTGTCGGGATGACGCCGAAGGAGATTCGGAAAATGTTCTGTATCGAAGCGCTGGTCTTAGCCGGGCGTCCCATTCTGATCACGCTGCCGCTTGCGGCTCTTGCTGTGGGATCTATGCTGAAAATCAGTTATCTGAAAGCGGGGGAATTTCTGGCGGAGGCGCCGTTTGTTCCAATTGGTATTTTTATGCTGGCTGTTTCAGGATCTGTGGCGTTTGCTTATATGCTGGCATGGCGGAATATGCGTAAAATCTGTCTGGCGCAGGCGCTTAAAGACGATACGATGATGTAAGCAGGCGGAATCTGTTTTTGTCAAATTCCAAAAGTCCTTCGCTGCGCATTTTACAGAGTTCCTTTGACAGGGCGCTGCGGTCGACGGATAGGAAATTGGCCAGCTGCTGGCGGTTAAACGGAATGATAAAATGGTCGCTGTTTTGCCGCCTGGCTTCTTCGGATAAATAAGAAATCAGTTTTTCACGCGTAGTACGCCGGGACATATGCGCAAGTTTCTGTACCAGCTGCCTGTTTTTTCCGGATATGGCGAAAAACAGGTTTTGTATCACAAGCGTGTGAAAGCGGCAGGTACAAGAACAGGTCGTTAAGATCTGTCTGGCGTCGAAAAACAAAACGGCGCTGTCTTCTACGGCGACGACATCGTTTTGCAGCGGCCCGCTGTCTGGCGCAAGATAGGATTCCCCGAACATTTCGCCGGGAGCGATTTGTCCTAAAATACTGCGGTTTCCCCAGTAATCATCGTTTTGTATGTGCAGGCTGCCTTCAGCCAGGATGGCAAGGTCCGTGCAGTGTGTGCCTTGTTTGAAAATGCAGCTTCCTTTCTGATAAGTTCCAAGCCGTGTGTGCAGGCAGGTCAGTAAGGATGCGAGTTCATCGTCATGGATTCCGGTGAAGAGCTGGTTTTTTTTGAGGATGGGAAAATATTTTTTCATATAGGTCTCTTTCTGTTGTAAAAACAACTGCATTATTTTTTTATCTTACTATAATAAAAGAGGAAAGTAAAGAGAAAGCGGTTACACAGTTCCATGGGAATTTGAATGGTTACGGAAATGAAATGGGGGAATGCATATGATCAGAAAAATCATTAAAATTAAGGAAGAAAAATGTAACGGATGCGGCGCCTGTGCCGCGGCCTGTCATGAAGGCGCAATTGAAATTATCGATGGAAAAGCAAAGCTGACCCGGGAAGATTATTGCGACGGACTTGGCGATTGTCTGCCATCTTGTCCGATGGATGCGATTACTTTTGAAGAACGGGAAGCTCCGGCATATAACGAGGCGGCAGTGCTTGCGGCAAAGGCGCAAAAAGAAGGCAGCGGCGAAACGCTTGCGTGCGGCTGCCCGGGTACGCAGTCCAAAGTGATTCAGCGGGAAGATCCTGATTGCGGGGCGTCTTTCGCGCCGGTGAAAAGCCAGCTTTCCCAGTGGCCGGTGCAGATTAGGCTTGTGCCTGTGCAAGCGCCTTATTTTGACGGGGCAAATCTTTTAATTGCGGCGGACTGCACCGCTTATGCATATGGAAATTTTCATGACGCGTTTATTCGCGACCACATTACACTGATTGGCTGCCCGAAGCTGGATGAAGGAGATGATACGAATAAACTGTCGGAAATATTTACGATGAATGCGATTGAGAGTGTTACGGTGGTGCGTATGGAGGTACCTTGCTGCGGCGGCATAGAACATGCGGTTAAAAGAGCTTTGCAAAAAAGCGGAAAAATGATTCCGTGGAGAGTGGTTACCATTTCTTGTGATGGTAAGGTCTTACAGCAGGTACCATAGTCCTGGTTCGGATTGTCGGAAAGACATGATTGAGTTAGCAGAGATCTCAGGGTATAATGGTTAGGAGGTCGTATACCTTTTGGGAATGGCTTTTTATTTCCTGAAAATATACCAAAGGAGGTTTATGGCTGTGGACACAGAAATAAGGAATGCGGTGCGTGCGGCGGACAAAGATGCACAATACGATGATCATGCAAAACGCTTGCTGGGAAATAAGATCATTCTGGCGCATATTCTGGTAAAGACCGTTGATGTGTATTGAGTATTTGGATTTGTATGAATATGAATCAGAACTGCATGAACTATGTGCATCTGACGAATGACAGGCTGTTAGGCTCATATGAGTGGGAAGGGAAGATGGATCTGCTTGGTATTGTCTTGATTGGATTGTCAAAGGAACTCCCGGAATATGATGAAAAATATGAGTTGCATCGTTTGCTAGGAGCGTTATTATCAAAGAGCCTTTCTTCGGATGAGAAGCTAAGAATTATGGAAGCTGAGTATGATATTCTGATAGATGAGAGCATGAGAAAGGACGTGAGCGTTATGTGTAATCTTAGCCAGGGAATTAGAGAGGATGCCAGTGCTGAATTTATTATGAGTATGTATAAAAAAGGCTACACGTTGGAACAGATTGCGGATGTGGCAGAAAAAAGTATTGAAGATATTAAAGCAATTATCAGAAAAAGAGAGTATGTACTGGAATAACTAGTCAGTACCAATTTTATTTTGAAACAGTCCGGCCGGAATTTGTCAGAATGGATCTGACGGATTCTGGCCGGACTGTTTGTAAATCTATGATCAGGCGTTCCATGGGCGCTTTTTTGCCGTCCATCCTTTGGCTTTCCAATAGTCCTGATCTGCTTTGTTCCATCCATGTTTTACCATGATGCGCATAACATGAAAAAGAATCTTTGTTTTTACAGATGGTGCGATCTGTTTTTGATCGTTCTTTATTTTTTGCGCTAATACGCTTAGTTTTTTTTCGATGGCCCGTTTTTTTCTGGGGCTGACTTTTTCCCAGGAAGTTTCCATAACGGCAGCGCCGTACGAATACGTCTTTGCAATTCCCCAAAAGAACATACTGTGTGCCATATCCTGATTTGTGCTTTTCATTCCGGCTCCGGCGGCTGTAGATATACAGACGGCTTGTTTGGAAAACATTTTTTCTTCCGGGCGGTGTACCATCCAGCGCCATCCATAATGATCAAGAAACGATTTCATGGCGCCTGTAGCATGATATACGTAGACAGGGCTTGCGAGAATAATGATGTCTGCATCGTCGAGCGCTTTCGTGATCGGGGATAGCTGCTTATAATGCGGACATTTTGTTTCGGATACATGAAAGCAGGCTGTGCAGCCAGTACAAAATTCTCCGAAATCCCTTGGCAGAAAGATTTCTGTAATGGTTCCATGCAGTTTTTGAGCCAGGGATCTTGCAATGTGGCAGGTGGAGCCGTGATGGCTTTGGCCGTGGATGATGGTTATTTTCATAGATCGTTACCTTTCTGTAAGTTTTTATTTTGACAGATGCACGCAAACAAATTTATAAGTTCAAAAAAATTGTAATTATTTTTTGGGAAAGACAAACGGGTGTCCAGGTATCTGAGTATCATAAAAGAAAAACAGCAGACCCTCTCCTGGCATCCTAATCGGTTAATGGAATAATCTCGGTTACAAACTTTTTCAAAAGAGTAAGCTGATGATAAGAGAGTCCTTCTAACACAGTATGAAGTTCTGACAGCAGGGCGTCCGTATCGTTAACAGGGGAAGGTTCGATGGTAATGATCTTATCAATACCTAGATGAAAGATTGCACATACAGCTGCAATTTTTTCGATCGTAAAATTTCGTTCCCCGCGTTCTAACTGGGAATAATACTGCGCGTCCAGATGAAGCTGCTCCGCCAGCTGTTCCTGTGTCATGCTGTTCAATAAGCGGTATTTTTTGATATTCTGCGAAATTAAGCGGTTCAGATCGTTTTTCATGCAAAATCCCCCTTCTTTACATCTTATAGGTTTGATTGTAAAAAATAAGATATACAATGATATAGTTACTATTGCAATTTGCTATAGAATTATGTATGATAAAAATGCAGGGAAATAGAGAAATGTTTGAGTGAGGGACATACGTGTGTCTATGATTTTGCGTATACTGGAACATGATCGCTGTGAGATTTTATGCTATATGATTATGATATTAGCAGAATGTTGAAAAAAGTCATAATATGCTGGCAGAAAATGCACATTCAGGTTATAATAAAATTATACACTTGCGAAATAACAAAGGGAGACATGGTATGGGAAAGAAAAGAATAAGCAGCAAACAACGTTTGCTTGGAATTTACTCAAAGTTGATGGGGGGATCTGTTATAAATAAGGTAGAAGAAACATGTCGTTATGGTGTGACGGAAAAGAGCATAGAACGGGATTTTGCTGAAATCAGAGCTTATCTGGCAGATGATACGCGGGACCGCGGCATTCGTAATGATCTTGTGTATGACAGGACAAAAAATGGATATTGTCTGGAGCGGATGTATCAGTCAAAGCTTACGAATGGTGAGATTTTAGCTGTATGCAAAATACTTTTGGACAGCAGGGCGCTTACGAAAAAAGAAATGGATGTTCTGCTGCAGAAGCTGATGGACTGCTGTGTGCCGGAAATCGATAAAAAACTGGTGTATGAGATGATACAAAATGAGGCGTATCATTACATAGAACCGCGGCATAAAACGATTTTTTTAACTAAGATGTGGGAACTGGCGCAGGCGATTCAGCAAAAAAAATATATACAGGTGCGTTATCAGCGGCTAAAAGACAAGGAGTGCAAAGAACGCAGGTTAAAGCCAGCGGCAATTATGTTTTCGGAGTTTTATTTTTATTTGGCTGCGTTTATTGACGATAAGGAGACAAGAAATCATTTTGCTGTAGCGGATGACTGCTTTCCGACGATCTATCGGATTGACCGGATTCAGGAACTGAAAGTGATGGACGAACATTTTCAGGTACCGGATAAGGACCGCTTTAAGGAAGGGGAGTTCCGTAAGCGGGTGCAGTTTATGTACGGCGGAAAGCTGCAGCAGGTGAAATTCCGCTATACCGGCCCGTCGCTGGAAGCGGTGCTGGACCGTTTGCCTACGGCGGAGGTGGTCTGTGAGGATGCGCAGGGCTGGACGGTGAAGGCGGAGGTGTTTGGAACGGGGATTGAGATGTGGTTTAGGAGCCAGGGGAGTTATGTAACGAAAATAGGTTAGGATTTTGTGGATTTTTACTTGCTTTTATAGTAAAATAAAAGGCAGTATACAAAGCTAAAGAAAACATAGGAAGGAGAGCATATAAAATGCGGCCCGCAGCCAGCGGCAGAATATGTTTGTACACAGTAAGCGTGTGCTTGTGACGTGAAAGTACAATGGGAGAAAATAATATGACTAGTGAAATGGAATTTTTTACCTTTTCTTTTGATTTAAAGGATCATCCAATCAATCATGTGAAATTAAAACAGAAAAAGAAATACTATCTGGCGTTGGAGGAGCTTGTATCCAGACAGCTGCAAAATAAAGTAACAGCTGCATGCCTGGAGCAATACAGAATACAGTTTTTTAAGCGCAGCGATCCAATAGAAAAGCCTGCCAGCATGGAACGTATCGTTCAATCCGTGATACAAAACCGTTATCAACCATGGAAGAAAGAATACAGATGCTGGCTGATGTGTGATGCAGCGCTGATCTTGTCAGATCCGGAACGAATCGGTGATACGGCTGCTAATATGGGAATGTACTTGTCAAAACGTCGTCAAAAGAAGTTTTACGCTTTGCAACATGTACTCACAGATAATCATATAGATCCGGAGCAGTTTGCATTTGCAAAAGGGCTTATTTCCCAATATAGAAAAAACAGGGCATTTGCGGAACGTCCGATACGGAAAATGATCATAACAGCTAATATGAGTGCTGGAAAATCTACATTGATCAATGCGTTAATTGGAAAAAAATTAGCCAGAACTTCTCAGGAAGTGTGTACAGGCAATGTTTGTTATTTTTACAATAAACCGTATGAAGATGGTAGGATTTATTTGGAGAATGAAGGGTATACCATACAGGCTGAACAGGATGAATTAAAAAATATATCGTGGGAACTGCCGGTTCGGACTGCGTCTTATTTCCGTGGCAGTTGCTGCATGTCTGATCGGTTTTGCATCATAGATACTCCGGGCGTTAATTCTACTGTACACAGGGCGCATGGAACATTATCCCGTGAAGTGCTGTTAGGAGAAACATATGAGAAGGCGGTATGTGTTTTAAATGCGGATAAATTAGGCACAGAGGAAGAGCTTGCGCATATCAGATGGGTAGCGCAGAATGTGGAAAAAGAAAAAGTAATTTTTGTTCTGAATAAAGTGGATGATTTTAAAACGGCAGATGATAATCTGGCTGAAAGTATGGAGGCGGTGAAGCGGGATCTGCTGCTGGCAGGTTTTGAAAATCCTTTGATCTGTCCGGTCTCTGCGTATTTTGCGTTGTTGATCAAATTGAAAGAATATGGCGATGAAATGACAGAGGATGAAGAGGATGAGTATGCGTTTTACGTCCGTAAATTTCAAAGGCCCGCATATAATCTGGTAAAATATTATGATGGGGTCCGGGAAGAAGAAGGCGAGGCAGAAGCAGTCAGGATGAGCAAGAAATGCGGGCTGTATGGTCTGGAAAAAATATTATTT
>VSNY01000072.1 GCA_009774535.1 Lachnospiraceae bacterium
CAAAAGGAGGATGAGGAATTAAAAAAATCAGCATAAACTTTCAACTTTTTGTGTCCAAAGTATTGACATAGGTCCAGTGATTGAAAAGATAATCACATTTCCAACAAGGCTGAAAGTGCCACCCGCCACGCTCTGGCAGGCTCATTTTATTTCTACTCCCGCTGCTTCTGCGAAATGCTGCTTCCTGCCCATAAGTTCATTCTGCTTTTCTTCCGGTAACTGCCTGAAAATATCATCATAGTCAATATCCTCTATTTTCATTTTCCTCGCAAGCATGATGAGCTGTGTATGCAGCCATTCTTCCCACAGGTCATTAAACAGCGCCTGGCTGTCCGTGAAAGTAAAATCATTCTCAAATCCTGTTGGCGGCGTGTAATATTGCAGCTTTACGAAGCCATATCTGCCAACATCAACCACCACCACGTCCACATCTTCCATCTCCGCAAAGGCATCCGCCACTCTCCGGCATTTTTCCCGTTCTTCCTCTGTAATGTATGCTTTTTTATCCATAAGCCTTTCATCTCCTTACACATATTTTCTATACCCCTGGCAGAATGTCAAGCCTTGCCATCCTCTCCATAAAGGTTTCATCCGGCTCAAACTCCCGCAAAAGGGAAGTGTCAGCGAAGATAAACCTTTCTTTATATTGGTTCATAATATCCATCAGCATCAGGAAACATTCATGATGATAGAGGAAACTGGCAAGGCAGAGCAGTTCACTGTCCTTTAATTCCCCTGCCCTGAAATAATTTTCAAAATCATAATGGTCTGCAAATTTACAGAAAGCCAGTTTTTCCAGCAGCAATGCTTTTCCCATTCCATCCAGTTCCTCATATCTTTTCCTCAGTTCTTTTTTATCCATCCTGCTGTTCTCCTTTGCTTTTTCATCTCCATTTTTAGTAACTATAACCATCTCCATTATAGGAGCATAATAAAACATATTCAATAAGGAGCTGAAAGGAAATATCGCAAATTATGATTAAATTCGACAAACTTTTCCAGACATTAAAGGAAAACGGCATCAGCCAGTACAGCCTTTATACTCGCCACGGTGTCAGCCGGTCACAGATCCAGAGATTGAAAAACAACCAGTCTGTTACCACCCACACGCTGAACATGATACTGAATATCCTAGGCAGGGATTTTACCCTGAATGACATCGCTGAATTTACGCCGGATACAGAGCAGACGAAAGAATAAACTGCTCTGTTTTTTTCGCCGCCTCTGGACATTGTGTCCAGAAGTCCGTTAAGTGATTCCTTTTTCCGCCCACCCGCCGCCGTACATATCGTGCTGAACCTCCTGCTGGTAGTAATGGCTCATGGTTGAGGGCGCATTATAAAGGGCGGTGATCAGGTATGCCCTGATGTTGGTGATCTTTGTTGTGGTTTCCTTCATACAGCCCATGACATACTCCACATGGCCGCTGTTCAGCTTCAGGAAGCGGGATTTCACAAGCTCATAAGGGTAATCCTCCCCGTTGATGCGGATTGTCCTGCGCTTCACGCACACCACATCGCAGACGGTTTCATAGATTTCCTCGTACATCTCCTTTTCCCCATACTGGCCATACTTCATGTGGTGTTCATATTCCAGATTTTTGCGGATCAGCGCCATATATGCGCTCGTTTCATCCATCACATCCATCGTATCCGCTTTTCCCTGTGTCCCGGTGTTATCCACATCCCCCACGGATTGATTGATAGGATTGGGATAACTCATATCAGTATAATTCTGTTTAGTATAGTTATAGTCAGTATAATTAGGGTCTGGTTTCCCGACTTCTTGAAGTTGGTTTTCCCGACCTCTTGAAGTCAGATTTTCCGACCTGCTGAAATCGGTTTTTCCGACCTCTTGAAGTCGGCTTTCCTGACTTCTTGAAGTCGGCTTTTCCGACCTCTTGAAGTCGGTTTTTCCGACTTCTGTGGAAACATCAGTGTTGCAAGGCTCTTTTCTGCCCTCATCTATAATAAAATTCTTCACATAAATAATATCCGGTTTGCCAAGCCCTCGGCGTATTTTCTCAACAAGCCCTATCCCTTTGGCCTTATCTAGCTCCGCAAGAACCTTTACAGCCTTTTCCTTGCTGCATCCTAAATCTTCCCTGATATTATCTATTGTGTATATGATATATGCCCGATTTTCATCGTCCAGCCACCCGTTTTTCATGGAAAGTGACATCCGGTCAAGCATCAACCCATACAGGAGCTTAGCATCGCTGCTAAGCCCCTTAAAACGCTCGTCCTTTATCAGCAGGCGGGGAACACGGTAAAAAGAAAACTGCTCTGCTTCTACGCCATAGTAATAATCAAATCTCAATGGCTCGCCCATTCTGCCGCCTCCTTTACCGCTTACTCTGCCATTCCTCCAAAAGCCCGATAATGATGCCCTCTATATCGTCATTGGAATAGTCCTCCGGAAAATATCTGTTAATCTTATCTCCCTTAATCGTTACTTTCCTCTCTTTCGGCTTTTCCTCCGTCAGTATCAGCCTGACCATCGCCAGCGTCAGCTCGCCGCTTTTCCCATACTCTTTCAGCTTCGCCGCCTGCGCATTGGAAACCGATGCGCCCGTTTCCTGGAGAATGACTGTTACATACTGCTGCTGTTCTTCCGAGAGGAAAGAAATGTCAACCCCCTGCGCTATCCCTATCTTCTTTGCGTCCACCATGCCAAGCAGCTCATCCGAGAGCCTTGCAAGCCACACATACCTCTGCACGGTCTTTCCGCTTTCCCCTGCGGCTTCCCCCACTTCATCAAGGGTACTGCCGCCTTTGCTGCCCTGGTGCTTCATCGCTTCGTACTTCATGGCGTAAGCCTTTGCCTTTTCACTCGGTAAAATGTCCTCCCTCTGGATATTGGAATCCACCATGATAATCGTAGCTTCATCGTCCGTGTAATTCCTGACAATGACGGGCATCGTGTCAAGCCCTGCTTTTTCAGAACCCCGTTTCCTGCGGTGTCCGGCTATGATCTCATAGCCGCCTCCCTCCCTCGGCCTTACAATTCCGGGAACAAGCACACCATACTTGCCGATACTCTCCGTGGTTTCCTCCATCTTTTCATCATCAAGGACACGGAACGGGTGTCCTTTGAATGTATGTAAATCCGCCAGCTTCGCATGGATAATCTGCTCCCCCGACGTGTTTTCTGCGCCGCCAAATAGATCATCAAAGCTGTTCAGCCTGACTTTTGATGCGCTCCCCGCCTTACTGCCCATTGCCAAGCACCTCCTTTGTCAAGGACTGGTACGCCCCGGCAACCTTACCTTTTGGGTCATGCTCATAGATGCTCACGCCCTCTGCGGACATTTCCGCCGCCCTCACCGACATCGGTATGCTGTTCTCGAATATCCGCACCCTGCTTCCGTAGGTTTCGATAAGCAGCGCCGTAATATCCCTTGCGTAGTTCGTGCGGTTGTCTACCATTGTCAGCAGGATGCCCTCAATCTCCAGCTTCTGGTTAATCTGCCGTTTTACCTTGCCTATGGTCTTGATAAGCTGCTCCAATCCTTTCACGGGCAGGTATGCCGCCTGAACCGGAATGAGTATGCTGTCGGCGCAGGCAAAGGCATTTATGGTAATCATTCCAAGCGAGGGCATACAGTCGATCAGAATATAATCGTATCCATCTTTTACCCTCTCCACATAAGAGCGCAGCATAATCTCCCGGCTCATCACATTCACAAGAGAAACCTCCAGGCCGGACAGTTCAATGTTCCCCGGCATCAGGTCAATTCCTTCCTCATGCTTCAAAATACCGTAACCCGCTTCCATTTCTTCATCGTTGATAACCTTTTCCAATACGTTCGCAAGAGTAACATCCAGTTTGTCCGGCTCCGTGAAGCCGAGGCTTGCGGTCAAGCTACCCTGCGCATCCGCATCAATTACTAAAACTTTCTTTCCCTGTTTCGCCAGCCCGATTCCTAAGCTGCTCGTTGTGGTGGTCTTGCCGACCCCACCTTTCTGGTTTGCTATCGCTATCACTTTACACATGGTTTTATTCCTCCGTTTAGTTAGATTTTTCTTTTACATTGGCTTTCTGCACTTCCACATAAGCCCGGTAATACCTGTTTGTACCCTTGTTCCGGTACAGTTCGGAAACTTCCGTCACAGCCACTTTGGGCTGTCTTTGCAGAATCCTCTCGAACCACTTAATATCATTCTTCGTTCCCATCAGTCGAATTTTCAGCACGTTTCCTCTCCATTTCTGCAAGGATTTCCTCGATAGACCGCTGTTTCCGGCAGTATTCCGGGTAACGGAGCTGAATGCCCTGCCAGAAGTACAGTGCGTAGCCGCAGCAGAAAATATCGCTTACGGAATACCCCCTACACTCTCCGATCTGCTCGTCCTTGCGCTTATAGTCATCAACGCCCGGCGTTCCGTCCGTGTAAAGGTTAAAGGCAAGCCTTACCACCTTTACGCTGCCGCTGGTCTGCCAGCCCTGATGCAGACACTCTGTTTTGACGCATCCGGACTTCATATCGTAAATCTGGCTGAAATGATTCCTCGTGTCCTCAGAAATACCGAGAATGTAGATCAAAGCCTTGTGATAGCAGTCCTGATACCTCGCCTGTTCCAGTTTTTCATAATAGAATCTTTCATGTTTCTCGTTTGCAAAAACCATGTGTGTGTTGTTGGCACTCTGTGCCCCTGCTCTTAACGCTGTGTTGTTCATACCTGAACCTCCTTCATTAAAGATATTGAATAAAAAAAGGGAACAAACCCCGAAATAGGGTCTATTCCCAAACATCAAACAAGGGAAAGCACTTTGCTTTCCCTTGCAGAACTTATATATAGACTTTTACCACAATATCTTTAAATCTGTTAGCCTTTGTGTACTCTGGACGTTCAGCCATAAATGCCCTTACATCCTCTCTCGACACCGTTAAGGTACAGAAGTAAATATAGGGTTGTCTAATTCCTCTAGTTGTTAATAGCCGCCTGTGCTGCCGCCAGCCTTGCAATCGGCACACGGAACGGTGAACAGGATACATAGTCCAGACCAATCTTATGGCAGAACTCAACCGAAGAAGGATCTCCGCCATGTTCGCCGCAGATGCCTACGTGCAATTTGCTGTTGACAGGTTTGCCAAGTTTAATTGCTGTTTCCATCAGTTTGCCAACGCCTGTCTGATCCAGTTTTGCAAATGGATCGTTTTCAAAAATTTTTGCGTCGTAGTAAGCATCCAGGAACTTGCCGGAATCGTCGCGGGAGAAGCCGAAGGTCATCTGTGTCAGATCGTTGGTACCGAAGCAGAAGAAATCAGCTTCTGATGCGATCTCGTCAGCAGTCAGGGCTGCTCTTGGGATTTCGATCATGGTACCTACTTCGTATTCTAATTTCACGCCTGCAGCTGCGATTTCTGCATCTGCTGTTTCTACTACAACTTTCTTAACGTTCTTTAATTCTTTGATATCACAGATTAACGGAATCATGATTTCCGGTTTTACGTTCCAGTCTGCATGTGCTTTCTGTACGTTGATTGCTGCACGGATCACTGCTTTTGTCTGCATCTTTGCAATTTCCGGATAGGTTACTGCAAGACGGCAGCCGCGGTGGCCCATCATTGGGTTGAATTCGTGCAGAGAATCGATCAGTGTCTTGATATCTTCCACTGATTTATTCTGTGCTTTTGCAAGCTTTTCAATGTCTTCTTCGTCAGTTGGTACGAACTCATGAAGCGGCGGGTCCAGGAAGCGGATCGTTACCGGACAGCCTTCCAGAGCTTCGTATAATTTTTCAAAGTCGCCCTGCTGGTATGGAAGAATCTTATCAAGCGCTGCTTCTCTTTCTTCTACCGTATCTGCGCAGATCATTTCGCGGAATGCTGCGATTCTGTCTTCTTCAAAGAACATATGCTCTGTACGGCAAAGGCCGATGCCTTCTGCGCCGAGTTCGCGTGCTTTCTTCGCATCTGTCGGTGTGTCTGCATTTGTGCGTACTTTTAATTTTCTGTATTTGTCAGCCCAATCCATAATTCTGCCGAATTCACCTGCGATGGTAGCGTCAACAGTCTGGATTTCGCCGTCATAAATGTTGCCTGTAGAACCGTCGATGGAAATATAGTCTCCTTCATGATATTCTTTTCCGGCAAGCGTAAATTTCTTGTTTTCTTCATCCATTGCGATATCGCCGCATCCGGATACACAGCAGGTACCCATACCACGTGCAACAACGGCTGCATGGGATGTCATACCGCCACGAACAGTTAAAATACCTTGTGCTGCTTTCATACCGGTAATGTCTTCAGGAGAAGTCTCCAGACGTACTAATACAACTTTTTCACCTCTGTCGTTCCATGCTTCAGCGTCTTCCGCAGAAAATACGATCTTGCCGCATGCTGCGCCAGGAGATGCGCCAAGGCCCTTGCCTACCGGCGTCGCAGCTTTTAATGCAGCAGCGTCAAACTGCGGATGCAGCAGCGTATCCAGGTTACGCGGATCGATCATTGCAACTGCTTCTTCTTCTGTACGCATGCCTTCGTCTACAAGGTCACATGCGATCTTTAACGCAGCCTGTGCAGTTCTCTTACCGTTTCTGGTCTGCAGCATGTACAGCTTTTTATTTTCAACGGTAAATTCCATATCCTGCATATCTCTGTAATGATCTTCGAGCGTCTTGCATACATCAGTAAACTGCTTGAATGCTTCCGGGAACTCCTGTTCCATTTTAGCGATCGGCATTGGTGTACGCACACCTGCAACTACGTCTTCGCCCTGTGCGTTTACAAGGAATTCTCCCATCAGCTTTCTATCGCCGGTTGCAGGGTCACGTGTAAATGCAACACCTGTACCACAGTCATCGCCCATGTTACCAAATGCCATTGACTGCACGTTTACAGCTGTACCCCAGGAATATGGGATATCGTTGTCACGACGGTATACGTTTGCACGAGGGTTGTCCCAGGAACGGAATACGGCTTTGATGGCACCCATCAGCTGCTCCTTCGGATCATCCGGGAAGTCAGCGCCGATCTTGCCCTTGTATTCAGCTTTGAACTGGGAAGCTAATTCCTTTAAGTCATCGGCTGTCAGGTCTACGTCATAAGTAACGCCTTTTTTCTCTTTCATTGCGTCGATGAGCTGTTCAAAATATTTCTTGCCCACTTCCATTACAACGTCAGAATACATTTGGATAAACCTGCGATAGCAGTCCCATGCCCAGCGTGCATTGCCGGATTTCTCAGCGATTACTTCCACAACGGTTTCGTTTAAGCCCAGATTTAAGATTGTGTCCATCATACCAGGCATGGAAGCTCTTGCACCGGAACGCACAGATACAAGCAGCGGATTTTCCTTATCACCGAATTTCTTGCCTGTAATCTCTTCCATCTTAACAATATAGTCATTGATCTGGCCCTGGATTTCGTCGTTGATCTCACGGCCGTCTTCATAATACTGCGTACAAGCTTCGGTTGTAATTGTAAAACCCTGCGGAACCGGGAGTCCTAAGTTCGTCATCTCTGCCAGGTTCGCGCCTTTGCCGCCAAGCAGTTCACGCATGTCTGCTTTGCCTTCGCTGAACAAATATACCCATTTGTTTGCCATTTGCTGATTCCTCCTAAAAAATACTTTGGTTAATTATTTTCTTGTGAATTTTCTACAGACAGGGTTGTCCGATATCGATTCACATTGTTCACTTTGGTTGCACTGTTTTATGCACACATATTTATTTTAACATATTTTTCCACAGAAGCAACCACTTTTTTAAAATTTATTATGGAAAATTCTTCTTTAAAAATCAAATTTATCCGCAAAATAAGCGTCCAGCCGTGCAATCTCCACCCGTTCCTGCTCCATGGAATCGCGGAAGCGTACGGTAACCGCGTGATCCTCCTGCGAATCAAAGTCATAAGTAACGCAGAACGGCGTGCCGATCTCATCCTGGCGGCGGTATCTTTTCCCAATATTGCCGCGGTCGTCGAATTCGCAGTTGTATTTTTTAGACAATTGCGTAAATACCTGCTCCGCGCCTTCATTCAGCTTTTTGGAAAGCGGCAGAACACCGATCTTGACCGGGGCAAGCGCCGGATGGAAATGCAAAACGGTACGCATATCCGGTTTTTCTTCTGTGCCGATATTTTCTTCATCATAGGCCGCGCATAAAAACGCAAGCACTACCCTGTCCGCGCCAAGTGACGGCTCAATAACATACGGCACATATTTTTCATTTTTAGTATCGTCAAAATACGACAGATCCTGCCCGGAAGTATTCTGGTGCTGCGTCAGGTCATAATCCGTACGGTCTGCGATGCCCCACAGCTCGCCCCAGCCAAACGGGAACAGAAATTCAAAGTCTGTGGTCGCTTTGCTGTAAAATGCCAGCTCCGCCGGATCGTGATCCCTTAAGCGCAGTTCTTCCTCTTTCATGCCAAGACTGAGCAGCCAGTCGCGGCAGAAGCTTCTCCAATAAGAAAACCACTCCAGATCCGTGCCAGGCTCACAGAAAAATTCCAGCTCCATCTGCTCAAATTCCCTTGTACGGAACGTAAAATTACCAGGCGTAATCTCATTTCGGAACGATTTTCCGATTTGGGCGATGCCAAACGGGATTTTTTTGCGGGATGTACGCTGCACATTTTTAAAATTAACAAAAATGCCCTGCGCGGTTTCCGGCCGCAGATAAACGGTATTTTTTGCATCCTCGGTGACACCCTGAAATGTTTTGAACATTAAATTAAACTGGCGGATATCTGTGAAATTATGTTTGCCGCAGCTTGGACAAGCTACCTGATGTTCTTCGATAAAGCTGACCATCGCTTCGTTCGACCAGCCGTCTACGCTTTCTTCCAGCGTAATCTCATGTTCCGCTGCAAAATCTTCGATAATCTTGTCCGCGCGGAAACGCTCATGGCATTCCTTGCAGTCCATCAGCGGATCAGAAAAGCCGCCGAGATGGCCGGAAGCTACCCAGGTCTGCGGGTTCATTAAAATCGCACAGTCCACGCCGACATTGTATGGGTTCTCCTGCACGAATTTCTGCCACCATGCTTTTTTGACATTATTTTTTAACTCTACGCCAAGATTACCGTAATCCCAGGTGTTTGCCAGGCCGCCATAAATCTCTGAGCCAGGATATACAAACCCTCTGGCTTTTGCAAGCGCGACAATCTTTTCCATTGATTTTTCCATTCCTTCTATCCTCCATCCTCCATATTTGAGACTATTTATATAATATATATGCCGGCTGCGCTTGTGCATCCTCTACGTCATAATGCACCTGTACGGTATTTTTACCAGTTACCTCTGCATTGCTGTCAGATACACACAGGATCTCTCCATCGACCCGCACAGCGATCTCTTCGCCGATCACTACAACCTGGACGCCTTGTTCTGACAGCAGTTCCTGTACATCCATGCCGCCCGCGGCAGCGCCGTCTTCGACTTTTACAAAGTCCTGGTCAAATGTATACCCTTCCTGCTGTGCCTGCTCTACGGTTCCGGCAAACAGGGTGACATCATTAAACAACGCATAGTCGATATATGTCGCATAATTTAAATATAGCTGTGCCGTAACGCCGTCTTCTTCTGATGATGCTGTCTCAAATCTGTCCAATTCCAGGCTGCCGTTTCCATTAGATTCCACATAACTTTCAATGGAATCAGCAATATACGCTTCTAATTCTTCTTCATCGTAGTAATCTTCGTTAAAGTCTTCGATATTCGCGCCGATTACGTTTCCCTGTTTTGTAATGTAAACCGTACTTTCATCAGCTTCAAATGAAGCCCCACATGCCGTGGTTATGCTGGCCGCGGCAAAAATGCCAAGCGCTGCATACAGCTTCCGTTTCATAGCTACTGCCTCCTCTGTTGTTCTTTGCAGGTAAAAATTTCATTTGCCTCCGCGGACCTATTATACTAGACCTTTTGCCTGATTTCAATCATTTTTTAAGATGTATGTAAAATGCTCCGACTGAAACGTATGGTCCTGATACCGCCGCATATACCCTTCCACGATCCCATCCAGCCTTGCAAACACCGGCGCGGTCAGCGTAAATGTATACAGCTTTTCCAAAGGCGCTGCCATGATATATTGGAGCGCATACAGCACAGACTCGTCCACCGGCACCGCGCGTTCCCCTTTCAGGCACGCCGGGCAGAGCACACCCTGCCGCTGAATGGAAAAATAATGCAGGCTGTCTTTGGCACCGCATCTGGCGCAGGCAAATACATTTGGATATTCTCCATGCAGCACCATGACCCGCAGTTCATAAATCCTGCGTACCAGGCGGTTATCCAGCGACGGCTTCAGCAGCGCCTTTAACGTGAGATACAAAAGATTCAAAAAATCGGTGCCGTCCATATTTTCCTGCGTATAATAAGCCGCCATTTCAAGAAAATAAAAGCCGTACGACACGGCGTCAAGGTCTTCGGCCAGTTCCCGGAAGTAATTGGATATATTGACTTTTGCCACATTGTAGGAATTTTTGCCCTCAAACACTTCAAACTGGCCGAAGGAGAATGGATTCGCCGCAGCCAGAAATACACTGTTCGGTCGTCTGGCGCCGCGTACAAAGGCTGCGATTTTTCCTCTCTCCCTTGTCAGGATCTGTATTCTTTTGTCATAATCACCGACAGGCATTGCTGACAATACCATGCCCGTCAGCCCGATTGTCTGTCCCATCCGAAGCACCACCTGTCCATACCGCAGCGCCCTGACGGCTGCTGCGGTTTTCCTGTTCCCGGTATTTTAAGTAATCGCTGACCCTGCCGCTTAAGGCAAAGTCTTTCCAGCTGTCTCTTGTCATATGCATACCCCTGCTTTCCTGGCATCTGTAAGGTTTCGTCTTATCTTACATAGGTTCTGCATATTATGCTATTTGATACAAGATAAAATCTGGCAGTTTTCTTTATTTCTGCTCCTGATAGCCAAAATTTTTCAGCATCAGATCGCTGTCCCGCCAGTTTTTGCGGACTTTCACCCAAAGACGCAGGTTCACTTTCTGCTCCAGCAGTTTTTCAATTTCAAAGCGGGCGTTGGAACCGATTTTTTTCAGCATTGCACCGCTTTTGCCGATTATAATGCCTTTGTGGGACTCCCGTTCGCAGATAATGGTCGCTTCAATATCCATAAGGTCTTTGCCTTTGCGCTTCTTCATCCGGTCAATGGTGACCGCGATACCGTGCGGCACTTCTTCCTCGAGCGCATGCAGTGATTTTTCCCGGACAATCTCCGCTACGATCTGACGCTGCGGCTGGTCGGTAATCGTATCTTCCTCATAGAACATCGGCCCGTACGGCAGATAGCGGAAGATCAGATCAATCACATCCGGCACATGATCACCGTGCAGCGCGCAGACCGGGATGATTTCATCAAAGTCATAGATTTTGCGGTAAGTATCAATAAAATGAAGCAGATTTTCCTTTTTTGCAACGGTATCGATTTTATTGATTACAAGAATAACCGGCAGCTTTACCTTCTGCAGAATCTGCGCGATGTGCTGCTCCCCGGCCCCTACAAAATCAGACGGTTCCACCAGCCACAAAATAACGTCTGCGTCCTGCAGCGTATGTTCCGCGGCGTTTACCATATATTCGCCCAGTTTATTTTTGGCTTTGTGAATGCCGGGCGTATCCAAAAATACAATCTGCCCCCGCTCCATATCGGTATAAACCGTCTGGATGCGGCTGCGTGTTGTCTGTGGTTTTTTGGACGTAATAGCGATCTTCTGCCCGATCATCTGATTCATCAGCGTAGACTTGCCTACATTCGGCCTTCCAATAATCGTTACAAATCCTGACTTAAAGCTTGTGCTGTTATCCATAATGTTCCTTTCTTTTTACTCCCTCTTTTTTCTGACCTGGATGAACCTGACTGCCTGTTTAGAATAAATCTTCCAGTCTGGAAAACAGATCTGCTTCCTTTTCCAGTACGCTCTCATTGCCGATCACACAAATATTTTCATCTGCCAATACAGCCGTAATCAGCGGTTCCAGCGCCCGGATTTCGGCCTGTCCGGCTGCAAGTACCTCGTCGCGTTCTTTCTGGTAATCTTCCTGCGTCACATGGGTCAGATATGCCATCATGGAACGCATGCCTTTTGCGGACGGATTCAGCGGTGTATCCATGCCGCTGATCGTACCAATCACATATTTAGTCATATCCCGTTCGTCCGCGTCAAAATTTTTCAGATATTCCGGCATGCCATCAAACACTTCGTTGGATCTGCGCAGGTTCGGATCACGATAGGTCGAAAAATAAGTGTCCCCGTTACGTCCAAAACCGCTCATGCATCCATAAGCGCCGCCTTTCACACGGATATTCAGCCACAGATAATCATAGTTTAAAATCACTCTTAAGATACGCAGCGCTCCGGTATAGGCAAACCCATGATTTTTAAAATTCCCGGCTCTGGAAACGTACTGCACCTGCGCCGCATTTTTAAAACCTTCATTTTTCTTTTCACATACAACCCGCATCGGTTCTTTTTCTGCGTCTTTGGTAAACAAAGATGCCTGGAATGCTTCCAGTTCCGGCTGAAACGCCGCGTACCCTTCCGCGTCGCCCGTCAGGCTGACAATCAGATTTTCCGGCCGGAAGATGGTACAAAACAGCTGTTTTAAAATGTCTTTGACCTTTTCTTTTTGATGCGCAAAATCACGCTCCGCTTCAGCAACTACCCGATACAGCCCGATTCCGCCGGAAAGGTCGCTGAATCGTCCCGCCTGGGAAAAATAAGACATCGCGCGCAGCGCGGACACGGAATGTCCGGCCTGCATAAACTGCATCTGCAGACGTGATTTTGCCTGAGCCAGCACCTCATACAGACGCTTGTCATCGTCCAGCTTTGTCCGGCAGAGCATGCTCTCCAACAAGTGCATCGCTGTTCCTGTCTTTGGATACAGCGCTTTGATGCCGACCTCATATTTTTTGATCAGACTGCGGTCTTTCAGATCCGCAGACGCCATGATATTGACAGAAAAGCCGCCGGTATGCAGGTTGATCTCATTGGCCAGATCTTCATACGTATAATCCTGCGTATCCATATCCCCAAGCACCGCTTTTAAAATCCCAAGGTACGGAATCCACTCTTCCCTGACATCCGACAGATCAAAAAACAGATGAATATAGTTAATGCCATTGGAATACAGATTATGATGAACGACCGGAATGCCTGCGATTGTCTTTTCCTCATTGATCAGCGGCGCTGCTTCCCGCTTCATATCACCGCGCGACAGCATTGGTATTTTTTCCAGATCTTCTTTGGACGACGGCTCCTGCTGGTATGCTTTTAAATGAGCCGTATCCGCGATCAGCTGCGTGATTTCTTCTTTGCTCAGGGAATCTTTGTATGCCGCCAGCTTTTCAGCCAGCGCCTGTTCGTTCTTTTCATGCAGTCCTTTTTCCGGTTCTACAACGACAACCGACTTATGCGTATTGTCCAGGAAGCAGGTACGGATCAATTGTTCAAAATATCCCTGTTCTGCCTTTTCTTTCAGATCACGGAACACATCCAGCACTTCCAGATAGACAAACGGCTGTTTTTCGTCATACAGCCAGCTGTCCAGACACTGCAGTCCATAAATCAGACCTTTTGGATAATTGCCAAAATCCGCTTCCCGGAATTTAAATTCACTGCTGTTAATTCCGGCAAGCAGCGCTTTGTGGTTCAGTCCGCCCTCCGCCAGTTTTTGTAATGTCGATTCGATGATCTGCACAAATCTCTGTTTTTCTGATGCGTTTGCATTTTTAGCCGTAACTGTAAACACCGGCTGATACGTGGAACTGTCAAATCCCCCGATCACATCTTTGCCGATCTTTGCATCCAAAAGCGCCTGCCTTAACGGAGCGCCAGGCGCACTCAGCAGCGCATAGTCCAAAATCTCAAACGCCAGTGCCAGCTGCGGCTGCAATGTCGTCCCAATTACGGCACTGTAAGACAGATACGTATTGTCCGTTTCACTCTCCGAACTTGCAATCGAATATTTCCTGCTGACCTCCTGCGGCTTTTCAAACGGCTGCTGCAGACGGATCTTAGAATCCAGGCTGATCTGTTCATAATGGGATAAATACGCCCGGTCCATCCAGTCCAGCTTCTCAGCCGCATCCATATCCCCATACAGATAAATATACGAATTGCACGGATGATAATACCTGCGGTGAAAATCCAAAAAATCCTCATACGTCAAATCCGGGATGCATGCCGGATCTCCGCCAGATTCATTGGCATATGTCGTATCTGGGAAAAGCGCATTGAGCGTCACGCGTTCCAGCACATCTTCTGGAGATGAAAACGCTCCTTTCATCTCATTATAGACAACGCCGTTTAAAGTCAGCGTATCGTCCTGCGACTCCAGCTCATAATGCCATCCTTCCTGCTGGAAGATTTCTTTATGCCTGTAAATATCCGGATGCAGCACCGCGTCGAGATAGACATGCATCAGATTTTGAAAATCTTTGTCATTACAGCTTGCCACCGGATATACCGTCTTATCCGGATAGGTCATCGCGTTTAAAAACGTATTCAAAGACCCTTTAACCAATTCTACAAACGGGTCCTTCACCGGAAATTCATCAGAACCGCACAGTACGGAATGTTCAATGATATGCGGAACACCCGTACTGTCTTCGGCCGGGGTGCGAAACCCGATGTAAAAGACTTTGTTTTCATCATCATTGGAGATTACAGTGATTTTCGCGCCGCTTTTTTTGTGACGCAGAAGACAGCCGTTGGAATGAATGTCAGGCAGATCTTTTTCTTCGATAATTTCATATGCGGTCAGATCAGATAGCTTCAATATAGTTTCCTCCTGTTATTGTTTTTCTGTGTACGATATAAATTTGAAATTTTAATTCTTTTTCCGTTTTATTCCGTGACGCCTTTGGGCGGCGATAGAAAATAGTATAACATACTTTTGGGATTTTATCCCAGTCTTTTTTCATTTTATGCTTTGGGCTGCATATGAGATAACTGTTCAGACAATCCCTCCGGTTTCAGACGTACATCCATCTGCGGAAACGGAATCTCGATCCCATCAGCATCAAACGCCAGCTTAATCGCCTCTAAAGTGTCCCACTTCGTCTGCCAGTAATCCTCTGATTTTACCCAAAACCGGCATCCAAGCACTACACTGCTGTCAGACAGATCCGATACAAACACCTGCACCGGCTGGTCTGCCAGTTTACGCGTTTCTTTTTCCGCCAGTTCCCACAACAGCTGCTTGGCTTTTTTCAGATCCGCGCTGTAAGCAATCCCGACCAGAAGATCCACGCGCCTTGTCTGCTGGCCTGTGACATTGACGATCGCGCCGTCGGCCAGCTTGCCGTTTGGAATCATAACCGTCTGGTTGTCCGCTGTCTGAATTCTCGTATAAAACGTGGAAATCTCTTTTACTGTCCCTTCATGCCCGGTTTCTCCCGATATAATATAATCACCCACATGAAACGGCCCGAGCAGCAGTATCAGCACTCCGCCCGCAAAATTTGCCAGACTGCCCTGCAGGGCAAGTCCCAGTGTCAAACCTGCAGATCCTAAGAGAGCAATCACGGAAGCGGTCGTGATTCCAAACAAAGTCAGAATCGTCAGCCAGAGAATAAAAAACAGACAGTATTTGCTTACAGAATCTAAAAACTGGCGGACGCCGATATCCACGCCCCTGCGTTCCAAAGATTTGCGCAGGAAACTTCTGATAAATGTAATAACACGCTTGCCAGCCAGATAAAGCAGCACCGCCAAAAGCAGCTGCACAGCAAAGTTTAAAATGCCGGGAACCAGATCTTCCAGATATTCCTGGATCGCGTTTTTATCCACATTCTGCAGGTTTTCAATACTTTCTGTAAGAATTGACGGTTCTTGTGCGGTCAGCATATCGATCCGCCCCTAACTGTCTAACGCATGGATGAACAGCCCGCTTCTAAGTTTTGGTTCAAACCATGTTGATTTCGGGGGCATTAAAAGCCCGGCGTCAGCCACCGCAAACAGTTCTGAAATATCCGTCGGATACATCGCAAACGCAGCCGCACAATCTGTCTTCACCCGCCGCTCCAGCTCGTCCAGGCCGCGGATGCCGCCCACAAAATCGATCCTTGCGTCTGTCTTCGGATCATGAATGCCAAGCACTGGTTCTAACAGCAGATCCTGCAGCAAAGAAACGTCCAGGCTTTTAACCGGATCTTTCGGAATGTCAGCGGCACGCCCGGTACACAGATACCAGTTTCCATCCAGGTACATAGAAAAATCACCTTTCTTTGCCGGTCTGCGCGCTTCGTTTGTCACTTTTCTAAGATCAAAAATCTTTGCTGCCTGATCCAGAAATTCGCCCGCTGTCATGCCTGCCAGATCTTTCACGACCCGGTTATAATCCATAATCAGCAGCTGGTCATCCGGAAACAGAACGGACAAAAAATAATGAAACGCTTCCTCCCCGGTATAACCAGGATGTGCTTTTCTGCGCTGCAGCCCGACTTTTACAGCGGATGCGGCGCGATGATGGCCGTCAGCGATATAAACTGCCTGCATCGCGCAAAACGCCTGTCTGACCGTCTGTATCCGTTCTTCCTCTTCCATCACAAAAACCCGGTGACGGATACCGTCGACAGACAAAAAATCATAGACCGGTTCTTTTGTCATTGTGTCCGCCACCACCCGGCTGACTGCCGCGTCTTTGCGGTATGCCAGAAAAATAGGGCCTGTCTGTGCATTGCATACGTCTACATGGCGGATACGGTCTGCTTCTTTTTCCGCCCGGGTATTCTCATGTTTTTTAATGACATGATTTAAATAATCGTCGATAGAGGCGCAAGCTACAATGCCTGTCTGCGTCCTGCCGTCCATCGTCAGCTCGTAGATATAGTAGCAGGGCTTTTCCTCCCTGATGAACGTACCGTCTTCTATTTTTTTCCATAACAGATCGTGTGCTTTCTGATATACTTTTTCGTCATACATATCCATATCATCCGGAAACTGCGTTTCCGGGCGGTCGATATTTAAAAAAGAATCCGGGTTATTTACGGCCTCCTGTTTTGCTTCCTTACGGTTATAGACGTCGTACGGAAGCGCCGCAATGTCTGCTGCTTTTTCCCTGCAAGGACGTATGCAGGGAAATGGTCTGATATCTGCCATTGATGTCTCCTTTCGGGTGTTTTTCCAAGTGTTTCTATTATAGCGTGACGAAGCGGATACGTCAAATAAAGCTTTCTGAACCTTCCATAAGTCTTTTGGCTAAATCCTGAACAATCTGCCATTCAGGAAGGGCTTGTTTTTTCTGAAAGGCTGCTATATACTAAAATAAACAGACAAAGGAGAGTGTCATGGAGAAAGGGCAGGAAGAACAAAAGAAAACGCCAAAGCGTACTGCGAAAGATACCGTATTCACAAGCCTGTTTCGAGACAAGGGATATCTGCTCCAACTGTATCAAGCGTTACACCCGGAGGATACTAGTGCAAAGGAAGAGGATTTGAAAATTATTACGCTGGAGAACATCATGGCAGGCGGAATCTTTAACGATTTAGGATTTTTATTAAGGGAGAAATTAATTTTTTTAATCGAAGCGCAGTCTACATGGACAGTGAATATACTTATAAGAGTGGTATTGTACCTTGCAAAATCCTATCAGGATTATATATTGCAGACAGGGCAGGACATTTATGGAAGCAAAAAACTGGTATTGCCTAAGCCGGAGATTTATGTGATTTATACAGGAAGCAGAAAGGCGAGACCAAAAACGATATCGTTTGCTAAAGAATTTTTTCCAGATGAAGATTGTTGCCTGGATGTGGCAGTACATATGATTTATGATGGAGAAAAAGGAGATATCATCAATCAGTATGTTACATTTACAAAAATATTTGATGAACAGGTAAAAAAGTATGGGCTTACTGTACAGGCAGTCAGGGAAGTCATACGCATGTGTAAAGACAGAGATGTGCTGAAACAATACCTGTCAGGCAGAGAAAGTGAGGTAGTAGATCTTATGCTTACGTTATTTAGCCAGGAAGAAATATGGGATATGCATATAAAGAGTGAAAAGAAAAAAGCTGCTGAGAAAGCTGCTAAGAAAGCTGCGATCAGGACGACCATAGAAGAAGGCAGGCATTTTGGAGCATCCAGAGAAGTGACAGCGGAAAGGATCAGAGAGAAATTTAATATATCCAAAGATGATGCTGAGCATATGATAAAAATATATTGGTAGTTCTTTTTTGCTGAATCAAAGCCAGATTCATATTTACTGGCTTTGATTTATTCGTTTATTAGAACAAATTATTTTTTAATACATGAATTAATGAGGGAATTTTTCAAA
>VSNY01000073.1 GCA_009774535.1 Lachnospiraceae bacterium
TTCTATAACAGAAGATGTTTCCTATATGGTATATATATTAGACCGTTCAAAAAATAATACAATAAATATTGGAAAAATAATAGATACAAAGATGATAGCAGTTTTGGGAGAGTTGTATCTAAAATCATTTTCGTCCAAAATGTTTGTTATAAACAGAATTGAACGAAATAAGAAAATGGATACAATTTTTGTTGGATTTGCTGGCTTTGATCGTTTTGATTTGAAAATGATTGCATATGATTTTGTTGATAAAATTGTAAATATGAATAGTCTTTTTCTTCCTTCATCAAGAACAGGACTTTTATTATTATACCGTGAATTCTTTGTGAATAAGACAGATTATGCAATATCTTATGGGGTTGGAGAAGGCCGGGCTTTGAATAATAGTGAAATATATGGAGGATTAACAAAACCAACTTATGAATTTTTAAGATTTTTACAGATGTATTCAGAAAGTAAAGATAAAAAAGAAGTATTTAAAAAAGAATTACAGTTTTTTGAAGATCATGTGATTGATGGACATATCAATATTGATAACCAGAAAATATTTTTCTATTGTTCACAAAATGATGCGTACGAAACACCCATGTATCTGGCGTCTTCTATGATTAATGAGACAGCTCCGATCGCTATGGCGGTAATGAGTGCCGGACATTATACAAGATTAGTTATTGATGAAATAGAGGCCAGTCTTCATCCGGAAAAACAGCTCGAATTGGTCCGGTTCTTGAATCGGATTTATAGAAAGGGAATGAGTTTGATTGTGAGTACTCATAGTGATACATTTGTATCTAAAATGAATAATTTGTATCTATTATCGAAATATAAACAGCAGTTAAATGAAACGGCCTCTAAAACGTTGCAGGACAGATGCCAGGAAGATGAGTCTGTCATATGGACGCAAATGCAGCTGGAACTGCCGTTAATCTATGTGGTCGACACTGTAAACACATATGCATACAATGAGACATATATTAAGAGCCATCAGCCATAAATAACAGTATAAACATGGATATTTGATCAATTGGACTGATTGGATATTTAATTATTGGCTATTTCCATCCGGGCAGATTTACATTAAAGTAGGGAGAAACAAAAAGAAAAGAGGTTTTCCTATGAATCAGAATCTGAAAAAAATGGTAATGGCAGCTTTATTTGCGGCGCTTGCGTGCGTGGCGACGATGTCCATCCGTATTCCGACACCTGGGACGAATGGCTATATCCATCCGGGTGATGCCATAGTGGTATTGTCAGGCGTGTTTCTCGGCCCGGTCTGGGGACTTCTGGCCGCAGGTATCGGTTCAGCTATGGCGGATCTGCTTGGCGGGTATTTTCTATATGTGCCGGTGACCTTTGTGATCAAAGGGGCAGTAGCGTTTGCGGCAGGCGTTTTGTATCAAAGAACCGGACATACAGCAAAAAGCCGTTATTTTGCTGTAGTACTAGGCGGAGTGGGTGATCTTGTACTTGTGGCGGGCGGTTATTTTCTCTTTGAGCGGCTGATCTATGGCCCTGCAGCGGCGGCAAGCGTCCCAGCGAATATCGTACAAGGACTCAGCGGGCTGGCAATCAGCATCCTTCTCTATCCAGTGTTGTGCAGGGTGCCGCAGATCCGTCAGTCTGTATTAGAAACAAGTTTACATTGATAAGAAATGCCAAAGCAGGGCCGCAGCTCTGCTTTGGCATGAAATAAAGAAACATCATTATAAAAATCTCCGGGAACGTCTCGTCCCGGAGATTTTTATAATGATGGAGCTGTGGGCGCAGCAGTTCCATAAGTGATCGGAACTGCTGCTTGCAGGCGGGCTTGTTAGATCTAAGTTAGGATGAAACTGTCGAAATTTCTGTTATTTTGTGGTAGGATAAAAGCAGACTAGTAAAACGCTAAGGAGGATGCTATGGATGGCTATCAATATGAATACCGTTGTTCCAAATTTTTAAAGAAAAGGGGATTTCGTCATGTCCGCGTCACAAAAGGAAGCGGGGACCAGGGAATTGATCTGATTGCATATAAAGGCAGAAAAAAGTATGGCGTGCAGTGCAAATACTATACCTGTCCGGTTGGCAATAAAGCGGTGCAGGAAGCATACAGCGGCGCAAAGTTTTATGATTGCGACAGGTCTGCCGTGCTGACAAACAACACTTTTACAAAATCAGCAAGAGAACTGGCAGGTAAAATAGGGGTCGACTTATGGGAATATAATTACATTCCAGGCTCCGCAGCCAGATTCTGGCCAGTCAGATTTGCGGGAATGGTATCCCTGTTCCTTGGACTGGCCGGGCTTGTTTCATTCTATATGGCGGACGGACAGAAGCTTATTACGCCGCAAGATGTGCAATGGATCGCACTGGCAGTCGGCGGATGTTTTGGGATTTTGGAAAGCGGAAAAATTCCCCTGGCAGTAATTTCGGGCGCAGCCTATGCTTTTTCTTTTTCCATTTATGAGATTATGGAAATACCATCTCTTTGGAAAATGTTTCAGGTGCGTGGAATTCCTTTGGAAAAGCTGATTTATTTAGGTATTTTAGCGATTTCTTTTTTACGTATTGCATATCTATGGATCAAAAAAGCAAGGTATGAAATGTGGAAAAAGCCGAAAAAAAGGAAGAGATAAACCATATCGCAGGATTCTTCGTCAGGAGCAGTGATCCGTTGTTTTTTCGGAGAGGATGAAGCCCGACGAAGAATCAGACTAAGTTTTAGGCTTGTCTCAAAGACACGGCTCCGGCGGCCAGCTCATAAAGCTCTTCGACAGATTTTTCTGTGTTTTCAAATACGATATTGTAAACCATGCAAAGTTCATCCGGGTCTGTTTCCAGTTCATCGGCAATGATAGAAAGCGGTTTGCGTTTCTTGCATTTCTTTTGAATCAGAGAGATCCGTTCCATTAATTTCGTTTTTTCCGTTACTTCTTTTGTAACGCTTTCTGTCACTTCTTTTGTAACGCTTTCTGTTACTTCTTTTGTAACACTGTCCGTTACTTGATCAGTTATGCTTTTCTGCACATTTTCTAAAAGATTTTTTGTTGCCTTTTCGACTTCCTGATCAACGGCTTCTTTTAGTTTTTTGTCAAATTTTTCCTGTACAATTTCCATAAAAATATCGCCCATGTCATTAACCTCCTTAAATGTCTGTGGATTGGCTCGTATAATTGTTTCAAGTACAGATCGATATAGTTTGTTTTGTGAATGATGGATATAATCAGCCATCAATGTTTTTGCGTTTTCATGCTCACATAGCTTATTTGTCAGGCTTTTTAGCCAAAGGTTTTTCTTCCTGGACAATTTTTTGGTAATAATGATCTGAATGGGAATAAAATCACCAAACACCTGATAAATCCCTGCCTCTGTTTTTTGTATCGTATATTTTTTTACTTGCTGCAGGTGCCGGATCAGCTTGCGCGGATATTTTTCAGCGATAAAGGTGATGGTTATTTCCTGTATGGGGATGCTGTCTGTGTGCGGCACATCCGTCTTATAAAAACAGGCGTATCCATACACCTTATAAAAATCGTCTACACTCAAAGAATCATCCGGACTTTTATATTCCATAATATTGTATTTTCTGAATATTTTACCGATATTCTTTTTTACGGGCCGGTCGTTTTCTTTCTTAATGATCAGTACATCAATTTCCATCGGATTGGTTCCAAGCTGGTGTTCGCTTTCAAATTCCAGGTTATCCGCGTCTTCCTGCAGCTCGATCTGGATATCTGCATAAAATGCGGGATGCCAGTAGGTTACATCTGATTCTGTTTTCTTTTGTTCCATCGAAAACCTCCTTTTTTATTTGTTGCGGAGATTTTCTCTTTTCAGAAAACCTCCTGCTGTGAAAAGCGTGAATTTTCTGAAAGAATAAGGAATCAAAGCCCTTATCGGATAGGTATATAGATGTAACGGAAACGGACGTTCCGAAACAGAGGAAAACTTTAGAAAATTTGCTTTTTTGTATTTTAACACAACAGTCATAGAATATTCAACCTATTTTTGAAAAATATTCCAATAATGCGTTATATGCTTGTAACCATTCAGATCACCCATGGAACTGTTACTTTATGCCGCAACAGTTCCATAAGTGATCTAACGGTTATAAGTTTTGGATAACAGGAGGATGGACTGGCGATGCAGACCTTGATTTTTGAATTTATAATTGTTAGAATTTTTTTATAAAAGAAAATGGGAGAAGAATCATTACAAGGAAGAAGAGTTGCAAAAGAGGGGGCAAAAGGGTTTTTCGATCAGCTGCGGCAGTGCTTTTGATGTCGGTCAGCATCGGGTGGAATCTGACGCAGGCGGTATTTGGGGCAGATACAGATATACAGGCGTACGTGTATACGTCATCAGCGGCCGCAGATCAGAAGCTGAAACTGTGCAGCAGTCATGCGGGGGACCGGTTGGACGGAAATGGAAAAAAGATGTATGATTTTTTAAAGGAGAAGATTTTGAAAGTGGCATCCGGGGAACAGACTTCCACGCAGTTTGTTATTCCGGTAAAGGATTTTTTGGACAAGCTGAAATATACAGACAAAGAACTGGGCGTTACTTTTTATGATGCGAAAACGCAGGCGCTCGTTTCCAAAGAAAAACAAAGTGTCATACTGAACCGGTTTTTGGAAGAAAAGGTTATTTCCGATGAGGATTTGCAACAACTCTTTTCCTCTCTTCTGGCAGATTTTCCTTATGAACTGTATTGGTACAATAAAGCGGCGGAGGGAAGTTTTGGCATCTCTATGTCTGGCGCCAGAATACAAAAACGAGGCAGTAAGGGCGCCAGTCTGTGGATGGATCAGGCAGTGCTTACCTTTCGCTTTTTGGTCAGCGACGCCTATGGCAGCAGGTATCAAACAGATCCTGCCAAAATAGAATCTGCCAGAAAAGCGGCCGCAAATGCGGAAAGGATTGTCAGTGAAGCATCAGCGTTATCAGATTATCAGAAACTTACCTATTACTGCAGGAAAATCTGTGAACTGACTTCTTATAATAAGGAAGCGGCACAGACAAAAGATCCGGGCAACCAGAATCCATGGCAGATCGTCTATGTATTTGACGAAGACGATACAACAAATGTAGTTTGCGAAGGATATGCCAAAGCTTTTCAGTATCTTTGTGACCAGACAGTATTCGATGATCCGGATATTTACAGCTGCCTTGTGACGGGGACAATGTCAGGCGGTACGGGCGCAGGGCTGCATATGTGGAATATTGTGCATATGGGGGATCTGGGAAACTATCTGGCAGATGTGACGAACTGTGACGAAGGCACAGCCGGGGAGGGCGGCACATTATTTCTGACCGGGGCGGCTTCTGGAAATGTATTTGATGGATACAGGATTCGGACAGGGAGAAGGTCTGTATTTTATCAGTACCGGGAGGATATGGCAAAGATTTACGCGCTGGAAGATCTGACGCTGGCGGGCGGCGGCAGGCTAAAGGAAAAGGACCTGCATTCTGCAAAATAATTTATCAGGTGATTACATATATGAAAAAGAAAACTTCCATACAATCAGATACCTTTTACAGCCAGATTTTTAAGCTGGTACTTCCGATTATTGTCCAAAATCTGCTTAGTGCAGCCGTTAGTTCTGCAGATGTCGTAATGCTGAATTATGTCGGCCAGTCGTCGATATCCGCCGTGTCACTGGCGTCTCAGTACGCCAGTATCCTTTTTATGGTATTTTACGGCCTTGGTACAGGTGCAACAATGCTGTGCGCCCAGTATTACGGCAAAGGGGATCTGCAGGCTATTCAGGTGATTCAAGGGATTGCTCTGCGCTTTTCCCTGGGGATATCGGTCTTGTTTGCAGGGTCAGCGTGGTTTCTGCCAAAACAGATGATGCATATTTTTACAAATGATCCGGAACTGGCCGCTGTCGGCGCTTCCTATTTGCGCTGTATGAGTATCTGCTATCTGTGCTGGGGCATTACGGAAGTATATCTTGCGGTGCTGCGCAGTGTCGGACGTGTAGGAATTAGTACGGCAATGAACGTACTGGCCTTTTCGCTGAATATCTGTCTGAATGCTGTATTTATTTTCGGGCTGTTTGGCGCGCCGAAGCTGGGTGCCATGGGTGTGGCGCTTGCGACGTCTTTGTCGCGTCTGATCGAACTGGCGGCCTGTTTTGTGGTATCCTTTTACAGCAGGGATATCAAACTGGATGTCCGGTATTTGTTTGTCCGGCATAAAGTGCTGTTCTTCGATTTTGTCCGGCTGTCGCTGCCGGCTCTTGGCAACGATATCAGCTGGAGCATGGCGTTTGCCATGTATTCTGTAATTATCGGTCATTTGGGGACAGATGCGGTAGCGGCAAATTCTTTTGTGATCGTAGTTAGGAATTTTGGCACGATCTTGTGCTTTGGTATGGCAAGCGCAGGCGGAATTCTGCTGGGCAGAATCATTGGGGAAAACAAACTGGAAGAAGCAGAGGACGGAGCCAAAAAGCTGATGAAGCTGACGGTAATTACAGGGGCAGCGGGAGGACTGATGGTCTTAGCAGCTATGCCGGTCGTGTTAACTTATGCGCAGCTGACAGACCAGGCGATGCATTACCTGAAGTATATGCTGTGGATCAATACTTATTATGTGATGGGTGCGGCTGTCAATACAACATTGATCGCAGGCGTGTTCCGGGCCGGCGGGGACAGCCGTTTTGGACTGATCTGTGATACGATCGATATGTGGGTGTACGCGGTGCCGCTTGGTTTTATTGCGGCGTTTGTGTTAAAGCTTCCGGTGATGTGGGTATATTTTCTGATCTGCACGGATGAATTTGTGAAATGGCCATGGGTGATCCGGCATTACCGGAGCGGGAAATGGCTGAACAATATTACGCGGGATGATTTGTTTGCTGAGGAGTAGAGGATAGGCAGATGTATTATTCAATGCCTTTCTCTTCCTCCCGGATCTCCCAATGAATCAAAAAGGTCAGCGCCGCCCGCAGTACGATAATTCCTGCCACTGTCGCGATTTCTTTCCATTCACGCACCACAACCGTCCGCAAAATCTCGCTGCCAAGCTTGAACTCCAGTCCCATAGCCAGACCTTTCGCGAGTGTCAGTTTTGTCGCCGGAGAGCGTTTCAGATACAGAAAAAAACCCTGCAGACCCGAGTAAATAATAATACCGACGCCGATAAATTCAAACGTCAGGATGGCGATCTCCACAATCTGGTGAAGAAACGTTTCAAATAGTTGAATCATAAACCCCTCCTTCTGTCACGTTTCGGTATCTGATTTGATCTGGAGTGATGTGATCTGATACAGCGATACGCTACGATTACTGAAATGCCGCGCTGGCCCGTATCCGGCCAGCGTTTGTACTGGCGCGATGCATAGCGTCAGTATCGTACAATCCGCAGACCATGCCGGCGCGGCGACTTTCTTCGCTGTCAGGCTCTTAGTCCAGCTTTAAGATTAGTTCCAGAACCCTGCGTGCGCAAGCCTTGATTTCATCTCTGGTAATCAGTCCTTTTTCCAGCGCCAGCAGTACACGTTCCGGATATCCGGTGCCCATCTTGATATCATTTCCGGCCTGAATCTCTTTATAGTGTTCCCCTTTGGTCCACCAGTCTGTCGTAATTACGCCCTGGTATCCCCATTCACCACGCAGAATACCGTCCAAAAGATCTTTGTTTTCTGATGCACGCTGTCCGTTTATCAGATTATAAGCAGTCATTAATACCCATGGCTGCGCCTGTTTGACACAGATTTCAAAGCCTTTTAAATAAATCTCGCGCAATGCACGTTCGGAAACGCGTGAGTCGCTGTTTTTGCGGTTTGTTTCCTTATTGTTGCATGCAAAATGCTTGATCGTTGCAGCTACATGCTCGGACTGTATGCCCTGCACCATAGCGGCTGCGATCGTACCCGTCAGCAGCGGATCTTCGGAAAAATATTCAAAATTCCTTCCGCAGAGCGGGCTTCTGTGGATATTCATTGCCGGAGCAAGCCAGATTTGAATATTATTTTCCTTTACTTCCCTTGCCGCTGCACGGCCGACTTCTTTTACAAGTTTTGGATTCCAGGTAGAAGCAAGCATTGTGGCGCAAGGCCAGGCTGTCGTATAAACGCCGCATTCCGGCGCAATGCGAAGACCGGCAGGTCCGTCAGCCGTCATCACATTTGGAACGCCGTATTCCGGCAGATTGCCGAAGCCGAACGTATTGGCTACGCCTGTATTCGGCTGTCCGCCAAGCAGTTCTACCAGATCTTTGTCTGACAGCTGTGCAAAAAATTCATCCAGATTGATATGTCCTTGCGCAACATCGTCCAGTTTTGTCTTTCGGACTTCCTGAGATAACACCTGATATCTGTCCTGCTGACGTACCAAAGGCGCAATGCCTTCTGTCTCGTCCTCACTCCAGCCCAGCCCGTTTTCCATAAAGTCATGCGGATTTTGCTGTGCCAGTTCTTCATACGAACCGTCGGACAGCATACGCTTACGAAGCTGTGTCGGCGCTGCCAGCTGTGTCAGCTGTTTGGTCACTTCATTTTGGATCGCTACATATACATAATCAATCATCTGCGCGTCCCGTACGGAATTGCCGACATAGAAGCAGTACATGCCTTCTTCCAGTACGTAGGCAGATTTCGCCACTTTTCCAGTGTCGTCATAAGACGCCATAGAATCAACCGCAAACAGCAGCGTCAGCACCTGCTTTTCGCCTGGCTGTAATACATGGGTCTTTTGGAACGCCGCAAGTTCCCTGGCAGGCTTGCCAAGCGCTCCCTGCGGCGCGCCGAAATAAGCCTGCACGACTTCCCTGCCAGGCATGTCCCCGGTATTCGTTACCTGCACTCCGATCGAAATCATCCCGTTTTTATCCCCTGCCCAGAGGATATCCATCTGAAATTCCGTATACGACAATCCAAAACCAAACGGATAATTTACATACAAATCTTCATGCTTCATCGTTTCAAAATAGCGGTATCCGACATAAATATCTTCTGTATATTCCACAAAATCCGGCGATTCATGAAAAGCTGCCGAAGACGGATAGTCTTCCAGCTTGGATGCAAACGTATCCGGAAGCTTACCTGACGGACTTTCCAGGCCAAGCAGAATATCCGCGGTTGCAAGTCCGCCTTCCATACCTCCCTGCCATGCCAGTACTGCCGCCTGGATCTTGTCATTATGCGCAAACCAGCTTGTATCCACGATACCGCCGACATTTAATACGACCGCTACTTCACAGAAGGTGTCGCAGACAGCATTTACCATAGCCTGTTCCGCGTTAGTCAGGCAGTAATCCCCGTTTTCAAAAATCCGTTTGTTTAATTCCGCCTGTGCGGTTTCCTGCGGAACGCCGCATTCATAGGAAACGCTTTTGCGGTCCCAGCCTTCTCCGGAAAAACGGCTGATCACAATGATCGCCAGATCCGCGTATTCCTTTGCTTCTTCCAGCAGCTGTTCCGGCACCGGCGGTTCTACGGTCATGCCTGGTACCGCTCCGTGTGCATATTGTTTTTGCACTTCCTGTTTATAAAATTGCGCCAGCGGTTCAAAAATCTCTGCCGGATGTTCCCTTTTTGTCAGGCCGTCATAGAGATGATACGTATGAGAAACGGTAACATCTCCGCTTCCTCCGCCGCCCTTTACATAGTCAAATACCCCTTTGCCAAATAAAGCGATCCTGGTTCCTTTTTTTACCGGAAGTATTTTCTGTTCATTTTTTAAAAGTACAATTCCTTCCCTGCCAGCCTGTCTTGCCAGTGCCAGATGGGACGGCGAGGCTGTAACTTTCGCCTGGCCTTCTTCCAATGGTAAATTGGGCTGAAACCTTGCCCTTGTCCACTTTTTCATTTCGATGCCTCCTGATCTGAAATAAAATTTGTATTTTCTGCATATCCGCATATAATTTGATTATAACAGATTCTGGCAGGTTTTCAAGAAGCTTCTGGGGTTATATTTAACTACAATATTAATTATGTTATTTATTATTCAATTTGTTTCCAACCTGCCTTTACACAATAACCCCCAGGGAGGCTTGCGCAGCGGGAACCGTCATGAGAAAATAGGGCAAATCTTGGAAAAAGCGCTGTGCCTTCAGCATTTTGGCTTTGTTATCTGCCAGGCTTGCGGCAGGCGTGTTTCTTTTTGCAGAAAGGAAAGAGCTAAATGATGAAAAAGAAGATGTATAGCCTGTGGATGCTTGTATTTACAATGCTGCTGGCTGCCTGCGGGGCGCCTTCCGGCTCCGAAGATGCTGCGGATGCCAACAAGAAAGCGCCGTCGACGCTTGTATATGGCAGCGGGGATTATACAAGGATTAATCCGGCCATGGACGAACATGGGGAGATCAATGCCCTTTTGTTTGACGGACTGACCGCGCATAACGGAAAGAACGAAGTTGTTGCGGGACTGGCAAAGAGCTGGGAATTTGATGCAAAGACGAATACTTATACGTTTGATCTTAAGGAGCATGTAACCTGGCATGACGGGCAGGATTTTACCGCGGAAGATGTAAAGTTTACGATCGAAGCGGTCAAAGATCCGGCAAATGGTTCTGAAAATGCGCCAAATTATGAAGATATACAGAAAATCAAAGTGCTGGATGACCATACGATTGCGTTTCAGCTGGCGGCTCCAAATGCGGCTTTTCTGGATTATATGACGATGGCTGTCCTGCCGGAGCATCTGTTGCGTGGGGAAGATATGCAGGAATCGGCGTTTTTCCGTAATCCGGTCGGTACGGGGCCTTATAAGCTGAAAAACTGGGATGTGGGGCAGGCGATCATACTTGAGAAAAATCAGGATTATTTTAAAGGAGAAGCGCATATTGACCAGATTATTTTTAAAATTGTGCCGGATGACCATGCCAGGGCGCTGCAGATGGAGTCTGGTGAGCTGGATCTGGCGCTGCTGACGCCGAAAGATGCGCAGGCGTTTGCGCAAAGGGAAGCATATCAGTGTTATACGATGAAGACGTCTGATTACCGCGGAATTATGTTTAATTTTCAGCATACATACTGGCAGAAGAACAGAGATCTGATCCCTGCTGTTTGTTATGCGCTTGACCGGCAGGCGATGGTGGATGCGATTCTGCTGGGGCAGGGAGAGGCGGCTTATGGGCCGCTGCAGCGTAACCGCTATCATTATGAGGGGATGGAGCATTATGCATACGATCCGGCGAAAGCGCGGGAAATCCTGGAAGCGGCAGGATGTACGATGGGCAGCGATGGATATTATGTTCGGGACGGGCAGACGGTCGGGTTTGTGCTGAGCGTCGGCGCGGGGGACCAGGTGCGGGCGGATCTGGCGCAGGCAGCGGCGCAGCAGCTGAAAGAAGCGGGGATTCACTGCACAGTTGAGATTCCGGTACAGATAGACTGGGAAGGGCAGATGGCATACCTGATCGGCTGGGGAAGTCCGTTTGATGCGGATGACCATACCTATAAAGTATTTGGCACTGGAAAAGGCGCTAATTATAGCGGATATTCCAACCCGAAGGTGGACCGGTATTTAATCAAGGCGCGCCAGTCCGATGACCCGGCTGTCCGGGCAAAAGCATATGCACAGTTTCAGACGGAACTTGCGAAAGACCCGGCGTTTGCGTTTTTGTGCTATGTAGATGCGGATTATGTGGCAAAAGCAGCTGTACAGGGGATATCGCCAGATACGGTAATGGGGCATCACGGAGTCGGTATTTTTTGGAATGTTGCAGACTGGACGCTGTAACGTTCCGTAAGACTACAGATGTCAGGGAGGATTTTATGTCAGAGTTGTTGGAAGTAGAGCATCTGTCCGTAAAGATCCCGACGTCGCGCGGAGAGGTGCAGGCGGTGCGGGATGTCAGCTTTTCACTGAAAGCGGGGGAGGTGCTGGCAGTGGCAGGGGAGTCCGGATGCGGAAAAAGTGTGATGTGCAGGAGCATAGTCAAACTTCTGCCGTCTTATGCACAGGTGCAGGCGGAGCGGATCTGTGTGCATGGAACGGATATCAGCGGATACAGAGAACGGGAACTGTGCCGGATACGGGGAGATATAATCGCGATGGTATCTCAGGAGCCGATGACATCCCTGAATCCAACCATACCCGTCGGCATGCAGATCGCAGAAGCGATCCGGGTACATCAGCCGATGGCAGGCAGGGCCGCGCGGATGGAAAAGGCGCTGGAACTTATGCAGATTCTTGGCATTGACCGTCCGCTGGAGCGCAGCAGGCAGTATCCGCATCATTTTTCAGGCGGTATGCGCCAGAGGATTGTACTGGCTGCGGCGCTGGCAGCGGAGCCGGAACTTTTGCTGGCGGATGAACCAACGACGGCGCTGGACGTGACGACACAGGCCAAAATTTTGGATTTGCTTGCGGATCTGGCAAAGACGAGGCATATGGCGGTTTTATTTGTAACGCATGACCTGGGCGCTGCAGCCAGAATCGCGGACCGCGTTGCTGTTATGTATGCCGGAAAGATCGTCGAGATCGGCACAGCGGAGGAAATCTACAAAGATCCCAGGCATCCGTATACCTGGGGGCTGCTGCAGTCGCTTCCGCTGTATTCCAAAGGAAAGGAAAAGCTGTCTGTGATCCCAGGCATGCCTCCGGCGCTGCTGCATCCGCCCAAGGGGGACGCGTTCGCCTGCCGGAATGTGTATGCGCTTGGGATTGACTATGAACAGCACCCGCCAATGTTTCCGGTAAGTGAGACACATCAGGCAGCAAGCTGGCTGCTGGATCAGCGGGCATTCGGGGCGCTGCGCAAGATCCCGGTTTTTGCGCAGATGGCAATTTTACCAAAAGAGCAAAGGCCGCCTGCGGCAAAGCATGAAACGAACCGCGCAAACGAAACTGCAAAGCATGAAGCAAACCGCGCAAACGAAACTGCAAAGAAGAATACAGGACACAAGGCGAAGGAGCATGCAAAAGAAATTTTACTGGACGTCCGGCATTTGAGCGTTTCTTTTCCATTGACCAAAAAGGAATCTGTCCGGGCGGTGGACGATGTTTCGTTTCAGATTTGTAAGGGAGAAATTTTTGGCCTGGTAGGAGAATCAGGGTCCGGGAAATCGACGGTTGCGCGCTGCATTATGAACCTGCACCAGCCGCAGAGCGGCGGGATTTGGTATCAGGGGATCAAAAGTTCGGATCCAAAAGACTTTCAAAAGCACAGGCGCAGGCTGCAAAGGACCAGGCAGATGATTTTTCAGGATTCCAATTCCAGCCTGAACCAGCGGATGAACGTATGCGATCTGATTACAGAACCGATGAAAATCCACAAAATCAAACCCAAAAGAGGATCGCTGCGGGCCGAGGCGGCATATCAGATGAAACATGTCGGTCTGAATGAAAGTGATCTGGATGCATATCCGTCTGCCTTGTCCGGCGGGCAGCGGCAGCGGGTGGCCATTGCCAGGGCTTTGGCGATGGAGCCTGCGCTTCTCGTGGCGGATGAACCAATCTCATCTTTGGATGTGTCCATGCAGGCGCAGATTGTAAATTTATTTAAACATCTGCAGAAGGAGCATGGATTTTCTTTTTTATTTATTGCACATGACCTTGCAATGGCAGAATTTTTGTGCGACAGAATCGGTGTTATGTATAAGGGCAGGCTGGCAGAGTGCGCGCCCGCAGCGGAATTGTTCGCAAATCCGCTGCATCCATATACAAAATCACTGCTGGCAGCCATCCCTGTCCCGGACCCGAAACAAGAACGGGCCAAACGCGGGGAAACCGTCGGGGAACAGAGTTTTTCTATTGATGGGGAGTGGATACAGGCTGCCGCGGAACATTATGTACGGATATAGGAATGGCAGAATTTGCCGGAAAACACGCTCCAGGCGGCTGTATTTCGGAAAGAAGGGATGATCAGTGTGAAGGATAAAAACCTTATATTTTATATTGTAAAAAAGATTCTGTTTTTTTTTCTGAGTATCTTTCTTCTGGTAACGGTTGTTTTTTATATATCCAGGCTGGCTCCGGGCGATCCGCTTGTGTCTTACTATGGGGAGCGTGTGGAAAAAATGAGCCAAAACGAGCGTGAGCAGGCAAAAGAGCGGCTTGGCCTGCATAAACCAGTGACCGTGCAGTATGCATACTGGCTGAAGCAGGCGCTGCGCGGGGAGTTTGGTATTTCTTACAAATATAAAACGGATATCCTGGAAGTGATCCGGGAACGGGCTGGCAACACGCTTTTGCTTGGCGGGGCAGGATTTGGGATTGTGTTTCTTCTGGCGCTGCTGCTTGGGATACTGTGTGCCTGGCAGGAAGACAGTCTGGCGGACCGCCTGATCTGTAAGGCGGGTGTGGTGACCAGTTGCATACCAGAATTTTGGCTGTCTTTTATCCTGATTCTGATTTTTGCGGTGCATTTAAAATGGCTTCCAAGCGGCGGCGCTTATGCCGTGGGAAGAGAGGACGACCCGTTCAGCCGCATCCTGCATCTGATTCTTCCATTGTCTGCTGTAGTTCTGAGTCATCTGTGGTATTATGCGTATCTGATACGTAACCGGATTCTGGAGGAGGTGCGGGCGGACTATGTATGGTTTGCAAAGTCAAAGGGCCTGACAAAACGCAGCGTCATGTTCCGACACTGCCTTAGAAATGCGCTTCCTGCTTATCTGAGCCTGATGGCAGTTTCCGTGCCGCATATGCTGGGCGGGACCTATCTGATCGAGACGGTATTTTCGTATCCGGGGCTTGGGACACTTTCTTATGAAAGCGCCAGATATCAGGATTATAATCTTTTCATGGTGCTGTGTATGCTGTCGGGGGCGCTGGTAATCTTTTGCAGTATGGCGGCGCAGGTGGTGAATGCTTGGCTGGACCCGCGGATCAGGGAGGAAGAGAGAAATAATGTATAATGAAACAGAAATAGGAACAGAAATAGAAACAGATCCATACGTCCATGACGCGTTTCAGGTAGCTGGCATCCGACAGACGCTGCCGACGCCTGTCCGAAAAGAAAAATGGTATCAGGGAAAGCCGTTATTTTCCGCTGTAATTCTGGCGCTGATTATTACCGGATGTATGGGGTGCGGGCTGATCATGACAAAAGATCCGGTATATCTGGATCTGCATCATTTCAGTGTGCCGCCCTGCAGGGAGTTTTTATTTGGGACAGATCCTATGGGCAGGGATATTTTTTCTATGATTTGGTATGGGGGCCGGATTTCTTTGCTGATTGGAGGGATTGCGGCCGTTATTTCGGCAGGGATCGCATTTGTATTTGGGGCATGCAGCGGCAGCGTTCCACAATGGGTGGATGCGCTGCTGATGAGACTGACAGAGATTCTTTTAAGTATACCAGGGATTCTTATTGTCATTTTACTGCAGGCAGCGCTTGGACAGGCAGATGTATTTCGGATCTCGATGGTAATTGGTGTGACAAGCTGGATGAGTATGGCAAAGATGATCCGCACCGAAGTGCGAAAGATTCGTGCCAGTGAATTTGTGCTTGCTGCAAAATGCATGGGCGGCGGATTTTTTCATATTTTGTGGAAACATCTGATGCCCAATTTTTTGCCTTCAGTTCTGTTTATGATGGTTATGAACATCCGCAGCGCGATTGCTATGGAGGCGGCGCTTAGTTTTATGGGGCTGGGACTTCCGGTGGAGGTGATTTCCTGGGGAAGTATGCTGTCGCTGTCGGAGCAGGCGTTAACGGCAGGAGCCTGGTGGATGATTGTAATACCCGGAGCATTTTTGACGGTTACGCTGCTTTGCATTACGAACCTGGCGAATGACCTGCGTAAAAGAGGGACTGAAAAATGTGCGCGATTTTGACCTGATCGGTTCTGATTTTGTCAGATTCCGGGCGCAGGGTTGCATTGCCTTTTTAAATATGATAATTTTCAAATAGAAAAAAGAAAGCACAAAAGGACAAAGCACAAAAGAACGGGAGGATTCACATTGAAAGAACAGGGAAATAATGTCCAGTGGGATAATTTTTTATGGGGTGTATCGACATCCAGTTATCAGATTGAGGGGGCCGTGGCAGAGGACGGGCGGACGCCTTGTATCTGGGACCTGCACTGCGGGATTCCGGGAAACATATTAAATGGAGACACAGGTGAAACCGCCTGCGATCATTACCACAGATACCAGGAAGACGTGGCTTTGATGAAAGAACTGGGAGTAAACAGCTATCGATTTTCCATTGCCTGGTCCAGAATTTATCCGCAAAGAGGCGTATATAATGAAAAGGGCATGCAGTTTTATAAAAATCTGATCCGCGAACTGAAAGCAAACAAGATCCTGCCATGCGTAACCATCTATCATTGGGATTTGCCGCAATGGGTTCAGGAAGCGGGTGGATGGGATGCGCGGGAAACCGTGGACTTGTATCTGGAATATGCAGATACGTTATTCCGGGAACTGGACGCAGATGTAAATATGTGGATCACGCACAATGAACCGTATTGTTCCGGTTTTTTAGGAAACCATATGGGAGAGCACGCGCCGGGAATCAAATCTTTGGAAAAAGCGATCCGTTCCACCCATCATATTTTACTGTCACATGGACAGGCTGTCCGGCTCTATCATGAAAAATATGGAACACATCCAATTGGCATCACTTTGAATCTGGGTGTTATGTATCCGCAGACCGATACGGTCAGAGACCAGCTGGCACAAAAGATGGCCGACGGCTATACAAACCGCTGGTTTTTGGATGCGTTGTTTCGGAAACAATATCCTGCGGACATGCTGGCACTGTTCGCGGCACGCTGTGCCACAGATTTTGATTTTATACAGCAGGGAGATTTAGAATGCATCGGGGAACCTATGGATTTTCTTGGAATCAACCATTATTCCAGCACAACCGTATCTTACGTCTCAGCAGCGCCGAATCTGTATGCACCTGCTGTAACCGAAAAAAAGAAAAATGCCATAGGCTGGGATCTTGATCCGGATGCCTTTTATGAGCTGCTTGTACGTTTGCGGAAAGAGTATACAGACATTCCGGTCTTTATTACCGAAAACGGATTTGCCAGTGAGGACGCATCCGCAGAAGAAGCCGTCCATGACCCGGATCGGATCAGCTATTTGGAGCAGTATTTGCATACGGTGGAAAAGATGAAGGAACAGGGGCTTGGTATTTATGGGTATTTCGTATGGTCGCTGATGGATAATTTTGAGTGGCCTTCGGGGTATGCGGTGCGCTTCGGGCTGGTGGCGATTGATTATCGGACGCTGGAGAGGAGGAAGAAGGACAGCTTTTTGTATTATCAGGAGTATCTTGCGGATCGGATGGGATAGTGGTAAATTTTGTTGTGGCCTGCGGATGATGGGGGTCTGTAGTTGGAATCTGCGGACGCCGGATGATGGGGAAATGGCCTGGCTTCCGGCTCCTGTTCCAGAATGTTAAGAATCCCTAGGTATTCTGCATTTACGCAGTGGTACCGTCCGGTCGCGGCACCCAGTTCGCCCTGGCTATCGCCAGAGCTAAAGGTGCCGCTGGGCTTCGCCCCTGATTTATGGAGCAGAATACCAAGGGCTTCTAAACATTCTTCCAACGTCGCCGGAAGCCAGGCCATTTCCCCATCATTCGGCTGGTTTTCTCAGGCGTTACATGAAAATGGGATGCGGGCTTGGCTGGCTTAGAAAGAACGGAACGCAGGTGTTGATTGGATTAGAATGGACGGAATACAGGTATTGATTGGCTTAGAATGAACAGAGCACAGGTGTTGATTGGATTAGAATGAACGGAATACAAATGCTGACTGGCTTAGAATGGACGGAAACGCAGGTATTGTCTGGAGTAGCATAATCTGAAAGTTATACTTTGGCTGGTTTCACATAAATAGCGGTTCAGGTGTTGTAAAGCCAGCTATAACCAGGCTCTGCGGGTGGTGGGTTGGGGCTTCGGCGGGAGACACACCTTGGAAGGACGTTGAGGGGGGCGTTTTTAGCGGAGGTGAAATCCAGCGCTTACGGAGACTTAGGCACGAGGCTCACACGCCGAGTGTCTTAGTCGCAGTTAGCGATTAGTTCCTTTCTCGTATACACATCT
>VSNY01000074.1 GCA_009774535.1 Lachnospiraceae bacterium
AAGAGATTCATCTATGTCTCTTTGGTTCTGATATGTGTATAAGATACAGCAGACAGCCCGATTGGCGTCAGCGCATGGTGCATGCCCGTCATAACGATAAACGGGAAAAATGCCGCTAAGATTCCGACGATCACAAATCCCAGTTTTGCAGACAGGAAGTTAATCACTGCCGCCAGTCCGTCACCCGCAATATTCCCAAGCGGCCCGATCACAATCAGCGCAATCGGCGCAGCAATCAGAATCACTAATGTCGGATGCATAATAATCTTTAACATTTTAGGTGTAATCGCGTCTACCATCTTTTCTATGTAAGACATAATCCACACCATTAATATAATCGGAATAACCGAATAAGAATAGCTGGCTTTCGTAACCGGAAGACCGATAAACGTAATCGCCGCATCCCCCGCTACCAGGTTTACAAACGTCGGATGCAAAAATACCCCGGCAATAATCAGCGCCAGCGACTGATTCACATGAAAGACTTTTGCCGCATTGGCTGCAATCAGAAACGGCATAAAATAAAACGCCGCATCCCCGATCAGGCTCAGCACCTGGTACGTCATGCTGGCCTCGGTTAACAGCCCGGAAGCGTTTAAAATCGTCAGAATCACCTTCATCATACCGGCTGCAGTCAGCGCCGGAATCATCGGCGTCATACATCCGGTAATCGAATCCACAATTGTGGAAAATACACCTTTTTTCTCCGCCGGTCCCTGTGCAGCGCCGTCTTCCGTCGCCACGCCCAGCTTTTCCACCGCTTTATATACCGCACTGACTTCATTCCCGATAATAATCTGGCACTGGTCGTTATGCCAGTTCACCCCTACCACTTCCGGCAATTCCGTCATCTTTTTGTCATCCACCAGGGATTTATCCCTGACATTAAATCGCAGCCTTGTCATACAATGGAAGGCTTTTTTAATATTGTCCTTCCCTCCGGCAAGTTCTACCAGCCGTCTGGCTGCTGCACTATAATCCTTAGCCATATTTCATACTCCTTTACGTTGAAAAATCATCTATTTACTGAAAGGCCACAGTCTCCGCGGCTGACCATGTACCTGACCGTACGCATGCACAGCTTATTTTCCTCTGACCCGCTCAATATGGATCATCAGATACAGCATTTCTTCTTTACTCATATTATAGCAATACTGGTTCTCGATATGCGCTACAATTTTCAGCACACACGCATATACATCCGGATACCTCTCCCGGATTACCTCAAACAGCCCATCATCCTGCTCATAGTACTGATTGCCCATCAAAAGCCGCTGGGCAAAAAATTTCAAATGCGTCTGCAGCCGCTGAAAATTATAGTCTTCGTCATTGAAAACCATGCCAAAATACATTTGCACCAGATCCAGCACTTCTCCAACCACTTTTGTAATCATATAAATATCTTCCATGCCATGGTCTGTCTGCGCATTGATCAGATGCATCGCGATATACCCTGCCTCATCGTTGCGCAGCTGCATTCCCTTTTCCTGTTTGAGAAGCTCTAACGCATACTTTCCGACGTCATATTCCTGTCGGTACATCCGCTGGATATCAAACAACAGACCGTTCGGCAGCTGCATCCCGTTTTCATAACGGCTGTACACCCCCTCCAAATGGTCGCTTAACGCGATATAAATACTGTCGCTCAGCTTCATATCATACTTCATCAGTGCATAATCCACGATTTTATCCGCCAGATCAATAAATTCCGCCTGCATGGACGAAAGAAAACTTTGGAACCGCCTGCCCTGCCTGGTCTTTTCAAATGTAAAAATCTTTTCAATCCTGGATTCGTCAATCGTATCCCCTTTGGACTTCTGAAAACCGATCCCTTTTCCCTTTACAATAATCTCCTCGCCTGCACTGTTCTTTGTTAACACAAGGTTATTATTTAAAATCTGCCGTGCGACCATAACGCTCCCTCCGCGATCTGTCATCTATAACAAGCAAAATGCCTAACAAAAAGACCCATAATCATCATTCATAAACCTATGCATTCACATCGGTCTATGAATTATAACTATGGGTCTTGCCTGGTTCAAATACCAGTAACAATTCCAATCTCAATTATTCTTTATTAAATTTACCACACTTCCATGGTTCTGGCAACTATAAATTTTTCCTAAAAAATTTATCAAAATTTTAGTAATTATCACAAATCCCGGGCAGCATAAAAAACACGAAAACCAGGCATACTCCTTACAGAACACAAAAAAGGAGTAAATAATCATGATCGAACAAGATACCATCCGGCTGCTGCGTGAATGCGATGCCGGAGTCAAAATGGGCGTCGCCTCCATTGATGATGTCCTTGCTTATGTCAGTAATCCGGATTTGAAACAAAATCTCTCCAGCGCCAAAAACAACCATATCACATTAAAAGACGAAATCCAGCATCTTTTGGAACAATACCATGACGACGGCAAAGAACCGCCCGCAATGGCCAAAGGCATGTCCTGGCTGAAAACCAACGTCAAACTCGTCCTGAACGAATCCGACCAGACCATCGCAGACCTGATGACGGACGGCTGCAATATGGGCGTCAAATCGCTGCGCAAATACTTAAACGAGTACAAAGCAGCCGACGAAGCTTCCAAAGACATCGCCAAAAAACTGATCCTGCTGGAAGAACAGCTGATCACAAATATCAAAAAATTTCTATAACATCAGACATCTGCCAGAACTTCATGCTATTACAAAGTCCTGTAACAGTTCCTGGCACCCATGGAACTGTTACAAAATCCTGGCAGATGCAGTCATATGCTGCCATTATTATGCTGCCATTATATGGTATGTTTATCTGCGGCAGCGGAATCCATATTCCTGTTTCAGACTCTCAAAAATCTCATACGCAACCGGGCATACTTCCACTGCCTCAAGCACGCTGTAAAGGCTCCACAGACGGTCCGGCTGATCGGTATAAGGGTAATTTTTACAGTTGAGCGGCTTACAATCCCCTAACATGCAGGAACCGTCCTCCTGCAGAAAATCGCACGGCATATTCTTTGTATGATAATCCGTGGAATTCTCATCCGGTTCCAGATATTCGTGAATAAATGTACGCACATCCATATTCAGATGCTTCGCGTCCTGTTCCACATCTGTTTCCGGAATCGAGCCATAATACTGCTTGCAGCAATTCCTGCAGCTATTACAGTCATATCCTGCAAACAATTCCTGATGCAGCTTTTGAAACTGCTGGTCCAATTCGTTCTCATCCGCATTGCATTTCAAAAAGGTGCGGAATTTCTTGTTTTCATATTCTTTTTTTGCTGCTTCATCCTGTACATTTTCAGGTTTTATCATATTGCACCACTCCTTCTTATGCTTATTATGCTGTTTCAGCTTCTTTTGTATCTTCTGCCTGTATGTTATGTTTCTTTTGCTCTTATATGGCAATTAAAATACTCTATTAGTCTTATATCGGCAGAAAGCACGGGTTTATTATATCATAAAATATAGGATTGTTGGGAGTATTTTTGAATTATCTTCACTTTTAGAAGAACAAATTGCGGGTGATGGTCAGACTTTATGGTGGCGGGGGTTTATTCCACTATTGACAGCACATTTTAAAAGTGATATATTTGTCTTGTTAAGTGATAAATACATCTCTTTGGAGGACGACATTATGAAAAATAATACAAAACATACGATCATTTTGGGTGTCATCTGCACCCTGCTTGCAGCTGCAGCTTCATGGTACACGATTACTTTTAATGATTCAAGGTTGATTGTACCTATGGATTTATCGGAGTATGTGTTTCGGGTACAAGACCTGCCCATGATTATTTCCGGTATACTGATTACTCTGTACGTCCTGTATCTCTTTGTACTGTTAGTAAAGGCTATTGATACTAAAAAGAAAATTGAAAAAACTTCACAGTTTGCCAGAGCGGTCAGTCCCAAATTGGGCTTTTTAGGCTTTGCGGGCTTTTTGGGCTTTTGGACTTACAGCATTGATAAAACGATCTTCCCGTTTATATTCTTTATGTTTTTCGGCTATTTTGGATTTTTTTATGAGGGAAAAATGTCACATACTTTTATGGACGAACGATACAAGGAAAATAAACTAAAAGCACATACGACAGCAAATAAAATCGCTTTAGCTATTATTTTTCTTGCGCTGCTCATTCTGGGGCAAGGAAAACTTATGGAAAATCTGGAATATACTTTGATTGCATTTATCATTGTCACAGCGCTCTCAATAGCTCTTGAAGTATTTCTTAGTGAATACCTGCTGTATCGTTACGACCATGATGAACCATTTGAGAAAAGCGAGGAATAAATGCGGCAGAATTTATATGCAGATTTAAAAAATTCAGACAGCCAAAAGACTTAACACAAGAACCATTAGCCATACCGATCGGCGTACGCCAGGAAACAGTGACCGCGCCATTCCTTTCCGCTGGCACGGTCACGTCCGGACTGCCATTCCTTTTCGCTGGCACGGCCACGTCCGGATTGCAGATACTTCTAATCTCTGCGCATGTTATGTTCTTACCTGAAACATACTGATCAGTTCTTTTAACAGCTTTGCTTGCGAGCTAAGCTGTTCACTTGTTGCCGCGCTTTGCTGTGCCGTTGCAGAATTGGTCTGCACGACTTGTGAAATCTGGCTGATGCGGCCCTGTACTTGTGAAATATGGTCGGCCTGCGTACGGGATGCGTCCGCAATCACATTTGTGGCATCCACAATTCCGTTTACACCGGATACGGCAGTTTCAAGACGGCTGGCTGTATCACTCGCAATGCCCGTGCCATATCCTACTGCTCGGATCGTTCGTTCGATCAGTTCCGCCGTCGTCTTGGAAGCTTCTGCACTCTGGCGTGCCAGTTCGCGTACTTCTTCTGCGACAACCGCAAAGCCTTTGCCGGATTCTCCGGCTCGGGAAGCTTCTACAGCGGCGTTCAGCGCCAGGATATTTGTCTGGGATGCGATGGTTTCGATGGTTTTAATAATCTTGCCGATTTCGCTGGAACTGTTATTCATCTCTTCCATTGCATGCATCAGTTCCTGCATCTTTTGATTGCTTTCATACAGCTGCCCGCCGACTACGTCTACCTGCTGCCTTGCCTGCTGGGCATTGGCAGCTGTCTGTTCTACCTGTGTTGCGATATGCAGAACCGTTTCCTTTAACTCTTCTACAGCATCCGCCTGCTCTGACGCGCCCTGGCTGAGCGCCAGCGAACCGTCGGCCATCTGTCTGGAACCATTGGAAACCAGCCCGGAGCTTTCCTTAATCTGTGACATAGTGCTGTTTAAGCGGTCCATAATTCCATCCAGAGAACGTTTAATCGAAGAAAAATCACCAACATAATCCTGCGTCGTACCTGTTGTTAAATCGCCTGCCGATATGGACTCCAGTATTTGGGAAATCTCTCCGATATAACCCTTCAAAATCCGGATCATATTTTCAAAAATCCCTCCCAGCAGACCGATCTCATCCTTAGATCGAATGTCTGCTTCCAGTTCCTGTCCGCTGTCCAGTCCAAGATGGCCCTGTTCCATCATACGAGCCAGTCCGGTGAGTCTCGCAAGCGGTCTGGATACGGAATGGTTGATAAAAACGGACATCAAAATAATGCTGAGTACAAGCATCACAATCCCTGCAATAACAGATATCAATACCGTGCGATTTAACTGTTCATAAGCATCATGAACCGAAATGCCTGCAAAGATTAGTCCGTTAATCTGTCCATTTTCATCCTTGGTAGGCACATAAGAACACAGGTGCCTGATTCCGAAAATTGTAGCATTACCGACATAAGACTCTCCCTTTTCCAGCACAATTTCAGAAATATCTTCCGAAAGTTTTGTTCCTACGGCACGCTTTCCGTCCTGCTGAATCGTCGTGTAGGCACGCTCATCGCCATGGAAAATAGTAAATTCACAGCCTAGCAGTTCCTTAAGTTCATCCAGCACAATGGTCTTATCTTCAGGGCCTACGTATCCGTCCAGTTCATAAGCCAGCATTTTTGTACCATTGATGCATTGTTTGCGCAGCAGTTCCATGGTCAGATTATAAAAATTGGTAATACAGATACTGACTACGACTGCGATGCTAAGTACCAGCAGGCATCCTACGACAAGATTCACTTTGTTGCCGAGATGCCGAATTCTTTTGTTGTTTTCGTTTTTCATGTCCTTTCCCTCAGATTTAAATTTTTGACTGTGTATACAGCGCTATTATTATAATAAGGGGAATAAGTAGAAATTGCAAGTGTTTCTTTCGGTAAGCTTTCCCATTGTCATGAACCGTCATTCACATTCCGCAAAAATCCCAAATACGTCAGTACAAAATAAATCGCATATACCCCGAAAAACGCCCCGAACGACATTCCAAAATACGCGCCAGCTGCCATATGCGCTCCTGTCAGACGATTAAAATTCCATCCCAGCCAGACGGAGATCATACCGCTGATCAACGCCGCGAACAGTATCGGGCAGAGGTAAAACGCTGCCAGCTGGCAGAACACTACGCCGGAAATCTCTTGTTTTCCAAGCCCGATCTGATGCAGCACCTGATAACGGAAGCGGTACCTGGAAGAATCCGACAGCTGCTGCACGCACAGTACAGTCAGCGCCACGCATACAAAAACAAGCCCCATATAAAACAGAGGAAATATCAGCGAGCAAAGCATAAATCGGACTTCCGGAATCAGGTTTGCACCAACCAGATTTTTAGCTACATAAGAGATAATCTGATCTGATCCAAAGCACATTTTCGTCTGATCGGATAGGTCTGCCTGCGGATCATCGATTGCATGCCCTAAGTAACTTAACCGATCCCCGTCTTTTTGCAGGCCGTCCAGTAGTTTCTGCAGCCCGTCCGGCGCCCTTTCCTTAAGCATTGCCGCCAGTTCTTTGTAGTAAGGCTCCATTTGAAATGCCAGCTTATCCGGTACAATAATCAGATAGTCCGCCCCGTTATGCCCGTCCTGGGAAAACGGCTCTGTATATACGCCCGCTAATTCCAGCACGGCGTCCGGGCCGTTTACCTGAAGCTGAAGCGATGTAAAAAAATCTCCTGCTTCCTTCCATACACGTTCTTTAATCTGCAGCGCATAGTCATGTTCCCCCAGTTCCACCGGCTGGTAGCCAAGCATCTGCCTCAGATGGTTGTAATCCGATAATGCCATCCAGGTATCGTATGGATAGTAGGAACCTTCTCCGCCGTCTGCAAGGATTTTTTCCCAGTCCGCTGTACCGTCCTTCTTTTGATACATATCGCCGAATGTGCTTAAATGCGTATACAGCCAGCTGTTAATCACGTTTGTGCGGTTCTGGTAGACCGTATAAGTATAAAGTTCGCGTACTGACGCCTGTTTGTCCAGAATTTTACGTTCCGGCGCAAATGTATCCCTTAAATCTCCACTGTAAACCTGCACGTCAAACGGCCATTTCTTTGCCAGCATCTCGTGCTGGTAATTATCAAACATCAGCGCAGACGCACAACCAAGCAAAGCCAGGGTAAACAGGGACGTCAGTGTTCCAAGCGTAAAACGCATCGTTTTTAATTTTGAAGAAAACTGGCGCATCAAAAACAAGTTCTGCCTGTGATATACCGCGCGGCCTTTTTTACGGATATAACAGATGATACATGCCGCAAGTCCTGTATAAAAAATATAAATTGTAAGTACCAGTCCTGTCAGAAAAGCCAATACCACACCTTCATTCCAGTTTTTATAAAAGAATAAAAAGAAAACAAATGCCAGTAAAAACAGGATGGACAGCGGCAGCAGCCACTGTTTTGCTTTTTCATGCGACTCTTTCACTTCTTCATTCTGATCTTTGCTGTTTAGTAATGCACGGATATTCATTCTGCGAAACCTACGCCTGCAGCGCAGCAGCGCCAGCAAATAGCATCCTCCGTAACAGCTGGCTGTCAGCAGCAGGCATTCCCGGTTCCACTCCAGATGAATACGGTATTCCAGCTGTACCATTGTATAAAAAACTGCCATCAGCATCTGCTCCATCAGCATTCCAAGCGCAAGCCCGCCGCAAAAAGCGCCTGCTCCAAGCAGCAGGTTTTCCCGCAGATACAGCCTGGAAATCTGGCGTTTTGTCATACCGATCAACAGATAAATGCCAAATTCTCTGCTTCTTTTTTTCAGCATAAACTGCACCATATAGTTGATCAGCCAGGCAATAATCAGCACGACAAAAAACGTGCCAAGCCCGATCATAACCTGAATCAGCGTAACCGACTCGAACATTTTCTGTACATCTTCGGAGAATAAAAGAGAATGGAACGCAAACATCACTGCAGTAACAAGCATCATAGTAAAGATATAGATCACATAGTCCCTGGCCGAACGTTTGACATTCCTGTATGCCAGTTTAGCGAACATCCCGCGTCTCACCTCCTGTCAGTGACAGTACGTCCAGGATTTCATTCAGGAAATCCCGTCGGCTTTTTCCGCCGCGCAGCAGCTCGTGGAAGATCTTACCATCTTTTAAAAATAAGATCCTGTGGCAGTAGCTGGCGGAAAACGCGTCATGCGTTACCATAAATATAGTAGCGCCCAGCTTTTTATTCAAATCTGTAAACGTCTCTAACAGTGTCTGTGCCGACTGGGAATCCAGCGCCCCGGTCGGCTCATCCGCAAGGATCAGTTTCGGATGATTGATCAAAGCTCTGGCACAGGCACAGCGCTGTTTCTGGCCGCCGGATACCTGGTACGGGAACTGGTCTTTCACCTCCCAGATCTGTAAAAGCTGCAGCATCTGCCGGCATTTTTGCTCAATCTCCCGCCTGCCCTTTTGACGCAGCGTCATAGCCAGCATCACGTTTTCTTCCATCGTCAGCGTATCCAAAAGATTGTATTCCTGAAAGACAAAGCCCAGATTGTTTTTGCGGAACGCAGACAGATCCCGTTCCGACAGAGTTGTAATATCTTCGTTTTCATAATAAATATGCCCCGCGGTTACCTGGTCGATCGTCGCCAGCAGATTTAACAGGGTCGTCTTGCCGGAGCCTGACGCTCCCATCACACCGATAAACTCGGATCTGCCGACGGTAAAGGTAACACGGTCAACGGCTTTTGTGACATTTGCGCCGTTGCCGTAATATTTTTCGATGTCACAGACACGGATATATTCTGACATTTTTCATCCCTCTTTCTGATTTTTGATTGTTATAAAGCTATACTAACCATAGCAGATATCAGAATGAAATGGTATGCATCTTGCTTTCTTTTATCTTACAATTTCTTAAGACTGCACAGACAGAAATTCCATGATGCAGCGTTTCGCATTTGCCGGGTAAATTTTTCAAACGTCAGTTCCAAAGTTCTGCCAGTTCCAAAATCAGCCGTTCCGTCTTTTCCCATCCCAGGCAAGGATCTGTAATGGACTTGCCATAACAGTGTCCGCTGACTTCCTGAGAACCGTCTTCCAGATAACTTTCAATCATCAGCCCTTTGACAAGCCTGCGAATCTCTGCGGACACCTTGCAGCTGTGCATAATATCTTTGCTGATGCGGATCTGTTCCATATAATTTTTCCCGGAATTGGAATGATTCGTATCAATAATGACTGCCGGGTTGGACAACTCCTTTTCCCCGTACAGCTCAATCACATGCTGCAGGTCTTCGTAATGGTAATTAGGGATATTACGTCCGAATTTATCCACATAGCCGCGCAGAATCGCATGGGTATAAGGATTTCCTCCCGTGCGTACTTCCCATCCGCGGTACAAATAGGTATGGCTGCACTGCGCCGCGATAATCGAATTCATCATCACTGTAAAATCACCGCCAGTCGGATTTTTCATTCCCACCGGAATGCCTACGCCGCTTGCTGTCAGCCGGTGCTGCTGGTTTTCTACCGAACGCGCGCCGACGGCTACGTATGAGAGCAGATCCGAAAGATATCTGTGATTTTCCGGGTAGAGCATTTCATCGGCGCATGTAAAGCCTGTCTCTTCCACAGCCCGCATATGCATCTGGCGGATTGCGATAATGCCGCCCAGCATATCCGTCTTTTTTTCCGGATCGGGCTGATGCAGCATGCCTTTATAGCCGACGCCGATGGTGCGCGGCTTGTTCGTATAAATACGCGGAATGATCAGGATTTTATCAGATACCTCATCCTGCACCCTGCGCAGCCTTAAAATATAGTCAATCACCGCATCCTCATGATCTGCCGAACATGGGCCGATCACCAGAAGCAGGCGGTCATCTGTTCCTTCAAAAATCTTACAGATCTCTTCATCTCTTTTTGCTTTTCTGTCTGCAGTCTGCCTGCTGACCGGAAACTGCTGTTTTAATTGTTCAGGGTCAGGCAGCTTGCGCAGAAATTCCATATCCATTTCCATTTGTAAACCTCCATTTATTTTTACTGCATCCTTCCAAACCGGGAAGCACGTTTTTCAAAAAGCAATATTAAGACCCGCTCTTGAAAAACTTGTCCATACCAGCTGTGATTCCTTCCACGATTTTATTCTGATAACTGTCCTGCGCCATAAGCAAATCTTCTTCCCGATTGCTCATAAAGCCCATTTCCAATATTGTAACCGGCACTTTGCACCAGTTAATGCCGCTCATCGTATCGGTCTCCCAGATTCCACGGATTTTAGCGCCTGTGTGATCCGCGATCCCCTGGAGAACAGCATCGGACAGCTTTCTGCTTTTTTTGTAGATTTCGCTGCAGTAAGGATTATTTTTCGTCGGACAAATGGTCATAGCGCCTGACGCATCCGGATCTTCAGACCCATCCGCGTGGATGCGGATAAACGCGTCTGCTTGTGCCTGGTTTGCAATTTCCGCCCTTTCGCTGTTGCTGATATTGACATCATTGGACGTTCGTACCATAAGTACGTCGTAGCCTTTTTCTTCCAATGCGCGCTGCAGTTTTAACGCCACCTGCAGTGTTAATTCATATTCATTTAAGCCGCTGGCCACGCCTTTGGTGCCGGAAGATACTTTTTGTTTTTGTTCCGCCGCGCCCGGGCCGATTGGTTCCTTGCTGCTGTCTTGTTGTTTCTGATGTCCGGCATCGATTACGATTACTTTACTGTCCTGTTCCTGTGCATCTGCGTTATCCGTTGTCTGTGTCTCCTCCTGTTTCGTATCCTGGGCTTTTTTCGCTTTAAGAATCCGCATCAGGGATGCATCAATACGGCTTTCTTTAATTTTATCCTGTTGGACGGCTTGTATAAGCGCATCATAGGCACTCGTAAAATCCTGCGGCATCAGGATCAGATCTGCACCTGCCTCAATCGCCTGTACCGCCGCCTGGGCAGAATTGTAACGGCTGGTAATCGCGTCCATATTCAGCGCATCCGTAATAATTATTCCCTCGAAGCCCATCTCTTCCCGCAACAGTTCTGTCAGCATCTGATATGATAAGGAAGCCGGCGTATCATCCTTAAGAATATTTGGAAACGAGATATGCCCGGCCATTACAAAATCCGCGCCCGCGTCAATTCCTGCCTGGAACGGCAGCAGTTCGCAGCTTTTCAGCTCTTCCAGCGACTGTTTGGAATATGCGGTCTGCTTGTGGCTGTCCTGTGCGGTATTGCCGTGACCCGGGAAATGCTTTAAAGTCGCTTTGATTCCCTGCGCATGCAGCCCGCGCACCTCTTCCGCTACCATAGATGCCACAACGGCCGGATCGCTGCCGAAAGATCTTTTTCGTATTACGTGATTGTCAGCATTGGAATAAACATCTGCTACCGGCGCAAAATCTACATTCACCAGAAACCGTTTCAAATATGCGCCAATCTGCTGTCCGATTTCATAAGCCGCCGAAGCGTCCCCTTCTTTGCCAATTTTAGACATATTTGGGATTTGCGGCACATTTTCCAGGCCCTGTCCGGAAATTCTTGCAACGCTTCCCCCTTCTTCATCCACGCCGATAAACAGCGGCAGCCCTGTCCGCTCCATACTGTATTGCTGCGCATTCCACACCATAGTTGTAAACTGTTCTTCCGAGCGGATATTTTGCGCAAAATAAGCAAAGCCTCCGATTGGACGCTGATCCAGCGCATCTTTGGTCGCCTGTCCCGCTTTGGTTACAGGCCCGGTGCCGACGAATGCTTCTGGCGTCAGAATAAATAACTGCGCGATCTTATCTTCCAGTGTCATGTTGCCGATCAGCTTTTGTATGGCCTTCTCTTCTTTTCCGGGTTTCTTATTTGTATTCTTTTTCTTTGTTTTGTCAGACTGTTTGCTGTCTGCCTGTCCCGCATCTCCGGACTGGTCTGCCAAAACAGCCGCCTCATTGCCAGACTTGCCGGAACTTCCTGTATCCTTGTCATTGGCGCCTGCGTTTTGTCCTGACGGCTCCTGGGAAGTATGTTCCTTGCGGGAGTCCATTACATCCATACTGTCTGCACCGGCCGTTTTGTTCTGCGTCATGATTACAGCGCCAAGCACTGCTACGACTGTCAGACAGGCCAGAATTCCAAACAGTGAGGTGATTCGTTTGATCATGTTTCGTCCCTTTCTCCTTTGCAATTCTTATGGGTTATGGACTTATTTTAGCATAGATTGCGGGATTTTGCCATACTATTTCTAAACTGCCGGGTAGAAGCCGTTTTCCAGACTTTCTTGTGTTATTTTGTCAGACTTCCTTCCTGTCCCTTGACAACGACTCTGTTTTGTACTACTCTTTATCTATGCATATACAACAAAATACAGCCTGTTTTTTGCGTATCGTTCCATAAACAATGACAGGTACACCAAAAGGAGGAAAAATATGTCTCAAGCAAAGAAGAGCCATGTCGAGACAATCACACTGGAACAGGTTCCGGACAGTGAAAAAAAGAGCTGGCCTTCCATTGCCTTTATCTGGGCGGGAAACGTAATCTGCGTGCCTGCACTGATGATCGGCTCCATGGTATCCGCTGGTCTTAACTTTCGCAGTTCCATTCTGGCTATGTTTATCGGATATGGTATTGTCGTCGCGCTGATGATGCTGATCGCGGCACAATCTGCCCAGACTGGGAGACCGACAACTGTCGCAGTATCCAGAGCGCTGGGAGACCGGGGTTCTCAATGGACGCTGTCTTTGATTATTGCAATATCCATGATCGGCTGGTATGCTTACCAGACAATCGTATGCGCATCCTCGTTCTGTACGCTGATGCAGACCGGATTCGGCATTGCATTTCCGGAATGGCTCGCATGCATCCTTTGGGGGACATTAATGCTTGTTACGGCATTTTACGGCATCGGTCTGACCAATGTGTTAAATGTCATCAGTGTGCCGCTGCTGTTCCTATTCCTAATCTACGGCGTATCCATTGCACTGGGCAACGGCGGCGCCGCCGCATTGTCTTCGTATCAGCCTGCTGGCGACGGCGGCATGATGGTAGGCATTACGATTTCCGTGGGCGGTTTTATTTCCGGCGCTGCTACCTGCGGGGATTATAACCGTTACAGCAAAAATGGGAAAAGCGCGGCCCTTTCCTGTCTGTTCGGCGTGATTCCGGCAGGTGTAGGGGCGCTGGCATGCGGAGCGGTTTTGTCCATCTGTTCCGGTGATTCTGATATTACCGCTATGTTTGCAAATGTGGGCCTGCCGATCGCAGGGATGCTGGTTCTGATTCTGGCTACCTGGACCACAAATGTGGGAAACGCTTATTCCGCAGGGATAGCTGTGGTAAATATTTTTAAAATGAAGGATGATCAAAGGGCTCTGGTAACCGCGATCTGCGGCATTATTGGCATTTTGCTTTCTCTGGGCGGCATTGTGTATTATTTTGTCGATTTTTTATCTGCGCTCAGTTATCTGATTACGCCCATCTGCGCAGTATTGATTGCCGATTACTGGATTATGGGGCGCGGGAAAAGCGAAGGCTGGGAGCCGTTTCCGGGTGTGAACTGGCTTGGAATTATTGCCTGGATCTGCGGCGCGCTGACAACATATTTTGACAAATTTTTTATCCCTGAACTGGTGGGTATTGCAGTAACGGTTGTAGTATATTGGATTTTGTGTCTGTTCGTCAAAAATCCGAAGTATAATCCATTTGTATAAAATGTGTGAATGAAAAACATATATTACAACAGAAAGACGATGAGGTGAAACATGGCAAAACAATTAGGACGCGAAGAGTTAACAAAAATTGTCTACGGCTCCAGCTATTATGGCGGAGGCGGAGGCGGGGCCAATGAAGAAGGGCTTGCGCTGATCAAAGCGATGTATCAGGAAGATCCGCACGCATCCATTCAGATGATTGATATTTCTGAAATGGAAGATGATCCCAATGTCGTATCCACAATGGTTGCGGCGCTCGGTTCCCCGGTAGCAACAAAAGGGAAGACTTTCCAGGAAGAATCGGTCAATGCGGTAAAGGGTATGGGTGATGAAGCTAAATTTTCAGGCAAAAATCTGAAATACGTCTATTCCGGAGAAATGGGCGGAGGAAATACTCTGCTTCCTTTGTATGCGGCTTGGAAATGCGGGCTGCCGATTATTGATACGGATGGAAACGGACGTGCCGTCCCGGAACTGAATACCGGACTGCTGCCAGTACACGGCATCCCGACCAGTCCGATCGTTTTGGCCAGCGAAGCGGGCGATACGATGGCCGCGCGGACAGAAGATCCCATGGATTGCGCTGCCTGTGAAAAGATCGCCAGATCTATGTGCCAGGCGTTTGACCAGGGAATTGGAATCGCAGCCTGGATGATGAATAAAAAACAGCATCTGCAGGCTTCCGCATTGGGACAGATCACACGGGCAATCCAGGTTGGCGGGATTATAATGACTTCTCCGACTTCCGGTGTCATTGAAAGACTGATGAATTATTTTGATATAAACAGAACGCCGTTTCGAGCGATTGTGCCGGCAGGCACCATTACAGATATCCGGATCAGCACCGCAGGCGGATTTGATACTGGCGTAACTTCGATACGCGCGGATAACGGCCAGGTCTTCCAGGTTATTTTCCAAAATGAAAATCTGTACGTGCAGTCGGGCGAGAAAACAATCGTAACAGTGCCAAGCATTATTTCCATGCTCGATCTAAGCCACGAGCAGATGGCGGTTCCGGTATCTAATAGTGAAACTTATGTGGGCATGCGGGTTGCACTGACAGAAACGAAAGCGGATCAACGCTGGTATGATTTGCCGGAATGTTACAGTTGTTGGAATGAAGTGTTAGTGAGCGCCGGATATCGGATCGTGAAGCCGGAAGTCAGGTTCTGGTAAACGCAGCATCCTTTCATACGTCACAAAATGCAATGCTTTGGATTTTGCATTTTGTGACTATGTTTTATTTTATTGGGTCTTGTTCATATTCTCTCAGATATCCTCCATCAATTAGCACTTCTTTTCCTCGGAATGCAAACCCATAAATCCGTATTCTATCCCTGCCGCACGATGCTTCCAGCACTGCCGCATAATTTTTGTCCAGGATCTGGCGGATTGCCGCCTGTGCGGTTTCTTCCAGATTTTTTTCAGTTCCCGGTTGGATCACCTTAAATTCCAAAATGATCCCGTCATCCGCACGATCGCACGGCTCCAGCAGCACATCGTATCTTCCGAATCCGCTTTCCCGGTTGGATGTCATTGTATACCGGTTTCTTAATTCCAGCATCAGCCCTAATACCAGGCCGTAATAAAATCGTTCCGGCTGGGCGGCTGCGGACGTTTTTTGTCCTGTATCAAATAAACTGAATGTTGATAACGCAACACGATTGATAAAGTCATTCATCCCGCCAAGATCGTTTGCCAGCACGGCTTTGATAAAATAATTATAAGCAGGCCGGCATTCCGAAAACCAGCCGTTGATCAGATGCTCAAACATCTGATGCACTTCTTCATTTACCAGCTGCAGATGGTATTCCTGCCCCTGCTTGTCCTGCACCTTTAAATACCCTCCGGCGAGCAGAAAACTAAAGACCGCGTCTTCGTCTTTGTCCAGCTGGCTGAAAACGATCTGTTCGTCAATTGGTACGCAAATAGCATGTCCCCGCATCAGATCTTCCATTCTCTTTTTTGTCTGGGAACTTCCGCTTTGAATCAGTTTCCCGACCAGCGCATTGGAACTTGTATTCACCCAGTAAGCGGCAAGTTCCTTTTTATCCAGATACTGTATGATCGACCATGGATTATAGATATGTGCGCAGCTGCCAAACCGAAAGCCGTCATACCAGTGTCTGACCTGGTCTGCCTGATCCCGCAGGCCATATTCGTCCAGAGACTGAATAACTTCTTCTTCGGTAAAGCCAAACACAGCCGCGTATTTCTGCGAAGTCGCAGTCACTACTTCCAAATGATTCAGGTCAGAAAAAATGGATTCCTTGCTTACTCTGGTAATTCCGGTCATAAGGCTGCGTTCCGCAAACGGATTGGTCTTAAATGTCTCGTTCATAAATCTGCGCATAAACCCGGCGATTGGTTTCCAATATCCGTTCAGATAAGCTTCCTGCATCGGCGTATCATATTCGTCCAGCAGAATAAGCACTTTCCGGTTGTAATATTCATACAAATACTCACACAGTAAATTCACCGAGGAGCAGATATCGCTGACGTTGCCTGTTCCGCTCAATATTTTCTGATACTGCTCCTGATCCGACGGTAAAAAAGAATCACTTTTTAACAAATAGGCATGCCTGCGGTATTCCCTTGCAAGCAGCCTGCTGATTGCGTAATAGGTTTCTTCATAATTATCTGCCTTGATGCCTGCAAAGCTTAGATAAATAACCGGATAAGTTCCCTGCAGCTTCCGGTAAGCTTCTTCTTTCCAGATCTCCAGGTTTTCAAATAAATCGCTTCTTCCTGCATAACGGATGGAGAAGAACTGCTCCACCATACTTAGTGTCAGCGTCTTGCCAAATCTGCGCGGACGGGTGATCAGGGTTACAGAATCCCCTTTTTCCCACCATTCTTTGATAAAACCCGTTTTATCCACATAAAAATAATCGTGTTTTATCATTTTGCTATAATCCTGTTCGCCGATTGCAATCGTTCTTGCCATACTTCCTCCCCTTTCCCTTATTTACTGTTCCTGACGGATAATCTTGCCGTCTTCCACCCGAAAGATATAGTCGCATTCCTCAATCGTTGTAAGGCGGTGTGCAATAATAACAAGCGTCTTGCGGCCATGCAAACGGTTGACAGACTCCATAATCGCGGCCTCCGTCTCATGATCCAGCGCTGAGGTCGCCTCATCAAAAATGACCAGCTCCGGGTCTGTATAGAGTGCGCGTGCAATTCCGATCCTCTGGCGCTGCCCGCCGGAGAGACGTACGCCGCGTTCCCCGACGCGTGTTTCCAGGCCCTGCGGCAGATTGTCAACAAATTCCTTTAACTGCGCTTCCTGCACGGCCATTCGGATTTTTTCATCATCGATCTGTTCCTTTGGCTGCCCAAAAGCGATATTAGCCCGAATCGTATCGTCCAGCATATAAATCGTCTGCGGAATATAGCTTAAATGCGACAGCCAGCCGTCATAGTCGCTGCGGATGTCCATCCCGTCGGTCAGCACACTGCCGGACTGCGGCTTTAACAAGCCAAGCAGAATATCTACAGCTGTCGTCTTCCCGGAACCGGACACCCCGACAATACCAACCGAAGATCCAGCCGGAATTACCATACCAGCGTCATCCAGCACCTTCTTCTCCGCGTTCGGATAGGAAAAAGAAATATGGGAAAGTTCAAACTGCTTTTCATAAGTAAGCTGCCTGCCGCTTTTTGCAGCCTCTTCGCGTTTTTTTTCTTCTTCTCCCTGCTCCATCTGACGCTGCAGACCATATTAATTTGCTGCATGCAGATTTTTGATCAAGTTATCTAACATCGTCTACTGAAACGCCGACTGATTGAAAGCCACGATTATACTGGTCGTAATTT
>VSNY01000075.1 GCA_009774535.1 Lachnospiraceae bacterium
GATCGGTGCAGCTGTTTTTTATTGGTCTGCTGGGGGAATACATCCTGAATATCAATACGCGGGTGATCCACAGGCCGTTGGTGGTGGAAGAAAAAAGGCTGAATTTTGAGGAAACGGGAAGCAGCCGGCCAGATTTCAAAAACATGGAAGAAACACGGGAAAGGATGCCTGGAAGGGATACATGAGATGAAAAAAGTGATCACATATGGCTCTTTTGATCTGTTCCACGAAGGACACTATCACTTACTCAAAAGAGCAAAAGCACTGGGGGATTATCTGATTGTCGGCGTAACGACGGAACAGTATGATGAATCCCGCGGAAAACTGAATATCGTGGATTCCCTGGACAAGCGGATAGAGCATGTCAGGCAGACCGGGTTTGCGGATGAAGTGATTGTGGAAGACCATCCGGGGCAGAAGGCAGAGGATGTGCAGAAATTCAGTATAGATATATTTACTGTAGGATCAGACTGGACAGGAGCTTTTGATTATATGAAACAGTATTGTAAAGTTGTCTATTTGGAGCGAACCAAAAACGTTTCGTCTACCATTATCAGAACACAGCAATACCCCATCATACGCATTGGTGTGATTGGCTCTGGACGTATTGCGACACGATTTGTGCCAGAAGCCAAATATGTTAGTGGTGTGATTGTAAATAGTGTTTGCAACCCATGTCGAAATAGTGCTGAGAAGTTCAGTGAAAGGTTTGAGCTGGATCTGGCAACGGATGATCCTATGGTGCTTTTGGATGCTGTGGATGCTGTCTACATCGCGTCGCCACATGAGACACATTATGGGTATGCCAAGCAAGCATTGGAATCCAGGAAGCATGTATTGTGTGAAAAACCACTTGCTTTTCAAAAAAAAGAGGCAGAAGAACTGTATGCGCTGGCGGCAGCAAAGAAACTGGTTTTGCTGGAAGCTATAAAGACTGCGTACTGTCCGGGATTTGTTCAGCTGGTTGGCATTGCAAAAAGCGGGGCAATTGGAAGAATCTGTGATGTAGAGGCGTGCTTTACAAGGCTGGCAGACAAAAAACGAAGGGAATGTACAGATATAAAATATGGTGGTGGTTTTACGGAGTTTGGAAGCCATACACTGCTGCCTATTATCAAGCTGATGGGTACGGATTACCAAGAACTGCGGTTTGATAGCATCCTGGGCGGGAATGGGATTGACCTGTATACGAAGGCATCTTTTGTATATGAGAATGGTATGGCACTTTCTAAAAGCGGAGTTGGCGTAAAGTCAGAAGGACAGCTGGTTATTTCAGGGACAGAAGGGTATATCCTGGCGGAATCGCCATGGTGGCTGACACAGTATTTTGAAGTAAGGTATGAGGATCCCGGAAAAAAAGAGCGGTATTTTTCAAAATTTTTGGGGGATGGTCTTCGGTATGAAATCAGCGATTTTGTGGCGATGATACAGGGACATCAGAACCGGGCGTTTAAGTTTACGGCTGAGGAGTCGGTGGCGATTGCCGGAGTGATGGAGAGATTTTTATCAAACAGGCAGTCAGGAAAACAATAGATGTTCCCTGTCCCTTAGTATCTGTTTTAGGAACAGGAAGAACTGGAGAAAGCGAAATACAGTTATGGTGGAAATGGATAAAAAACAGCTGCGCATGCTGCAGATGATTGAATTGGAGATGCTGCTGGAGGTTGACCGGATTTGCAGAAAATATCAGATACAATATCAAATCATTGGAGGGACCCTGCTGGGTGCAGTACGTCACAAAGGATTTATTCCCTGGGATGATGATGCGGATCTCACAATGCTGCGCAGCGAATACAGGCGATTCCGAAAAGTCTGCAGAAAAGAACTGGATCCGTCCAAATATTATTTCCAGGATGCGGAGACGACGGAGGGATACCGCTGGAGTTACGGAAAGCTGCGGAGAAAAGATACGCTCTTTTTACGTGAACATCAGGAACATATGCCCTATGAGCAGGGGGTCTTTATTGATATCTTTCCGGTAGACCATGTGCCGGATGCTTATATCTTACGCGCAGTATATGATTTCCGGTGTTTTTGCATCAGGAAGATACTCTGGTCGGAAGTCGGAAAATATGCGGATCCAAATTTTGTGAAAAGAAAATGGTACAGTTTGATGAGCCTGATTCCTTATAAAGCAGTGATTCGTCATTATCTGCGTATGGCGGACAGGCAGAATGCCAGGAAAAGCAGATATGTGCGCATAGCATTGATGCCGCTGCCTAATAAGGGCTTTGGATACCGCAGGGAGTGGTATTTAAAAAGCAGGGATTATTGCTTTGAGGGGTATTCCTTGAAAGGGATCAGGGACTTCCATGACTTTCTGACGTATGAATTTGGCGATTATATGCGGCTTCCTCCAAAAGAACAAAGGAAGGTTCATCCAGTCTCAAAACTGAAGGTGATGGAAAATGTATTATACAAGGAGAAAATATCGGGATGAAAGCAGTGATATTAGCGGCAGGAAAAGGCAGCCGTCTGAGCGGATATACCAAAGGAAAACCGAAATGTCTGCTGGCATTGGGAAAAGAAACCGTACTGCAGAGGGAGCTGCGGATTTTGCAGACATGCGGCATATGCAGACAGGATATTTTTGTAGTGGGCGGATACCGGTATGAATGCCTGCAGGATCTTGTACCGAATCTGATTGTCAATGATGACTATGATCAGAAAGATAATTCTTACAGCCTTGGTCTTGCGCTTACAAAGCTGCCGGATGACGATGTGCTTGTTCTGGATGCGGACCTGTGTTTTGAGGAAGAAATTATATATGAGATTTTGTCGGATACGCATAACAATGTGCTGTTAAGTAGAAGATCCAAAGATACACAGGAAAGCACGGGTATTGTTACAACGCCGGACGGAAAAGTGTCTGCGATCGGAAAACAGTATACGGATACAGGCTATGTGTATCTGAGTATTTTTAAAATTGATAAGCGGATCATACCCATACTGCGAAGTGCATTGCTGGATGAGGACAACGTAAATACCTGGTATACGACTGCTATTACAAGGCTTTGCGCGGATTATGATTTTTATAATCATGTGACGGACGCAAAATGGCATGAGATGGATGACAAGGATGATTATTTAGAGACAATACAAATGTTTGGGTTGGGAGAAACAAGGATTTGAAAGCAAAACAGAATCCAGAGGTAAAAAACAATTCCATACTGGTTACCGGTGCTTCCGGTTTTCTTGGGAAAAAGCTCTGTCAGATATTGAAAAGAAATTATGATGTGTATGGAATACGCAGACAGAAAGACAACAGAGACTTACCGGCCGTGGATCTGACAGATGCAGAAGCCGTAATGGCTTATGTCGCTTTGGCAAGACCCGCTGTAATCATACATACGGCAGGGATTGCAGAACCGGACCAGTGTGAGAAAGATCCGGTTTTGGCAGAGAAAGTAAATGTCACGGCGGTAAAGAACCTGATTACGGCATGCCGGAAATGGAAGATCAGATTCATACAAATATCTACCGATTATGTTTTTGACGGGGAAAAAGGCAGTCAATATAAAAAGAAAGATTTGCGCATGCCAAAAAATTTTTACGGGCAGACAAAAGTGCAGGCAGAAGATCTCACTGGATCTTATTCAGACAGTCTGATTATCCGGGTTCCGATATTGTATGGATACAACGATGAAAATGATAAAGAGACATTTCCGGTCATGGTCATAAAAAATCTGGCAGACAACCGGCCGGTATACGCGGATAACCAGCAGATCAGGTATCCTGTACTGATTGATGAGGCGGCAGTTCAGATTGCGGATTCTTTGCACAAAAGTGGAATCATGCATATTTCCAGCGGACGGGGAGTTACGAAATATGAGTGGGCAAAAGTGATTGCAGACCAGTTTGGCTATGACAAAAAATTAATACGGATACGAAATGGCGAAGCTGAAAACAGGCCGCCGCATGTACGGCTGGAAATTTCAGATGGAGATGCGCTGACCTCGGATGTGGAAACAGGCGTAAGGATCATGCAAAAGCAGATGTGTTGTGCATTCAGGCTTATATACAAAAGTCATGCGGATCATGATATATACGGCAAAAATGTAGGGCAGTATCGGTACCAGTTAGGGAAAAGCCTTGGAACATGCATCCCCTCTGCGGTCATCCATGAGATAGACTATGTGGTGCCGGTGCCGTCATCCGGGCTGTATTATGCGATGGGACTGGCGGAAGCGATCCAGGTGCCATATTTACAGGCGCTGGTAAAATACGATTCTGAAACGAGGAGTTTTCAGATTTCAGATCCGGGATTGCGCAAAAAGATGATTCGGGATAAGATCCATGCGATTCCGCAGCTGTTGTCTGGAAAGAGTCTGGCATTGGTAGATGAGGCGGTTTTTACAGGTGTGACACTGAGAATTGTCTGTGATATGGTAAGGGCGTGCGGGGCAAAGAAAATCTATATCTGTATCCCAACGCCATTTGAAAAAAAGGAATGCAGGCAGTATGTGCAGCCGGAACGAAAGCTGCTGGCAGAGGAAGCAGGAGACCAGACACTGGAAGCATATTTTCAGGCAGACGGCGTATTTTTTCAGTCTCACAATGTGTTTTTGGAATCTGTGGGGGATATACGGGGGATCTGTTCTGAGTGCTTCGGACAGGGAGAAAAAAGGAGTTATGCGGATGATTGCGATGGGGAATGAAATACTGGATAAAGATTGGGAAGGATGCAGGGAAATTGTTCTGTTTGTCTATGGCCGTCAGGGCAAAAGGGTACTCGGCAAGCTGAGTCAGGATTTTTATGTTTGGCATTTTGATTATGTGGACTAAAAATATATCTATATAAAAGATTTTTCTGCAAAAAAAGGAGATTATAAAGCATTGTCTGGGGCATGTGAAGGGGATTATCTGCAATTTTGCAGAGTATGCGGCGGTTATGGAAATGATAATCGGAATAAAGTGCCGACAGGAAGATAGCTATACGGCAGTCATTGAAACGTTGTCTATAATGATTGAATATTTTAGAAAAGGGGAAACCATGGGCAAGATGTTAAAAGGTTTTGAGAAAAATCTGAAATTGACTAAAGTAGAAGATATAGGTATTTTTCAGGCGATGTTGCAAAAAGAAGAGGAGTAACAGATGAAAACAAAACCGATGAACATGAACATCTGTATATGGGGAGCAGGTGATAAAGGCAAAAGGATTTTTCAGCATATGGAGCCAGAAGATATTTTGTGTTTTGTAGATTCTGATAAAAAGAAAGTTGGAACAGATTATCTAGGAAAAAAAGTGATTAGTGTAGAGCAGTATATAAAGAATTATAGCGACCATTTTATTTTACTGTCTCATATGGAAAGAGTGGAAGAAATTGAAAAGAGGATGCAGATAAAAATAAAGAATTATTTTTATCTGTCAGATTGCCCTGGCGAGTTACAGGAGCCTAATATAAGGAGCCTGTTAAGAAATTATATTGAAGGTTATTTAAATGACAGAGATGATTACGCATTATATGGATATTCTTTATACAGCATTTTAATTGATCAATGGATTTATAACCTGTGCGGAAAACATCCATATATAATTTTTTCTAAAGATATGGATGTACGGTGTAAGAAAGAGATACATAGAGAATTCCCATTGTTGAATATAATAAATTTAGAAGATGCAGTAAATTATGGCATAAATGAAATTTGTAATGTAGTTTATGAAGGACTTTCCATATCAGAGGATTATAAGATTACCGATCTATATGATTGTTCGGATAAAATTACAGAATATAGAAATGAAAAAATAGTTACTTATAAAGATAAATTCTTGGGACAGTCCTGTTTTATCGTAGCAACCGGACCAAGCCTCCGAGCAGAGGATCTGGAATTGATAAGGCAAAACAGGTTCTTGAGTTTCAGCGTGAATACAATTTATAAAATTTTTGATCAGACGATATGGCGGCCGGACTTTTATGTTGCAGATGATTACAGAGCCATAGAAAAATATAGGGGAGTAACGGAAAAGGTTGCACTGGAAGCAGTATTTATTGGTGATACAAAAGAATATTCTGAAATAGAAGATATTTATAAATGTATTTATTGGCATCATATTCAACATGAATGTTATACAGACAGACTTCCGAAATTCAGCGAAGATTATGCACAGAAATGTTATTTGGGCTATACAGTCGTATATTCCTGTATTCAATTGGCTGTATATATGGGATTCAAAGAAATATATCTGCTTGGGACGGACTGCAATTATGTGATGGGGAGTAAGAATAATTATTTTTGGCCCAGTGATGAGAAAGATGTGTTTCATCATGAATTGGATAAAATTTTTTTGGGATATCGGTCAGCGAAAAAATATGCAGATTCTCATGGGATTAAGATCTGGAATGCGACAAGGGGCGGAAATCTGGAGATTTTTGAAAGAATTTCTATGAATGAGGTGTGTAAGGAAAGCAGGAAGAATGTATGAAAAAAATAATTGCAGTCATCCCGGCAAGATACCAGTCCAGTCGTTTTCCTGGAAAACCGCTTGCCATGATCCTGGGCAAGCCCATGATACAAAGGGTATATGAGCGGGTCAGGGCAGTAGATTTTTTTATGGATGTTATAGTAGCAACAGATGATCAGAGGATTAGGCAGGAAGTGGAGCGGTTTGGTGGACATGCGGTGATGACCGGAACATGTAATTGCGGTACTGAACGTGTATATCAGGCGGCGTGCCAGACAGATGCGGAGATTATTATCAATATTCAGGGTGATGAGCCTTTGATAAAGGGAGAAATGATACAGCAACTGGCAGATATATTTGAGGATACTTCAGTTGTTATGGCGACCTTAAAAAAGAAGATAGAAAACAAGGATGAGGTTGTACAGGACAATATTGTTAAAGTTGTGACAGATAAATGCGACAATGCTCTGTATTTTTCAAGAAGCATAATCCCATATGACAGAGATCATGCAGGAACCGTTTACTATAAACATATCGGCATATATGGATATACAAAAGATTTTTTGGGGACATATGTGCAGTTGCCACAATCAGAACTGGAAGTAATCGAAAAATTAGAACAGCTGCGGGTATTGGAAAACGGATATCAAATACGGGTAAAGGAAACCATTTATGAGAGCTTCGGGGTAGATCTGCCAGAACAGATTTCCCAGGTGGAAACAGAATTGAGGAATAGAGATGAAAAATGATGTGTTCTTGTTTATAGCGGGGCCTTGCGTGATCGAAACAGAAGATTTAATGATGCGCCTTGCAGAAAAATTAAAAATAATGACACAGGATCTTCCGGTTGACTTTTATTTTAAAGCTTCTTTTGACAAAGCCAACCGGACAAACATAAATTCCTATCGTGGACCAGGGATTGAAAAAGGCATCCGGATTTTAGAAAAGGTGAAACATGCATTTGCAGTAAAAATTGTGACAGATATTCATGAACCATGGCAGGCAGAGATTGTGAAAGATGTGTGTGATATGATACAGATTCCTGCTTTTTTGTGCAGGCAGACGGATTTATTGTCAGCTGCAGCAAAAACAGGAAAGACTGTTCATGTAAAAAAGGCTCAGTTTCTTGCTCCATGGGATATGGAATATGTGGTAAAGAAAATAAAAAAAGCTGGGAATTCAGATGTGATACTTTGTGAAAGAGGAACAAGCTTTGGTTATAATACGCTGGTTGCGGATATGACTTCGATTTATGAAATGAAAAAATTTGATTGCCCGGTGATCTTTGATGGAACACACAGTGTTCAAAAACCTGGTGGAAATGGAATTACATCATCTGGAAACAGGGAGTATGTGACGTATCTATCCAAAGCAGCAGTGGCAGCCGGGGCAGATGGCTTGTTTTTAGAGACACATGAAGAACCTGAATGTGCGTTATCGGATGGGGCAAATATGATTAGGATATCCGAACTGCCAAATTTATTAGAGAAGTGTCTGAGAATTTGGACGATGGTAAATCAATGAGGTGGGATAGATATGGATCGAAAAGAGAAGTTACGGGCTGCAAAAGAAGTATTTGAAATGGAAATAGAAGCTCTGCAGAAGATTCGGGACAAACTGGATGGGGATTTTGCAGGAATCGAGGAAGCCATTCTTTCTTGTAACGGGAAAGTGGTTCTGTGCGGGATGGGGAAGTCTGGGCATATTGCAAGAAAAATATCCGCAACTCTGGCAAGTCTTGGTACACCGTCTTTTTATCTTCATCCGGCAGAGGCGGTCCATGGGGATCTGGGTATGGTTTCCGAGGAGGATATTGTCATTTTACTTAGTAACAGTGGAGAGACACAGGAGTTGATACAGATTGTTCCATCATTAAAACAGATCGGGTCTAAGATGATAACTGTTACATGCAGAAAAGATTCTACACTTGTTAAAGAGAGCGACTATGTTCAGGTTCTTGATATAGGGGAGGAGGCTGGTTATCTTCGTTTGGCTCCCACATCGAGTACAACAGCGATGCTTGTCTTTGGAGATGCGCTTGCTTCTGTTATAGCAATGGAAAGTGGCTTTGGAGCAACTGATTTTGGACGGTTCCATCCAGCCGGGACTTTGGGGAAAAAAGTACTGGCGCGTGTTAGAAAAGTGATGGCTCAGGGAGAACAACTGCCAGCTGTCTGTCAAAATTGCCGGATTACAGATGCAATATTGGAGATGAGCAAAAAAGGGCTTGGAGTCGTTGCAATTACAGATCATGACAAAAAATTGACAGGTTTATTGACCGATGGGGATTTGCGAAGGGCAATTGAAAAGAAAGCCGATTTGTATGGGGATATTGTAGATTCCATTATGACAAAAAATCCAAAATATATTGAAGAAGATTTGTTGCTTGTGGATGTATTGAAAAAATTGAAAGAAAGCAGGCTGAATAATTATCCGGTTGTAGATATGGAACACCGTCTGATTGGTATGATTACATGGCAAATGATTATTCGGGAAGGAATCGTCTTGTAGAATAGAAAAAATCGGCAAGGAAGGAGACTGCGTTATGTACAGGCTTTTGGTGTTGGATGTGGATGGAACGTTAACAGATGGAAAAATCTATTTGTCACAACATGGAGAGGAAATGAAAGCATTTCATGTCAGAGATGGCTATGGCATACGGCATATTCTGCCAAAATTACAAATGGAGGCAGCAATTATTACGGGCAGGCAGTCAGAAATTGTAAAAAAAAGAGCTGAAGAATTGGGCATCCGGATTGTATATCAGGGGATATCTGACAAGGCAGCTTGTATGCGGCAGATTCTGAAGGAACAAGGATATACTGCAAAAGAAACCGTCTATATTGGTGATGATGAAAATGACCAGGAATGTATGCAGATAGCTGGTTTTTGTGCATGTCCTGAAGATGCGCATAGAAGTGTGAGGGATGTTGCTGACTATATTGCGTCAAAGAATGGTGGAGACGGAGCTGTAAGGGAAGTCATTGACAGATTATTAATGGCGGCTTTGGATAGACAGCGTATGGAAGGAATGGATGTATGCGGTTTGTAAATGGTAATATAGATGATTTCAAAACTGCGGTAAAAGGCAAAAAACTGATTTGTTTTGGTGCCGGACAGGTACTTAGAAATTTTATGGAAGAATATGCTACATATCATTTAGAACGAAGCGTCTTATGTATTGCGGATAATCGGTATGGACAGATGTCGCCAAAGATACGGATTGCAGAAATGGAAATACCAGTTGTCAGTGTGGAGCAGCTTTTACATTTGAAAAATATTACGATACTGATATCCTGTCGGGCAATTGCTGATGTATATCAACAATTAAATGTTTATCCTGAATTAAAAGATGTATCTTGTTGGGCTGCAAATTTTATCAGGAGTGAGACCCGAATACAATTGGAGAAATCGAGATGGCTTCCTTCTTCCCATAAGCTGACAAAGGAACCTTTGATTCAAAAAAAAATCCATTATTGTTGGTTTGGGAGAAAACCTATCCCACAGAAAAATCTGGAGTGGATGAAGAGCTGGAAGAAGTATTGTCCTGATTATGAGATTATCCGCTGGGATGAGGATAATTATGATGTGACAAAGAATGCTTATATGCATGAAGCTTATCAAGCTGGGAAATGGGGATTTGTTCCAGATTATGCACGTTTGGATATTATATATCATTACGGGGGCATTTATCTGGATACAGATGTGGAACTGGTTAGGAATCTGGATGCGCTGTTGTATCAAAAAGCTTTTGCTGGTATTGACAGTTCACGGAATATCAGTTTGGGACTTGGATTTGGAGCGCAGCAAGGATGTCAGATCATAAAGGAATTAAGGGATATGTATGATACAAAGTCATTTTTAAACAAAGATGAAACTTATAACCTGACAGCAGCACCTACTTTACAACGTGCTTTTTTTCACGAAAAAGGATATGTGAATCATGGGGATTATCAGATTATTGATGGATTAACAGTATATCCGGAGAAAGTTTTTTCAGCTAAGTGTATTTGGACTGGAAGAATTATGCCTACGAAACATACATTCTCCATACATCATTTTGATGGTTCTTGGGTAGATGGAGATATTCAGGATCTGATAAAGAGGAATCAAAAATTGTTTAGGGATGTTACGGAAGGTTAAATGGTGTCTTGGTAGGATTTTGAAATGAAGGAATTGTATATACATATAGGCCAAGGAAAAACAGGGTCCAGTATGATCCAGGCTTTTCTGGCTTTGAATCGGAACTTGTTGAATAAGAAAGGATTATATTATCCATTATTTCAGAAAGAGTTGGTAGTTAGAGATAAAAATTGTTCAATGAATGGGAATGCATATAGAATGTGGGAACTTGATCGACCATTAGAACAGATGAATAAAAAACAGATTGAATATATGCATACAATAAAAACATGGTTTGAAGAAAACGATAAGGTTTTAATTTCAGAAGAAGGATTATGGGTATGTAGTGTAGCATTTTATAAAAATTGTTTGTCTTTACTTGATGAGAGAACAGGATTCAGGCTTAAAGTAATTGTATATTTGAGAAGACAGGATCAAAGGCTGGAATCCCTATGGAATCAGCGTATTAAAGCGGGAACATATAGCCAAAGCTGTATGGAATTTTGTGAAGATCAATCAGGGGCTGATCAGGATTATTATTCGCAGCTTAAAATGATTGCCGACGTGATTGGCAAAGAAAATATGATTGTTAAGATATATGATACTGGGCGTTTTTCTGATGGATACGACCTTTTAGAAGATTTTATGGCTGTTTTTGGTTTTAAAGACCTTTCTGAATTCCAGATACCGAAATATCAGGTCAATCCTTCTTTTGGAAAAGATATGATAGAAATTACGCAGGTTACCAATACAATTCCGTATATACGAATTTTAGATCATGAATTCCGCAAAATAAAAAAAGAGTTAACACAGTTTCGGCAGAGTACAGATACAGTGATGCATGCCCCTTCTTTCCTGACATATGAAGAAAGAGAAAGAATCCTGGACAAATGCGCCAATGGTAATCGGAAAATTGGCCAGGAATATTTTGGAATAGATATAAGTCCGTTCCCAGGTTTGGAACAAAGCGATGAAAATATGTCGGGGGGGGGGTATCAGCAAGGAATTGGTCTATTTTTTGTTCAGCCTGATTGTGGATCAAGCGAAAGAAATAGAAATGTTGCATTGGAAAACAGATGATTTTGGGTTATCCAAAAAGATGGAAGACGGAAGTACTGTGATTGTATATGGAGCTGATCGAAAAGGGCGCAGGGTCTATCACTGGCTTAAAAAGAAAGGGAACTATCAGGTAGCAGGATTTGTAGATAAACGTTGGGAAAAATTAAAGGAGATCGAAAAAGATCTGAGGAAGCCGGAAAGTATATTTGAAGAAGAATTTGACTTTATACTGATCAGTATGGAACCTCAGGATGCAGCACGGCAAGTGGAAAAGTGGTTAAAATTGCGTGGTGTTGCTGCTGAAAAGATTGTACGTGTGTTATAGAATGCGGCCAGGTTTTGGTATGGAGGAGTGAAAATCGTGTGGTCAGAAGAGGATATCCTTGTTTCGGTTCTTATGCCTGTGTATCATGCAGAAGCATATTTAATACAGGCTATAGAAAGCATTTTGAATCAGACATATCAGAACCTGGAGTTGTTGGCACTGTATGAGGATTCGGAAGACAGAACCTGGGAGATTTTATTGGAATATGCAAGGAAGGATGGACGGTTAAAAGTTTTGGTACTTCCGCACCATGGCATTGCAGCTGCTTTGAATATTGGATTGGAGACAGCCAGTGGAAAGTATATTGCACGAATGGATGCGGATGATATATCACTGCCCGATAGGTTGGCCGTGCAGGTTGCTTATATGGAAAAGCACCCGGATATTGGGGTTTGTGCTGCTCAGATGAGGTGCTTTCGGGACAGTGGCATCCCGATCAGAAACCACATGCCGACGGCTGTGGATGCGCAAGAGTTAAAAGCTGGAATGCTGTTTCAGTGCATGATTGGGCATCCAACAGTAATGTTTCGGAAAGAAATCATGATCAGAGAAAACTGGAACTATCGTTTAGATGTGCTATGTGAAGATTTTGATCTTTGGAGCAGGATGATCGAAACGGTGCCCTTTGCGGTAATACCCGAAATATTATTAAATTATAGATACAACACGGATAGTCTTACAAAAAGCAGAAGGGTTGATGTATTATTATCTTCTTGTGAAATCGTAAAACAGGCATTGGAAAGGGTTCTAAAGATTGATACAAAACGCTATAAAACCGTTGATTTTCGAGGTATTTATCAGGTCATCCAATTGGAAGAACCGATGGCTGAGAATTTGAAAAGACAGAACAGGCTGCTACATGAAATTTATAATAGCAATAGAAAAATAAATTATTGCAATTCAGAGTATCTTAAGAAATATATTAAGCTGAAATGGCAATATCAGTTCAGAAATTTTGGATGCATGGATCTATGTAGCAAAAAAGTGATGCAGATTGACGTTACAAAGCCAGACAATGATTTTAGCGATGAAACAGCACAGGAAATCAACAAGATTACAGAAGATCTGATTCGTGAAATGACATTACCTAAGAATATAGTTATATTTGGCGCGGGAATCCGGGGTGAAAGTCTGATGAAACGATGGGAAGAGCTGGTATTCTATGGGAAATTGGCATGGAAGCTGATGGGAGTGGCTGATAAACAGAAAACAGGGATGAAATATAAAGGAGCCGTGATAGATTGTATAGAACCAGAGAAATTGCTTTTTTTGGATTATGATTATGTTCTGGTTTCCACTGATATTTACTATGAGGAGATCAAAGAAGAATTGATATCGGCCGGTGTTTTAAAAGAAAAAATATTGAGCGCCGGGATTCTGAATCTATTGGCAGTACCATAATCTAACCCGGACGGAAATCGGGAACAGGTGAAGAAGGAGTAAACGGGAGTATAGGATTATGATTATTACAAGGACACCATTTAGAATAAGTTTTGCAGGTGGAGGGAGCGATCTTGCGGCATTTTACAAAAGACAGGAAGGATGCGTGCTGTCAGCGTCAATTAATAAATACATGTATATTATTGTGCATCCGTCTTTCAACCGTGATACAACGACAATTAAGTATAACCAGACTGAAACCGTAAGCAGCTTGCGATATCTCAAGCATCCAATTGCGAAGCAGGTGCTGCAGGACTATGACCTCGCAGGTACAGAAATCGTAAGCGTTGCCGATGTGCCAGCAGGCACAGGTCTTGCTTCATCCAGTGCATATACAGTGGGACTGATACACGCAGTCAGCGCTTTTTGCGGAAAATACAGATCCCAGGAACGTATTGCACATGATGCATGTGAAGTAGAGATAGATAAACTGGGAGAGCCTATTGGGAAACAGGATCAATATGGATGTGCGATTGGAGGACTAAAGTTTATACGATTTATGAGTAATGGTGAGGTAGATGTGGAGCCGATTCTGCTGCCACGCAGATGCGAGGAACAACTAAATGATAATCTGCTGATGTTTTATACAGGGGAACTTCATTCTGCGGGTAAAATTCTAAAAGAACAGAGTCAAAATACACTGTCTGACGAAAAAAAATACCGAAACCTCATTCAAATGACACAATTGGCACAGGAACTTCGCAAAGCGCTGATAGAGGAAAATCTGGATGATTTTGGAAGGATATTAAATGATGGATGGATGCTGAAACGTGAAATGGCATGTGGGATTACAAATCCGTTGATTGACGAAACGTATGACGTTGCCATGCAGAGCGGGGCACTTGGTGGGAAATTGTTGGGTGCAGGCGGAGGTGGGTTTTTGCTGTTTTACTGTGAAAAAGAAAATCAGAAGCGTCTGCGCAGTGCATTGAATCATCTGGTAGAACTGCCGTTTGATCTGGAAAACGGCGGTACAAAAGTTGTGTATGTAGGAAATAAAGACTGGAGGTAGACTATGAAGATACTCATTGCGGGTGGGGCCGGATTTATTGGAAGCCATTTGACAGACCTACTTTTAAGAAAAGGACATGATGTTGTATGTGTAGATAATTATTTTATTGGGACAAAAGAGAACATTAGCCATTTTATGAAAAATCCCCGTTTTCGTGTGTATGAACAGGATTTATGCGATTGTGAAAAACTGTCAGAAATATTCCAAAAAGAGCAGGTAGCCTATGTATTTCATCTCGCAGCAAATTCAGATATCCAGGCCAGTGCCAAGAATCCGACTGTGGAGTACCACAATACATATAGTACAACGTTTCAGTTGCTGGAGTGCATGCGGCAGCATCAGGTGAAAAAATTATTTTTTGCATCGACATCAGCTGTTTATGGAGAAAAGATAGATGTGGTTTTAAAGGAAGAAACGCCGGATCTTCGGCCAATTTCTTATTATGGAGCTGCAAAGCTTGGGTCGGAAGCCTTGATATCGGCCTTTTGCCATATGAATGATATGCAGGCCTTAGTATTCCGGTTTCCGAATGTGATTGGACCAAGGTTGACGCATGGGGTGATTTATGATTTTATCAACAGATTGAAAACGGATTCCACGCATCTTAGGATCTTGGGGGATGGGACGCAGAGCAAACCATATATCTATGTGGATGACCTTACTGAAGCTATCGTGAAATTTATGGATGTGGGTAAAACGGGTATGGAAATATATAACCTGGGTGTTGAAGGGGTAACTTCAGTAAAGCAGATCGCAGATATTGTTTGTAAAAAAATGGGGATTTATGGGATACCTTATGCATATACCGGTGGGAGGATTGGTTGGAAAGGTGATGTGCCAAGATTTTGCTATGATCTTACGAAAATACATGCAGCTGGATGGGAGGCAAGGTATACATCAGACCAGGCAGTGGAGAAGACAGTAACAGAGGTGATACGCAGCAGCATATAATTATCGGAGGAGTGTAGTATGGAAAAAATATCAGATCGATTTAAAAAATCGTTCGGTCAGTTAGGATTTGTTTTTTTACTTTGTTTATGTTTTTTTAGTATGGATGTCTTTATCGAATATGCGACAGATACATATGCTTTGTTTCAGAATTTAAATGAAGTAGTAGATATTATGATAAGGTATAACAGCAGAATCATTGTTGGGGTAGTGTTTCAATTATGGTATTGGTCAGGAATAGCAAATGAAACGTTTTATTATATTTCATATTTTATTGCAATATTCATGCTTGTGGCTGCAGTATTTTTATTACAGAAAATTTTGCGTAACATGATTAAGAATGAATTTTTAAGAATTGCAATGAGCTTTGTAACGATCGCAAATGTCTACATTATAGAATATTTTATGTTTATAGAAAAGGGGCTTTTTATATTTGCAATATTTTTTAATGTAGCAGCATTCTTTTATATGTTTCATTTTTTTAATGATAAAAGAAAACGAAATTGCTTTTTATCATTTTTATGTCTTGCTTGTGCAATGTTTACTTATCAAGGAACTGTTGGTTTATTTGTAGTATTATGTCTGCCTTTTGCTTATAGATCTGCTGTTAATTTGAAAGTATATATTCGTAATATATGTTATACGATGTTCGTGTATGGTTCTGCCTGTATCGTGGATTATTTTGTACTTACATTTATATTTGGAAGTACGAAATTTAAAGATAGTGGATTGCAAAGTGATGATATATTAGCAAATTTAGTATTTGCAGTAAAAGGACTTGTACAAAATACCGTATTCACATGCGGGATTTTACCCAAATACGTATTTATTGCCTTCACATGCTTGGTTATTATCTTTAGCATGATAGGGATTTTTGTAAGATCTAAAGAAAAGATAGTATATATGCAATTACTGAATCTGTTTATTGTATTTGCAGGGACGGCAGCTGTATCTACATCTACGATTATTATGGGAAGCGGATGGTTTGCAGCTCGTGTTATATATCCATATGCCAGTATGTTTGGAATATTTCTTATTAATTTTTATGTGAATATATTTGATGATAATTATAATACGGGTAATCGCTTTTATAAATATGTGAATGTAGTAATGGGATGCATTGTGATTTTCTTTTTATTGATTCAGAATTTTCAGTTTCACAAGATTACTAAGGATAAGTACTTGACGAATTATACAGATAAATATAGATGTGAGATTATAGAAGAAAGTATTCATAATTACGAAAATAAAACGAATGTCAAGTTGCAATATATAAGTTTTTACAGAGATGGACAGCCAGATATCCAATATGATGGCTTGTTTCATCAGGGAGATCTGGTTGTAAGTTCTTTTGTTACAGATTGGAGTGACTTGGCAGCAATTAATTATTATTCAAATAAGACATATATGCGAGGGGAAGTTAATCCAAAATATCAAACATATTTTTCTGAAAAGGATTGGAAGGTTTTTTCAGAGGAACAGCTTATATTTGATGGAGATACGCTGCATTTTTGTGTGTACTGAATATAGAAAGGATATGAATGATGAATATTGAACAGTTACTGCGGACCTATCCTAGAGAAAGAGGCATATTACCAGAAGCATATCAGAAAATATATACAAAACATTATCTGGAAAATCGTGAAGGAGAGACAAAAGCTTCAAATTTGTCTAAAAAAATGGAATACTGGCTTCATAGGATGGTGGCAAAAACAGCTGCTCAAAATAAAAAAACATTGGAAATAGGAGCAGGAACTTTAAACCAATTGGATTTTGAACGTGCAGATATTTATGATGTTGTTGAACCATATCAGGAATTATATGAGAAGTCTCCTAACAAAGTATTTATAAGAAATATATATTCGGATATTACAGAAGTCAAAGATGAAATGTATGACAGAATTATTTCAGTGGCTTGTTTTGAACATGTAGAGAATCTTCCGGCAATGATTAGGTCATGTGTACTGTTATTGGAGCGGGGGGTATTGTGTATTTCCATTCCGAATGAAGGAAAGTTCCTCTGGAAGTTTGCTTATACAATGACAACGGGGAAAGAATTTAAAAAACGGTATGATCTTGATTATGAAAGGCTGATGAAATATGAGCATTTGAACACGGCTGATGAAATAGAAATGATTTTAAAATATTATTTTCAGAATGTGAAAAGGTCGCTATTGGGAATCAATAAAACATTTGCGCTTTATAGATATTATGAGTGCCGGATTCCGCAGAATATAGATAAGGCTTTGTGAACGAAGCAGAAAATAAAGAATGTTATCGGTTATTATACCTACATACAACGAGGAAAAAATGATTAGGAAAACAAATACAGTTATTAGTAATTTGTTATTTAATGAAGGTATAGAATTTGAAATTATATTTATTAACGATGGATCAACAGATGAAACATGGGATGAGATTCGTCGTGTATGTAAGGAGCATCCTGA
>VSNY01000076.1 GCA_009774535.1 Lachnospiraceae bacterium
ATTGTAATTATTCGGTTTTTTTATTTAATTATCTGATTTTAGTTATCTATAGTTTTATTTGCATCTGCAGTTGTTATTTTTTATTTGTACACAGAATGGAAATTACTTATTTTCAAATTGTATTTTCTGATCAAAATTAATATACTTTCTTATAGAGACTAATAAATACGATCCTGTTAATATATCTTTTTAGATTGATTTTATTTTATTACCATCCTGATAAGAAATTGTGCTGATCGATTTGCAAACTTTGATCCCTGGAGAGCGTCTTAAAAATGCTTTCTGACAGATGTGTTTCACCGTATTTGGCAGATTTGCGGCAAATGAAGGGCAGATAGAGGGCTATGTAACCTGCATTTGGCACAAATCTTACGCAGAGTGGAAAGGAAAATGCAGCTGGCGGAAATGATTTTTAAGACATGCTCCGGGATCATGCAGGCAGTCAAATTAAGACCTTGCCAGACTTCCAGTCCATGGTGATGTGTGTGGCCTGAGTAAGTGCCGCTGTGTATTTTGTTTTTATGGTGATATGCTGAATGGTAGTGCTTCAGGCAGGTCCGCGCATTTTTTATGGTGGATGCTGAATGACAGTGCTTTAGGCAGGTTTGCGCATTTACTGTGTTGATCGTATGATGGTATAGCAGGTGAGGGTATCCGGCCTGGAAATATCATTTTTGAGAAATAGTCTTTACAATTCATTTTACTTATAATATGATATCGTCATAAGATAAGTATCGCTGTAAGACCAATTAAATCTTTAAGATACTGTGGTTTTTGCTTCTGCGGATACACCGTATATAATTTATGCTTATATAATTTAAATTAAATGATCTTACTATTTGTGAAAGGATTCTTCGCTATGAACCAATTAAAGACATTGCGGAAATCACGCAATATATCCCAGGCTGAGGTCGCTGCGAAACTTGGAATCAAACCAGCGGCTGTCTCGAAATATGAAACTGGCCGTGTTCCTCTGTCGGAAGACTCGATTGAAAAGTTATGCCGGATGCTGCATGTATCTGCTGATGAACTGCTGGGGCTTGCCGCGCCATCGTATCCTGCCGCTGAAAAAAGCACAGCTATGTTTTCTAAAGTAATGGGACGGATTTATCCGGCTTCTGTAACGATGGAAGATTATTTATGTACGCTGCTAAATACAATTGCGAAACAAAAAAAACAGATGGATCAGACCATCCGTAATTTGCATTCCTGCGGTATCCCTACGTCTACGATTGCAAGAGTGACCGCAATCCATGAAGATGAGATCCGGAAACTGTTAGGCAGATAATCGGAACCGCGGGGAGACAGGGTGTTTCTCTATTATTTGGAGGGAGCCATAAAGATGGGGATTTGTTTTTATGGCTATACGGACGTCTCTGCGGAAGGTGACAGGATTCATCCTGATCGCCTGTTTCGTCCGTATGGCCGTTTTGAGGTATCTCTTTTAAGATTCCATGCTTTCCTGAAAAAGATGCATCATTTCGTCTATGCGCTGTACATAGCTGTGCAGCGTACTTACTTTCTGATGGCCATTTTCTGCGATTTGTCTGCGCTCATCTTCATGTTCCAGATAGTAAGAGGCTTTTTGTGCCAGTTCCTGTTTATTTTCAAACACAACCAGATCTTTTTCCAGTTCAAAATAAAGTTCCAGTTCCGGCTGGTAGTTTGTCATCAGAAAACCGCCTGCTCCCAGTACATCCCATACGCGCAGCGGAATACCCGTTTTAATATTGGGTATCGTAAAGTTCAAATTGATCCGGCTTTCATGAAAAACTTTTGGCATCTGAGTCCAATAATCTACCGAACCACGGTAATCTACCCGTAAAAGATCTTGTGTATTGCTGTTTGTATAAATGGAAACCGGATGTTTTTTTACCAGTTCAAGCAAGTTTACATACCGTTGCTCTTTTGCCACTTTTAACCCTAGCACTGTTGTTGCGAAGATCAGCCGCAGATCAGAAAAGGAACGTTCTGACTTCTCCAGGTGGTAATATTGCTGCAGCTGCTGGCAGATTTCATCTGTTAGTAAGGGTTCGATCAGGTTGCCTCCGCTGATATTCATCTGCGCTTCGATCACGCAGTCAAAATATCCCCGCAGATACTGCGGCAGTGTCGGAAGAATTCTGTCGTAAGTATTCCGTTCATACAGGCTGCCCACAAAAGAAATTTCATTTTGATATAATTGCAGGTCATCCGCGCTGTTAATCATATGCGCAATGCGCGCGGTGTCGACAGCCAGCGGCAGGTGCCAGATCTTCGCGACGCCCAATGCTTTGAAAAACAGATAACTGCTCCGGTCAAACAGGAACATATAATTGCATGTATTGTATACGGATTGATGATACATACTGATCAGCGGACTGTCACAAGACCATGAAAGATACGGAATACCAAACTGCTCGCATGTATCGGAAATCACGCCAAAATAATTGACGGTGAATACAAAGTCGTACGGTTTTTCCTGCAGCAGCCTGTACAGACGGGCGGAAAACTCTGCATCTTCGTCATAAGACGGCAGATGCTGCTCGATGACATCTACTTCATATCCCATGGTCAGAAAGGTCTGATAAATATCCAGATAATTGTAAGCCTTCCATTTGTAAAGCAATATATGCCCGTGTTGCAATTCCATATCATACTCCTTCCATTTTACCATTTGCGATTCGGATTTATGAAACATGCAGTGGTCAAAAGGTTCTGGCGCGGCGCTGCCGTCCGCCTTGGACTTCGCAAATCAGACTCTGTTATAGAATAAGGTCAAGATCGCGCAGCCGGTTTATCCACTGGTGCGACTGTATTGCCGCCTGATATCCACAATCCGCCATGGATTGTGCGTCCTCTGTGTGGATAAGCAAATCCTGCACCGTTTGTGCCAGACGTCCCACGTTCTGCAGAGAGAACATTTGCAGTTCTTTTCCATTTATGAAATGTTCTTTTAAATATTCAGATTCATCGCTAACTACTGCAGCTCCCGCAAGCATACCATTAAAAATACGGTCATGCGCCCCGCGTTTGAACCAGGTCATTGTATTTAAAACCACTTTACTCTGTTTCATCAGTTCCAGAATGCCAGCCGGAGGTATCTCCCCGCCATATACCAGATTGGGATGCCGCCATTCACACCGGTCCCAGCCTGTGCCGAATACCGTTACTGTGATTCCGCTTTCCGCCAATACACGCACCATCTGTTCACGATAGAACGATACCGCAAAAGAATCTATAAAACGCAGTTCTGTAATGATTTCTCCCAGTCTCTGATCGTTTAATTTTAAATTGATATCTTCCAAACAATGTTCTATTACATCTTCTGTTGTAAGATCCGGATTCTGAATTAATTTTTCCAGAGCATTTTTAACAAGCGCAAAAGCATCAAAATCCTTGATCTTTCCAAGATCAGGGATAAGCCCTTCTGCCGCATAGCGTGACAAACCTCCGGCATATAATACATCGATTTTCCGCTCTTTTAATCGTACCGTGTTATTTATGTTCTGCTCAATTGTGCCAGTTGCTATTCCTGCGTGCGGAAAAAAGCTGATTTTATTAATATGGGGAAAGAACCGTTTGACATATGTGATATGGTTGCGGTCCATGCACAGCAAAGTCATCTGCCGCGGCGCCGTATCCAGCGCTTTTTTATAATGAAACGGATGGTCCATCAGGATATTGTAAAACGGTGTCTGAAAATGGTCCCAAATATTAATTCCATCTTCTATTTCCAAGTGGAGTCCTATATTATTCATAGATATTACTGCTGTCACCGGTTCCAGCAGAAATGCTTTCAGCTGTATCCATGCGTCTTCCATATTTGCCGCATCCAGGACAAGACAGATACTGCCCTGCCTGGTAAAAATCTTTACGAATTCTTCTGTATACAAATCCAGGGTGTCTATCAAACCTTTAAACAAAATATAACGCTGCTTCATCATCTATACCTGCCGATCTGTTTTAAAAGTCCTCTATTTGAGGGACATCTTCTGTCAGCGTCTCTTCACCCAGCTCATTAATAGCCGTGCTGCCCGCCCTGCCATATTGATACAGCTGATCTAAAAATTCAATCGCCGACCGTATTTTTGTCCGAAGCAGATATCCGCCGGACTGTGTCGCTCCGAGAAGCGAAGCCGCGGACAGCTGCGGATTCCAGTTATATGCCTTGCCGTGAAAATCCTGTATTTTATACAGCGCTTCATTCATTTCTTCCTTCGTCAGCGGCAGCAGCTGGGGCGCTTTCGCCAAAAGATCCAGCACCGTTTTTGCTGGTTCCTGTGACTCCGGATACACTTCCTCCAGATTCTCATATTCGTGCTTACCTTCAATGACGTCTTCTGCATAAGAAGCGCTGAGCGCAAAAATACTAAACGTCATCTCCGGACATCTGTCCGGCAGTAAAAAGTCCGCCATATTGCGATAAGCATTTAAGCGGGCTTTTTTACTCAGACGGCCCATCAGCTCTGTCTCATCCACCAGAATCACCCATCCGTGATATCCCAGCTGCGTAAATAAATGACTCATAAATGATATGTAATCACCACAGTTTTTTGTTTTTGTAAAATTCTTATTATATTTTACTGGTTCGTTGAAAATACGGCGGTAGATTTTCTTTAATGGGGCGTTTGCAATAAAATCGCCTTCCAGATCTGCCTGCAGAAGAAATTTTTCATCGGCGTCTTCGGTATTCAGATAAGAACGAAATAAATAGTAGAGCTTATCCGTCTCTAACTGCTTCGCTGCATAGAGCAGCATTTCATTTGCCACAGGACTTCCTGCGGACAGCTTTTCCAGCTCAAACATAAATCCCGGCTGCTGGCGTTTGGGAAGGCATGTATTCTGAATCAGCTTCTGATAGACGAGATAGAGCTTATCCATCGGCGTCTCTTTGCTTAACGATAAATAGGAAACTACCATATGATTAGAATGCGCAATGTTAAATACGGTATTCAACAGATGCGTCTTTCCTTCCCCATATTTTCCGCTGATAACCATGCCGCTGGATTTCCCCTGTTCACATACCAGATCCAGACGGGTGGATATTTCTTTCATAATCTTTGGACGCGCTTCGGAAAAATACTGTCCGACGGCGCGGGAGGAGATCCCGGAACGTAATGCTTCGATTACGTGTCTTGCTTCGATATCATACATATTCTTTTCCCTCCTGCATTGCTTCCTGAATCAGTCCTGGTATGCCAACTGCCGCAGTCTGCGCCCGTGCCGCAATCTCTTTTGCCGTTTCCAGATCCAGCGCAGCCGCAGAAACCGTCTCTTTTTGTCTGGCAAGACTTTCCGATATCGATACAATAATATCCGGCGTATATTCCTGCGCCGCAAGCCGGTCCAGATCAACCAGATCTGTAAAACGGTTAAACCGCTCCCCAATAATCTCGTTTTGGATGCGCATCCATAATGCCTGGTACGATTTCAGACCGGCATTTTCATTATCCACCAATTCACGGTCAAATGCATAGACAATCATCAGGTTTTTCATACTGTCAATATCGTCAATCAACTGGCGGATGCTCTCGTATGTATCTTCCCGTTTCATTTTCGTATAATGCAGCAGCTCCAGGCTGGAACGGCTGATCAGGATTTCCAGGTCGTCGATCGCAATAAAAAGGCCGGAATATCCGCCCATATGAACCAGCTCTGCCAAAGACCGCAGCATATGCCTGGCATTATATTTTGTTATACGGCTGGGATAAAAATCCAATGCGCGCAGCTGGGAAAGCTTGATCGACCGGTCGCCTTCCAGCCATCCCAAAAGCATATCCCGGTTTTGCTCTTCCAGCGTCGGATAGCCAAGAATACTTCCTGTCAGCATACTGCATGCCAGCGCGAAATTATTATCCAGCAGCGGATTGTCCAGAAAAATTTTCCTTAGCTGGAACCGGATCTCCCGCCTGGTCAGCACATCGCCCATTCCATTCTGTGAAAGAAAGTCCATAAACTTCATCCCCGGCGGGATATCCTCGTATGCAAAGCCCATTTCATGAATCAGCCGGCGGCTGGCGCCTTCCAGACATTCCATTATTTTACACTGGCGGAAAATCTCTGCATAGATTTCCTTAAAATCATGCATCCAAATCTCCTTCGCGGAAAACTGCACGACCTTATAGCGCTCCTGCCTGGCAAGTTCAGACATTATTTTCAGAAAATAAGTCTTGCCGCTTTGTCTGCGTCCCGTAACAAATTTAATTTTACTTCCGCCGTTTTTTATGTATTCCTGAAGGTATTTTTCTTTCCAGAAGTCCGTCAGAAACTCCATGCCCAACTTCATATCCCCACCTCTTATTCAAAAAAACGGATAGTCGCAAGGAACTGTTCCTGACCGTCTTTGTCCAGAATGCGGATTGCTTTGCTGTTGTTTCTGCTCGGCCCGAACTGAAACCGCTTCCCATTCTTCGTTATTTCCACATCGGATATATACAGCCTTGCCAGATCAAACGCGAAGCTGTGCTGATCATAATCTTTCCGAAAGCGGCTCATAGGCGCCAGCAATTTATAAAGGCTGGTTAAATAAATATCCGATTCCGGCCGTTTTTTCAGCTTTATAATTGCCAAATCATAAGCATCCGACAACTCATTCACAAAGTTCAGCGCGTGAAACGACGCTTTGTTCAGCTTTTCCTGCCCGCTTTTAATCATTTGTACAAGATACCGCGGACGCATGCACTGCACTTTTTTACGGTCCAGCCAAACCTCCTGGTTCTCCTGATCCAGCCGCACCCGGTACGGAAACATCTCATAGACCGGAGACTCCCCGCGCGCGTCCACCTGATTTTCCACGCAGGCGGCAAGCATCTGCTCCGCAAATTGACCGCTTTCAAAATATTCTTTTGTATCAAACATGCCTGCCGCATCCTTCATACCGTTTACACTTGCCGAAATACACGCGGCTGCTTCCGCCATTGCGGACAAATCCCGGGTAAGGCTTTTCATATCGCCGTTTTCCGTTTCCCTGCTGACCGCCTTAAACAGCTTTTGCAGCAATGCCAGCTGATCTTTTACATCTTTCTCATCCTGCTGAAGCTTTTGATATAAATCTTCGTAATTCATAATTTCTTCCTTTGCATTTGTAATAATTATTCTCAAGTTACTTGCAGTATAAATGATGTACGGAATTTTTTCAATAATTATGTATGGAAAATTTGTAACTTGTGATAAAATAGGGGTATCTGAACTGCTGCAAAATGGCGAAACCGAACAACGGATGATCAGAACTGCCGCAGAATGGGTAATAGTTTCTGATTATTGGCTGAACACGCTCTATAAAACTTAATCGCAATGAAATAAAATTGAATCTTATTATTTAGAATAGAAGGTTATCCTATGAATCATAAACTCTATCCATGGCAAAGCTCATGCCTGAAACGCTGGTTTGCCAATGACGGCAGAGGAATTGTGCAAGCCGTGACAGGATCAGGAAAAACATTTCTGGCGCTTACTGCTGCCTGGCAGCTGGAACAAAAACTCGGAAAAACGCTGCACGTAAAAATTGTGGTTCCTACCAGCTCCCTGTTATGGCAGTGGAACCGGGCGCTGCGGGAATTTATTCGTTCTTCTGGCCGTCCTCATAAAAAAATCGGCCTGCGCGGCGACGGCTGCAAATCTTCCGCTGACTGTCCATATATGATTTATGTCATCAATTCTGCCCGTTATGAACTGGCACGGCAGATTCTGTCCGAGATCAGGCAGGGAAAACCCGTTCTTTTAATCGCGGATGAATGCCATCATTATACCAGCGGGCAGAATCAGTTGATTTTTGAATTTCTGCCATATATTGAGGAATACCCGTCACATTTTTTCTCCTTAGGGCTGACAGCCACCCTGCCGTCCGGGCAGGCGGAAAAGGACTTATGCGCGTTTTTAGGCAAAAAGATCTTTACCTATGGAATGTCTGAGGCATCCGCTTCCCATACGATCTGCCAATACGATATTTTCCATATCGAACTTGAGTTCCAGGCGGATGAAAGAAACGCATATGACGAGCTTACCGAACAGCTGCGTCTGTTTTATGCAAAACTGCTGCAGCGGCATCCTGTTCTGAGTGATCTGGGCAGTAAAGAACGTTTTGAACTATTAAAGCGTCTTTGCAGCGACAAAGATCCGGAAACCGCCAGATTGGCCGCTGCCTGGCTGGGACTTATTTTTAAGCGGAAAAACTTGGTCTGCCTGGCTTCTGCCCGGATCTTATGCGCATGCAGCCTGGTCAGGCAGCTGACTGACCAGGGAACGCCAGGAGAACGAATCCTGATTTTCGGAGAACGGATTGGCCAGGCCAACGATTTATTTCGGCAGCTGTCCGCGCAGTATCCTGAGCGAGTCGGCAGATACCATTCCCAAATGGGACCCCAGGCAAATCGAAATACGCTGGAACGTTTCCGCAGCGGCGAGCTTCGCATCCTGATTGCCTGTAAGTCTATGGATGAGGGCATCGACGTCCCGGATGCATCCGTCGGTATTATCTTATCCGGAACATCCGCGCAGCGGCAGCGGATACAGCGTCTGGGCAGAATTATCCGCAGACAGGAAGGAAAAAAACGCGCGCTGCTGTATTATCTGCACCTGGATGGTACCTCTGAAGAATCCTTTTTTCTTCCGGAGCACGGAGAAACCCGCAGCTTTGACCTGAAATTCTGCTCCGCTGATCAGAGCTTCTTCCATCCTGCCTATGAAACTGCCGCGGAAACATATATGCGCAGATTGTGGTGCAAAGGCGCTGACAGCAAACAACTGCAGGAAGCCAGACAGTGCCTGCAGGCCGGTTATGTGCGGCCGGACTGGCTGCTGGATCAAAAAGAAGCGGAACAGCGCGTCCGAGAAGCCACATCCGTTCATAACAGAAACTACTGGATCTGCATGAAAAACCTTTCCGCCAGCGCGGACAGAACCAGACAGTAAGTCCCGCCAGACATCCAGTCCATCGTGAAGATTCATAATTTGTATTTGACAAATCCCCATTTTCACGCTATGGTAATGATAGAGGTTTATTGGCTTTTCAACGATAGAAAGGAGTGATCTTATGAGCGGTATTTCCGGTATCAGCAGCGCATCGTCCTATTCCTTGTATGGACAGATTGCAAGCGGCAATAAACTAACCTCTGCTGCGCAGGGAGCGGCGGAACTCGCCATTTCCGAAAAGCAGAATACACAGGTAAAAGGCTACAACGCAGCCACCAACAACCTGCAGTCCGGCAAAGACCTGTTAAATATCTCCGACGCTGCCTTGAGCGGTGTGACTGATTATTTGCAGAGAATCCGGGAACTGGCGCTGCAGGCATCCAACAGCGCACTGCTTACGGATGATGACGTAGCAGGCATCCAGGACGAAATTAACCAGATGAAGCAGGGAATCGCAGATATTGCTTCCCAGACACAGTACAACCGGCAGAACCTGCTGGACGGCAGCCGGCCAAACGGCTTCCAGATTGCCTCGGATGGAAACGGCAATTCCATTACGATTCAGGAAGCAGGAAATTCCACCTTAAAGGCGCTTGGAATCGCTGACTTTGACGTAACCAAAAACTTTGACCTGAATACCATTGACAACGCACTGAACAAAGTCAGCAGCATGCGCAGCCTGGGCGGCGCACAGTCGAACCGCCTGGACCATGCCATTAACTTTAACTCTTATGCTGCCTACAATACTGCCGCTGCCCGCAGCAGACTGGCAGATACCGACTACGGGAAAGCGATTACAGAAATGAAAAAGCAGCAGACACTGCAGACTTACTCGATTATGATGCAGAAGCGGAAAATGCAGGATGAAGCGCGCAGAATGCAGAATTTCTGGACGTAATCCGTTTATTTTTCCAGCCGCAGGATGATGCTGCCGGAACTAACGGTTCTTATCATGCCTGTTAGTTCCACTACGCGTTAACGGCATGAATAACCTGCAGATTTTGCCTATGGCCAGTACTCCATCCGGTCAGACATTAGCGTTTATTACAGCCTGATTCACGCCGTTGCTTTGTTAAAATTTCCAGTCGATGAAACCTCATTGCCGTTCAAATTTTGCTTTGCACTGACGCTAATCATTCAGTACGAAACTCTAATTGCTGCCCGGGTGGAGTACCAGCCAGGTTCCATCTGCACGATGAATCCTTTGGCTCTGCAATGGCGAAAACCGTATGCCTGCATATAATTTTATTTCCGGAATGCTGCAGCAATCACCCATATTATGCTGCTAAGATTCTCTGTATAAACCCCGGCTCAAAATATAAGGAACTATTATTATGAATATATTATTTTACCGTTACAACAGTATCTGTGAATCATCCATTCTTGCGGTCTGGAGAAAATCCGGGCATCAGGTCACTGAGATTACAGAAGAAATGGAAAACAAAAGTCTGACTCCGAAAGAACAGATGTTATTAGTCAGCGAACCGCTAAAATCCGGCCGCTATGACTTTGTGTTCAGTATTAACTACTTCCCCGTGCTTTCCGAAGTATGCAGTATCTTCAAAACGCCTTATGCATGCTGGATTGTCGACAGTCCTGTACTGGAATTATATTCTGATTCTATTTATCGTCCATGGAACCGGATCTTCCTGTTTGATTACGCTATGTATCAGGAATTTGCTCCGAAAAATCCGGACTGTATCTTCTATCTTCCACTAGCCTCTGATGTAACGACCTTTTCCCCGATCTGCAGAAGCATTTCCCCGGAAGATCACATAAAATACAGCAGCGATATTTCGTTTGTAGCCTCACTCTATACTGAAAAATGTCCCTACAATAAATTAAAAAATCCTCCGGACTATTTGCAAGGCTATTTAGATGGTATCATTGAATCACAATTAAAAGTCTATGGCTATAATTTTATACGTGAACTTATCACGGAAGAGCTTGCCGCAGAGTTCAAAAAATTCCTGCCAGGATTTTATCAATTTCCAGAAAAATATGATCAGAATGAGATTGCGCTTGTCGCAGATCTGTATATTGGGACAAAAGTTACGGAACAGGAACGTCTGCGGCTGTTAAAGTCACTGTCCGCGCATTTTTCCGTAGACCTTTATACCGGCAGCGGCACTTCCAGTCTGCCAGAGGTACACAACAAGGGGCTGGCACGCACATATATGGATATGCCAAAAATCTTCCGGCTTAGCAAAATCAACCTGAATATGACAGCAAAATCCATAAAATCGGCGCTCCCTCTGCGCATTTGGGATATTCTTGCCTGCGGGGGATTTTTACTGACGAATTTTCAAAGCGAAATCCCAGAGTACTTTGAGATCGGCACAGATCTGGAGACATATGCAAGTGAAGAAGAACTGTTGGAAAAATGCCAGTATTACCTGACCCATGAAGAGGAAAGAAAACAAATTGCGGAAAATGGTTATAGAAAAGTAAAAGAGTTCCACAGCCTGGAACAGCGTCTGGCTGAAATGATGGATCTGTTATGGAAACAGCCTGGGCAGAATGGCAAGTAACTCCTATATTCACCACTTTTAACCGTCCAGAAATAACCTGCGCTTATAGCACGGCACTCAGCCCCAGAACGTGTCTTAAAAATACTTTCTGCCAGATGTATTTCACGTTTGTGTGAGATTTACGCCAAATAAAGGTTGCAGACTATGTAACATGAATTTGTCGGAAATCACCCACAAAGTGAGGAATGCAGATGTCGGAAAATGATTTCTAAGACACGCTCTGGAACAGGGAACGAACAGCAGCTTTTTATTTACAGCTATTCGTCAATATCTTTTACCGCTTCCTTCACCTTTTTCAGCATAGGAAGAAGCTGTTTTTCTAAAGCATCGGCAATCTGCTGGTCATCCTGCCCGCGCAAGGCCTCCGCCAGTTTCATTATTGCATCATTGATGTCACTTTTACTTAATTTTTCCCCTTTTTCATTGATCAGGGACAAAGTACCGTTCAGCACCCCCATCTCCCAATTTACTGCATCGGTAACGCTTTTCAGCAGCTGATCGGTATCTTCCTTTTTGGTCGTTGTCAATTCATCGATCAGGATTTCCGTATTTGAGATAAACTTCTCCTGAAAATCTGCCAGTACTTTTACAGCTTCTAATTGTTCTTTTCTATTGTTTTCCATAGTATCCTCCATAGTTTTCATACAATATCCTATTCTTGCTGTCCTGTATTACAGCAAAATATTCTCACATTTTAATGTGAATTTTGATTCCAAATCTATTCCATCATAAAAAAAGCAAATTCTCTTAAATCCTGGCAGACAAAATCAGCAGTTACTTCCTGTTCCAGCCGTTTTGTACCATATCCGCTTTCCAGCAGCACCGTCTTTAATCCGGCATTCTGCCCGCAGATCACATCAGACGCCCGGTCTCCAACGAGATATGAATGCGTCATGTCAATCGAAAACTGCTCCTGCGCCTGCTGAAGCATACCCGTCTGCGGTTTGCGGCAGCTGCATTGTTTCCGGTAAGGGCCTGTTCCATTAGGATGATGCGGACAATAATAGATCGCATCCAGCCCGGTCTGCTGTAACAAGTATGTATTCATCTCCTGTAATACGTCCTCGCTCATCATGCCGCGCGCGACAGCTGATTGGTTTGTAATGCAAATCGCCAGGCAGCCTTTTTGGTGAAACTCATCAATACAATCTTTTGTGTAAGGAAAGATTTCCAGATCTTCTAACCTGGTAATATAACTTTTTTCTTTGCACAATACACCATCCCTGTCTAAAAATACCGCGGGGCTTTTTTTACTATTTCCCTTATGACTGTTATCCTTTTCTATCATTTTCTGCACCATTTTTTCATTTAATATACAGAACATATTTTCTTCCATAGCTAACCAAACAAATGCAAGATATAACTATAGACATTTCTGATCTCTGACATCTTAACTGCTATTTTTACTGCAGCAATACCGCAACCCCATCTTTCGTATGATTTGCCTGTGCAAGTACAGATTCTTTCATCTTTCCCAAAATACGATACTTAGACTGTTCCACAGACTGCGACGACATATCCGTATCCCGAATCTGCGATTCCGCTGCCTGTGTATTTTCTGCGAGAACATCATCTACCATCATAGCTGCACTCATTCGGTTATGAATCGCTCCAAAGTCACTGCGTATGTCAGAAACAATATTGACCGCACGATGGATTTTCTTAATAGATGCAGACGCCTCTTCATAATTAGAGACTTTTATATCATCAATTCCCAGAATCTCCGTATCCATCCCTGTAAGCGGTATCGTAATATGATCCCCTTCATTGCTGCTTGTCTGTATCTTAAGCCCCCTGTACCGCGTCGTAATCAGTGAAGAATACCGGACATTCTGCGTTGTTTCAGTTGGAGCAGCAGTTATGTCAGCCTTAATCTCTCCGCTTGTCTCAATCGTATAACATGAATCTGAAAAAGATTTTACAATTTTGTCTGCAAGTTCCTCTGCTCTTTGTTCCAATGCAGCGCCAAATCCTGTCTCATCAAATGTTACCTTGTATTTAAATTTGCCTGTAATCGGATCTGGGTCCGGTGTCGTTGGTGTCTGAATAAACATCTGATCCGTGAGCCATCCGGTAAAATCCTGCGGATAATCAAACGTCATTTTAAATTCTCCGGTATCTGATGTAAAAAGTACAGATTTATCATATTCCCCGGACGGCATAGAAATCGGATATGTGTGGTTCAGGTTATATTCCAGACAGCTGCGATACTTGGCCACATAATCCAGCAGGTCATCCTTGACGTGCTTCTTCAGGTCATCCAGCGTTGTATTTGAGTTAAATTTAATGTTCTGATTTGGAGACTGCATTTCAAACGTCAGCTTTCCACTGCTATCCACAATCGGCGTATTTACTGCCAGTGTTACCGGACGCTGGGTCTCGCAAAGACCCATGTCAAACTGTGTGCCATATGCATCCAAAGAAGGAATGACATCCAGGTAATAGCATACCATTCATTATTCTGCTTTTAAATTTAATTTCTGTTCCATCCGGCGCATTTCTTCAAATTCGCCCATATCTAAAAAAGAATCCTCACTAATCGGATACATGCCAACCTGCATTCCCTGCTTTAATAAATCATCCGCCAGATCTGTCATATGATAAAACGTATCTTTTGGAATACAATCTAATAATTCCGGATTCAGAATATACATGCCAGTATTTACAAAATACGACATCTTCGGCTTTTCTTCCATGGAATTGACAATCGCATTTTCCTTTGCATGAATGACCCCATACGGCACCACAATATTTTTCAGCGCTGTTACAATCGTCATCATATTTCCGGACTTGCAGTGATGCCTGTAAATATCTGCATAATCAGCGTCAATCAGGATATCGCAATTCGTCACGATAAACGGCCTGCCAAATTCTATTTCGATCAGCTTCAGGCTGCCCGCCGTCCCCAGCGGCCGTGTCTCTTCTACATAATCCATCTGATAATTGGTCATTAAATCTGCAAAGTAGGACTTAATCATCATTTTGCGGTAATTCAATGTCGCGATAAAATGTTTTACGCCATAATCGCAAAACCGTCCGATAATACGCTCCATAATCGGAACATCTCCAATTGGAATCAGCGGTTTGGGCAAAACCTTTGTATAAGGATACAAACGCGTCCCCTTACCGCCTGCCATTATAACGACGTCTACATCCTTCAGCAGATGTTTTGCGAGAATTGGTATCTGTACACTGCCGCTTCCATCCCTGATTACAATATCGACTACTTTACCAGCCGGATTTAATACGGGCAGAACATTGATCTGCATCCGTTCCATATATTCTGATGCTGTGTGGATTTCCTTTAGACATATATATTTGGGAGATTTGTTCATCATCTCCGATATACGCTGCTGGAGATTCGCTGTTTTGATGATCCATCGGCGGATATCACCGTCTGTGACTACTCCTTCAAGCCTGCATTCCTCATTTACGATAAATAAGATCCCTTTTGCATTCGCATCAATTTTCTGCATGGCTTCCACAACAGTAATATTTCCTGCTGATAAAAAACCTTTTAACTGCTCGCTATTCATTTCTCCATTGTCCTCCCTGACTTCCTTCGCTAAACAGGGCATTCACAATCCCCGCAGTCTTCCTGACTTCCTTCGCTGTATAGAGAATACGAAAAATTCCCTATCGTCTTCCTGACTTATCTTTTTGTTCTGTTTATTCTTATTTGTAACTATAATTTTCCGCAGTTATTTTAACTTCTATTTCTTTCCATTGCTTTCATTTCGTTGTTATGGCCTGTAACGCTTTTATTTCTTCCAAATGTTATTTTCTGCCAGCTGTTATCCTTTCAATTTCTCAAATTACAGCAGTTTATTTATGCATATCCGTTATCGTCTGCATCACTTCTTTTGCCACATACCGGATTTCATCCTCCGTAATCTGCGTACTGCAAGGAAGATTTAAAATACGTCCACTATAATACTGTGCCTGTTCCATCTGATAAGCAATTGCCTGCTGATAAGGTTTTTGTTCATGGATCAGCCCCCAGATTGGCCGCGTCTGTATGCCTTTCTCCTGCAAACGACTGATCAGATCAAACAGATCCCCTTTCAGATTTCCCATCTCAATATCCAGTGAATAAAACCACTTATTTGCGCTTGTCCCTTTCCGGAACGACAGCAGCTGTCCCAGAGAAAAGCCCTCAAACAATTCCTGATAGAGCTGATAATTTCGCTGCTTTCTTTGTATAAACTCAGGCAATTCTTCCATCTGCGCCACGCCAAGAGCCGCCTGCAGATTTGTCATCCGATAATTATATCCCACCTCATGATGAATATAATTATGCGGATCATCTTTCGCCTGCGTAGACAAATACCGCAAATGTTCAACATCCTCCGCTTTCCGAGCAGTTACAGCGCCGCCGCCGCCCGTCGTAATAATTTTATTGCCGTTAAAAGAAAACGCTCCAAAATCGCCAATCGCGCCCGCATATTTTCCAGCGTATCTGCCCTCTGTATATTTCGTGCCAAGCGCCTCCGTTGCATCCTCAATTACCAGCAAGCCATATGTATCCGCAATCTGCATAATCGCTTCGAGATCTGCCAGATTGCCGAAGACATGTACTACGATCAGTGCTTTTATTCGTCTTCCTGTATCTTTATGCACAAGCCCATCGTCTGTCCTGATACATTCTTCCCGGCAAAACCGCTCCAGTTTCACCGGGTCCATACACAAGCTGTCATCACAATCCATAAAAACCGGGTCTGCAAACTGATATTTAACCGGATTGACTGCCGCAATAAAGGTCAGTGTTGGTACAATTACCAAATCCCCCGGCTGAACACCGCATTCAACCAAAGATAAATGAAGCGCTGCCGTACCGCTTTGGCAGGCTGCTGTCTGTTCCGTATGCAAAAAATCGGACATCCGCCCTTCCAGTTCCCGGATATAAGCGCCGCCTGTAGAAACCCAGCCCTGGCTGAGTGCGTCATTGACATATTTAGCTTCGTTGCCTTCAAAATTCGGAATGGATAATGGTATCATCGTATTCATTGATCAGCCTCCTGCTGCACTTTGTTCTTTCATTATATTTCGGACAAGTCCAAGCTAAATATTATAGATATCTGTTTTATAATGATCCATATGTTCCCTAAGCCATGTAATCGTTTCCTGAATACCCTGAGCGAATGTATACTGCTGTTTCCATTCTGTCAGCGCTATTATTTTCTCATTGGAACCAAGCAGGCGATTGACTTCGCTTTTCTCCGGGCGCAGGCGCTGTTCTTCACATATAATTTTGGCCTTCGGGTTAATCTGAGAAATAATCTCATGCGCCAAATCGCCAATAGAAATCTCCTGCTGCGTTGCAATATTGATTTCCTCACCAATGGTCTGATCTGATTCTGCAATAGCAATAAAGCCCGCTGCAGTGTCTTTTACATAATTGAAGTCTCTGGTCGGCGTCAGAGAGCCCAATTTAATCTCCTCTTTACCCGCCAGCAGCTGCGTAATAATCGTCGGGATCACTGCCCTGGCTGACTGTCTTGGGCCATAAGTGTTGAACGGCCGCACGATAGATACCGGAAGCTCAAAGCTGCGGTAAAAACTCTCCGCCAGCCGGTCGGCTCCGATTTTAGTAGCAGAATACGGGGACTGGCCCTGGAATGGATGATGTTCATCAATTGGGACATATTGTGCGGTACCATAGACTTCTGACGTAGATGTTACAAGTACACGCTGCAGATCCAGGTCTCTGGCAGCCTGCAGCACATTTAAAGTGCCTTTGATATTCGTATCCACATAGGAATCCGGGGAATGGTAGCTGAATGGGATGGCAATAAGAGCTGCCAGATGAAAAACCGCATCTGTACCTTTTAAGGCTGTGCGGACACCATTAGGATCGCGGATATCTCCGGTGAATACTTCGATCTGATCCAGCTTTTCTTTCGCAAGCGTGTCCAGCCAGCCCCAGGTGTTAAAGGAATTGTAGTAGGCAAACGCCTTTACTTCGTAGCCTTTTTCCAGGAGGCTTTCAGTGAGGTGGCTGCCGATGAAGCCGTCGGCTCCGGTTACTAATACTTTTTTCATGGGAAAATGTCTCCTCTTTTTTATTTTTATATTTTCTTATACTATAACATGTTTCCTGAATACTGCATACTGTTTTTTATCCGATTACAGAGATTTCGCTTTTAGTATTTATATTTATTCAATTATAGATTTTTAAAGAATAGGGATAAAAAGAAGAATGCC
>VSNY01000077.1 GCA_009774535.1 Lachnospiraceae bacterium
ATCTTCAAATTTTATCCTCTTTTTTTAAATTTAATATTAACTACATCTGAATCATAACGAGTTTCACAATTACCTATATACTTAAAATCAGCAAAACCAGGAGGCCCGCATTGGAATTTTCTAAAAAAACGACCATTTTAACATCCATCCGGCACATTTATCGAAAACGCTTATTTCTGCCTGCTATTTACCTGTTGTTTCTTGCCGTCCTATGGTCTGTGACCCCGGTATCGGAACTGGCAGTTCCGCAGCATGTATCCGCCGAAATTCCGTTCCGTGAATTAAGCGGCGGCAGGACAAGCTATGCCGCGCTGACGCTGACAGACCTGCATTTTACAGGATATGCCCAAAAAATCCTGGGATATACAAACGGCTATTACTATTACACGTTCCAGGATGGAAAATGTATCCTCGTATTGTTAGCGCCCGCTACCTGCAAGGAAGGCACGCCGCAAATCGGACAGCTGCGTATCCGTGTGCGCATTCTCCGCAATTTTGAAGATTACGATGCACTCACGCAGCGTCTGGCCGAAGATCTGGCATGGACAGCTTCCGGTATCCGCAGCCAGATTCCGGACTATCTGTTAAGCGAACCCGGATTCCATAAACTGCTCTCCTTTTTACTGCTCGCAGTCTATGCCGCTGGCGGAGCCTATGCATTGGGAAACCTGCTGGCCTCTCTGGCCTTCCTCCTGTTTCCGGCGCTGTCTGGCTCATATCGGAAATTGGGAAAGTATGGAAATGCCAAAAAATTATTCGCACAGGCAGAAGAAGAATTTTTATCAGAACCAAAGACGGTGTCTGACAACGTGTATCTTACTAAAAATTTTCTAATCTCATTTACACAGCAGCAGGCAGTGATTGTACCAGTGCGTGAAATCTTATGGATCTATAAGCACGGAAAGCTGCGCCGGTTTTTCTGGCACCCGCTGCCGGTTTCTTTTACGCTGCATATTTGGGCAGGAAAACGGGTACACATCGCATACCCGCAGATGAAAGAGCCTGCCATTGACAATATGATCGAACATTTAACGCATGCAAACGAAGAAATACTCGTAGGACTAAATGAAGATCACCGCAGAACCACCGTAACGCATCTGTAAATCCAACACCCGATCTGCCTGATCAGCAAAATACAATCACCCGTCCAGGGGTGGTCTGTGGAGGAATACTTCTTGTCGTTACCGAATAATATACAAGCAGCGTCTGATTGCCAGGGTGGCAGTCAAATACCTGGCCATTAGCCGTCTGTATCATCGTACTGTCCGCAATATTTAACTGCAAAGACCGATCGGAAGCCAGAAGGTTCCGGTTAAAGTGTTTTAGCGTTACCTGCTCATTTCTGCCAGGTGTCGCGATCAGCTGCGCACGGTACTGTGGCGGAAAAATCAAAGGAACCGGCAGACTGCTGTCGTAAAAAGCCGCCACACGCATCCCCGTCCGCAGCTGCCTGCTGTCAATAACAAATGTTTGGGAATCTACCATAAAATTTACAACTCCGTTTCCGGTTCGCATCGCAATCATCTGACTGCAGCAGTCGCCGCCTCTTGTAATATTCATAATGGTACCCGTAACAGGAATCAAAGTTTCTAATGACATCATCAAACCTTTTTCTTTTAAAATATGCTTCAAACATAAGAAATGTGCCGCTTAGTCAATACCTACCACGCTATATTTTTCAAACTGCTCCACCGCAATCCGAAGCGCTTCATCCGAAACGTCCGCATCCTGACCGACAAATACTTCCGCCCAGTTCTTATCCAGCCTTACATCCACATGCTCCACACCATGAACCGTACGAAGCGCCCTTTTCAGCTGTGAAACGCAATATTCCCCCGTCATCCCCTGGATCTTAACCACTTTATAATCCATTCTTTGAATTTTAAAAATCACCGGACGAGTCCCATCATTGCAGCAGGCGATCATCATACGCTCATCGTTTGTCCATCCGCGCATAATACTGCCACCCTGCAGAGCCGTATAAATATACCGGCTAATACAATCCCAGGCTTCCCCGCACTGCGTTCCGTCTCCTGTCAGCCAGAACGTATCCTCTCCGCCATAGCGTTCAAAGATAAACTCATCTCCCACCTGATAAAACGGACAAGCCCCGGCCTGCGGATTCTTTAGATATTCCTCCTGGTATTCTGTAAAACATTTCTTATCGATGACGGTTACTTTGCACTTATACTGCATAAAATATTCCTCCAGTTTGTATTTTTTGCAATTATTCTACCATAAGTACACAAAATATGCTATGCGCAGACGAAAATTTATGAAATAAGACTTTTTTGGCAACCCGGACTGCCCACCAAATCGCTTTTAGTTGCACTCAACCCCAAAAGAGGTTATAATGTACGCGTAGGCTGTCTCCCACATCCGCCTGACCACCCGCAGCCAGGCGCCCGGACAGCCTGCGGCAAACAGGCAGGCTTTCATGAAAAGCCGATTTTAACAAACAGGGGGATCATGATACCGTGTTCGGAAAAAAACAGGAATTAACAAGAGATTTAGAGGAAAAACTAAATATGACCCAGTTCCAGATGGAACATATGCAAATGCAGCTTGGCAGCCTGCAGGAATTTACCCAGCAGATGCTGCCGCACTTTGAAGCACAAATCTCGGCCCAGAGCGAAATGGATAAACAGCTGACAAAGATAGTCAATCAAGCTTACGAGACACTTGAAGAAGCCGCTGAAAGTATGAAGGTGCTGGAACAGCTTGCGATGGAGCTTACGAGCATGCGCGGACAGATGGAAGACGAGGAACAGGACAAACGCAAACTGCAGGAAGTCGCCGGAAAGCAGATTGAGCAGATGGCGGTCATCGTAGAAGAAAATAAGAACAGCGTAGAACCAGTTACCGCGCTGCAGGAAGCAAAGATCGCACTCAAAAACGACGCGCAGTCCATGCGGATTGAGACAGACCATATGCTGGATTATGCCAAGCAGATGACAGTATCTTCTTTAAACTGTGCGATTGAAGCCGGGCGCATGGGCGACGCGGGTAAAAACTTTGTGGAAACCTGCGAAGATGTCCGTATGCTCTCAAGCGCTTATGAACGGGCTGCCCAGTCAGTAAGCAGGCAGCTGGATATGATCGAAAAGCGCATCCGCATGATGGACACACAGACAGCGGCGCTTTTAAAATCCAATAAGGATACGAACGCTTCCATATCGCGCCTTTCTAAAAATATTACGCAGCAGGATGAGATCTGCACCCGGGCGGCAGAAAGGCATTATTTAGAAAAGGCCGCTGCGATTTCGGAATATATCAAACGGATTTCACAAAACAGCCACCAGATCGACGCCCTGCAGCACCAGACGCTTTCGGATATTGAAGAAATCGGGACAAGTTTTATGAGTGAACAGGAGGCGCGCAAAGGGCTGGAACAGATTGTGGACCAGCTGATCGGAAATATGCGCGGCTGACAGCTGACAATGGAAAGGATAGGTGCAAAGCCTGATGGATAATGAAAAGATCACTAAGGAAACATTCCAGTTTCTGTCCAAAGATGGGAAGACGAAAATACATGCGGTAAAATGGCTTCCGAAAAATGGCCGGGTACGTGCGATTATGCAAATTTCACACGGCATGATCGAATATATCGAACGCTATGACGAATTTGCGTGTTACCTGGCAGAACGCGGTTTTCTGGTCGTAGGTCATGATCATCTGGGGCATGGCGCATCGGTCAGCGATGAATCAGAATGGGGATATTTTACGGCAAAAAAACCGTCGGAAACAGTTGTTGCGGATATTTACCAGGTCACGCGCATTCTGCGCAGCCAGTATTCCGACTGCCCGTATTTTATTCTGGGACATAGTATGGGTTCCTTTTTACTGCGCAGATATCTGACGCTGCACAGTGAGGATGTAACGGGTGCGGTGATCTGCGGAACTGGCAGCCAGCCGGATCTGCTGACCGGATTTGGCATGGTGGTCTGCCGCCTGTTTACGCTGCTGCGCGGCGGACATTACCGCAGCAGGTTCGTCACGGATACAGCCTTTGGCAAGGCTTATGCACAATTTGATCTGACAGGAACGGACGCGTCAAACAGCTGGCTGTCCAAAAACGAAGAAAGCGTGCGGGCATATTATAACGACCCGCGCTGTACGTATTTGTTTACGGTCAACGGATATTACGGCCTGTTGTCTACCATCCGTTACGCAAATCAGGCCAAGCACATCCGAAAGATCCGAAAAAACCTTCCGGTATTCTTTATTTCCGGGGAAGACGATCCGGTCGGCAATCTGGGGGAAGGTGTCAAAAAAGCATATGCACAGTACCGCCAGGCGGGAATGCGCGATGTAAAAATCAAGCTGTACCCAAATGACCGTCATGAAATCCTGCAGGAAACAGACCGCGAACAGGTCTTTGAGGATATTTACCAGTGGTGCAAAAAAAAGATGCCGCATTGAACACACGGCAGGTCTTAGGAACTGTCAGTTCTTACTTTGCGCAAATCGCTGACAGTTCCTTAATTTCAGTACGAATCAGGTTCCATCAGATGCGGCCAGAAAATCAGTATCCAGAAGATATAGAAGGGAATGTGTATTGCATGAGTGATAAATGGAAAACATATGCAGCGGCGTTGCTGGCAGGGATCGTTTGTATCAGTACCAGCACATATGCAGGAACGTTTGTAACGGCAAACGCGTCTGCGGTAAATAATCATGAAACATCGGACAATTCGCCGGACAGCCAAACAGCAGACGGTAACCGGACAGCAGACAACGATCCGGCAGACAATCAGACTGCAGACGGACAGACACAGACAGGCAGCGATGAAGGAAATCTGCCATCAGGAAATACAGATGGAGCCGCACAGCCGGACAATACAGGTCAGGATACAGCCCCTGCCGGGCAGACAGACGATACATCCAGCGATGACAGCGATGCAGACAGATCACAGATTAACGCCAATATCAAAGAAGTAGAACCAACCGAAAACGAAGATACCGCGAAAGACGACCTGAAAATAGAAGCAGAGATTACACAGGATGAGTCTGACGACCCTGTCGTAATCACAGAACAGGATAAGCCCTATCTGGCGCTCGGCGCCAATCTGAACGACCAGCAGAAACATACAGTACTAAGCCTGATGGGCATTGACCCCGCGAATCTGGACGCGTATCAGGTAGCTACCGTTACAAACGAAGAAGAACATCAATATCTGGACGGCTATCTGGACGCTTCGATTATCGGTACACGCGCCCTGTCTTCGGTTGTCATTGTAAAACGCGACAAAGGAGACGGCATCCACATTTCTACAAAGAATATTTCTTACTGCACAATCGGGATGTATAAAAATGCCCTGGCAACCGCAGGACTCAAAGACGCGGACGTGATGATTGCCGCACCGTTTCCAATCTCCGGAACAGCGGCATTAATCGGCGCTATGAAGGCATATGCGGATATGGAAAACGAACCTGTAGACCCGGAAAGCCTGGACGCGGCCATGAACGAAATTGTCGTAACTGGCGAATTAAACGAAAGCCTTGGCGATGAAGTGCAGACTGAAGAGTTTATGGCTTACATCAAACAGAAAGTCGTAGAAGGCGGATTAGAAAGCAAAGAAAAAATCCGCAGCATCATTTCAGAAGCCTGTGAGAAATTTGAAATTACATTAAACGACCAGGAACAGGCACAGATTACTTCGCTGATGGAAAAAATCGGTTCGCTGGACATTGATGTGGACAGCCTGTTAAAACAGGCAGGCTCCATCTATGATTCGTTAAAAGAAATGGAAAAAAACAGCGGTTTTTTAAGCAGCATCGCGGACTTTTTCAAGCGTCTGCTGGAAGCTGTCATTCAATTTTTTCAAAATCTGTTCTAACAGCTTCAGCATCCTTACGGCCCATTTTTTGCATCATGGCTATCATGACCGAAACAAAGCAAAAACTGCGCAGGCCCAAAACTGCTGAGAACACACACAGCGGCAAGACAAGATCTGCTAAGATCCATAAATGTCATTGCCGCTGTTATCTGTTGTATAAAACACAGGTTCCTAACCCCGCACATGTACTGCATCATTTCTTGATAAAAGATATAAGCAATACTGGTTCATGCTGATCTCTTCCCGTTTGGATTCTTCTTCTTTATCAGGCTCAATCTCCATGCGATAAGGCAGCTCCATATACTCATGCAGCGTCATCAGTATCCACCTCGCTCTCTATTACCTCCTTAACCATTTCCACATATATTTTCTTTATCGGTTCGTACTTTGGAATCGTAATCGGCCTGCATTCCTCTTTTCGGAAAGATTTTCCTGTCCCCAGACAAACTACGCAACAATCAGCGCCATCAAATAAAACGGCGTCCGCAATTCTCCCTCAGTTTCATTTTCACAAGGCAAAATACAAATCTGTACCGTATGCATCTTTCTCTCCCCATGATGCAGTACCGGTTCCAGATACAGGCAGTCACCCCAGTCTTCCTCAAAATTCCCATCCAATAACACTGCGTGTTCTTCATCCCCATCCAGTGTCAGCTGCGCCCGCAGAGCCGGACTTTGCACCGCCTTACGATATTGTACAGCAATACAGGACGCTTCTATTTCAAACGTTATACTGTCCCCTGGCTTTTTACCGATCCAGCCATTTTTAAAATGATCCAAATACCCGGTCTTTTCCCGGGCATCCGCGCGAAATCCGCTCAATACCGGGCTGATCTCCCGGATCGTCAGCCGCTTGGCCGCCTCATAAGCATTGGCTGTCAAAGGCCGCTGCAAACCATTGTGATCCAAAGAATCCGTTAACTTCCCATCAGCTCCCTGCACAGTCCCCGCCGTCTGAACCTCTTCCCGCAAGGATTCCCTGACCTGCTGCAAAAATGCCGTCACCTGTCCGGCCACCAGCTGATGCCCAAGATCGTTCGGATGCAGGCCGTCCGGCGTCAGGTCTCGGACCGTATAAATCCCTGCCTGCACCTTCTGCCAGACCGTATCCCGGATGCTGACATGCGGCACGCCGTACCAGTCGCCCACCGCGTTATGATACTCCTGCGCATTTTTGCCCGTCTCATAAAAGACATTATTTAAAATCAGAACCGCCGGCCTGGAATCCCAGGATAACAGCCTGCGTATCACGCCTTCATACGTCTCCTGAAAAAAAAGATCCGCGTCGTCATTCACACTAAAATCCACGACAACCACATCCGGCTGATACATCAGCACATCCGTCACTGCACGGGATACTCCATAGTGAGAAGTCGTACCGCCGATCCCTCCATTCACATAATGAAATTCCGCCTTTGGAAATGTCTCCCTCCACCAGTTGTATACCAGATACGCATAAGCTTTCTCCGGCGCTGATGCAAGACTCCCCTGTGTAATAGAACCTCCCAAAAAAGCAAGCGCCAGTTCTTCTCCCCGCTCCGCCCGCTGCATACACTTCTGCAGCCGTCTTAAATCTGCCTGATCCATCTTTACTTCTCCTGCTGTATTCGCATTTATTTTACTTCTTCGTTTTTATTGTTACTATTTTATTGTTACTATGAATCTATTGCTTTTATTATCGATACCTTCTATCGCTCTTTTCCCTTCCAGATCCCTAAATCTCCCAGGCACGAACCGGAAGGCTTTCAATATAAGCCGCCAACTCTTCTGCCATCTCTTCCGCTTCCGGAATACGCAAATGCCCTGGCGTTGCTTTCCCATTCCGCCTAAAGGTATAATGTGTAACCCTCTCATCCGCCAGTTCCCTGCACACCCGCTCAATCGAAGCATCCCAGCTGCTGTCATGCTCTAAGAGCGTCGTACAGCAAACAATCTGCGCATCCGAATAAGTACCGCGGATCTTCATAAGAAACGCCTGATAATGCCTGCGCCATCTTTCCGCCTGTTCCCCTTCTGCATCCTGCTTCATATAATCAAACGGATGGCTGTCATTCTGCCCAAGCGCTACAATAACAACATCCGGCGTATAATTAGCAAAATTCCACTTCGTAGCTTTTCCAATCTGCGGATTATAATGGACTTTATCCCACACACTTTCCATTCCGATAAAATGCGGATCACAAAACCAGCCCGTATGATCCATCAGCGCGATACCACCCTGCGCAATATCATGAATCTGCGCGCCTAACTTACGCGCAGTCATCCACGCATAAGAATACCAGCTGTTGGAATATTCCCCATTATGCGGCGGATCTTCTTTTCCCGCAAATCCGACCGCTTCGGACACTTCTCCCGCGGAAACCGAATCCCCATACACCTCAATCCGGCGCGCAGGCGCTTCCTCCAATTCCAGAATCTGACCATCCGCAGCCAGTTCAAAGCCCATAAAAGCCACCTCATGACAAGCATCCTGACGTTTAAACAACAACGCCTCATGGACCCCCTCATCCGTCGCCAGCTCCTTTCCCTGCAGCAGCTCCAGCACCGCCCGCCCTTCCTGCGGCAGCCGATACGCCGTCTGCACCCCATCCAGAACACATCCAAGGTAATGATCCCAATAAGCCCCAGCATTCTGCACACACGCTTTCAGCTGCTTCCCCGTAAAACGGATACGCACCGATGTACAAGGAAACACAAATACCGGCGCTTTCGGATCTGTATCATCAATCCGCCCACTATAACGCAGCCAAGGATGATCCGCCTCGATCAACATCGCTTCCTCCCCCTTCCATATCATTACATCTTATAAAATCCTTTCCTGCCCAAAACACAAAGCCACTCCCACAACGTTCGCAAGATTTAAAACCATTTCCTGCCCAAAATACAAAGCCGCTGCCTCAGCATCTGCAAGCATACAGAAAGCCAGCGAAAACCAGCCGGATACCGGGGAAATGGCCTGGCTTGCGGCGACGTTGGAAGAATGTTTAGAATCCCTTGGCATTCTGCTCAACTCCCCAGGGGCGAAGCCCAGCGGCACCTTTAGCTGCTGGCGTTTAGCCAGAGCGAACTAGGTGCCGCGACCGGACGGTACCACTGTGTAAATGCAGAATGCCTAGGGATTCTTAACATTCTGGAACAGGAGCCGCAAGCCAGGCCATTTCCCCGGCATCCGGCGTCCGCTTCCCCAACAGCCCCCCAGCCTGCAAATAATCAAGAAACTTCTGACACGCCTCAAAACGCTTCCCACTCCCCGGAAACGCCAGCAGCAGCTTCCCACGCCTTTGCGCTCCAAACGGCGCAATCAGCTCCTGCCCATCCAATACAACGGCCACAGCAGCCCCATCATCTTCGTAAAGAGGAAGCGAGCCTGTATCATACTCCTCCAGGCTTTGAAATCTTCCCCGCATCTCTTTACAAAAATGAAAAAACTCTTCTTCTATGATCACCGCATCCAGTTCCGCATTGCCCCATTTCAGGAAAAACTTATCATAATAACTCTCATTAGCGCCTTCCACGGTATATCCTTGATAAGAAAAAATATAATTGGAATCAATCAAAACCCGGTCCGGCTCAAGTCCCGCCCATACGGCGAAATCTTCTGCCAGGCGGTCATCTCTTGCATCATCCGTCATCTGATTAACGATTACGCAGGTAAACTCCGGTTCCTTCTGACCGAACAGAACATGCCCGCCAAAAATCACAAGCAGCGCGGCTGCTGCCGCCATACCAAGCATATAGTGCCAATAATACGTAAAAATATATTCTGCTTTTTCAGCCCTGCCCATACCTATGGTTTTCTCTTTGATATCCCTGATATTTTTCTTAATCAACGACATATCTTTCTCCCGCTATGCTTAAACGCCTAAGATCTTAAGATTGTTTTCAATCAATTCGCATCTTTGCTTCACACAGTCCGGCGAACGATGCGGATCGCGCGGCGTGTGGAACAGATAATCTTCCAGCTGGTCAATCGTCGTCGTCGCTACATGCATCCTTGTATCACAGGACGCATAATAAATGTAAACGTCGCCGTTGTCCCTGGCAATCGCCCCATTGGTAAAGACGACATTGGACACATCCCCAACACGCTCCTCACCAAAAGGCACCAGAAACACGCCGGATGGTTCCGCAACGACTTTGGATGGATCGTTCAAATCCGTACCGAACGCATACAATACATACCGCAGACCCGCGGCAGTATTGCGGACTCCGTGCGCGATATGAATCCAGCACGTCTTCCCTTTGATCGGGACTGCTCCCGCGCCGTTTTTGGATTCTGTCAGCGTATGATAGATCCGTTTGCTGATAATCTTTTCTTCATCCACAACCGCATGCGTAATATCCTCACACAGTCCGAATCCAATCCCGCCGCCGCTTCCGGTCTCAATAAAACCATCCATCGGCCTTGTATAAAACGCGTACTTGCCGTCTACAAATTCCGGATGTAATACTACGTTGCGCTGCTGCGGGGAACGCAGTGTCTTTAAATTGTCCAGACGCTCCCAGGTTTTTAAGTCTTTTGTCCTGACAATCCCTGCCTCTGCAACAGCGGCGGACAGGTCCGGATTTGTTTTATCCTTGCTTTCGGAGCAGAAGACGCCGTAGATCCATCCGTCCTCGTGTTTGGTCAGACGCATGTCATAGACATTGGTTTCCTCCGCACACGTATCCGGCAGCACCACCGGATAGTCCAGGAAATGAAAACCGTCTATCCCGGTATCGCTTTGCGCGACTGCAAAAAACGACTTGCGGTCATTCCCTTCGACCCGCACCACGAGATAATATTTTCCGTCTAATTCCACAGCGCCGGAATTCATCACGGCATTGATGCCCAGCCGCTCCATAAAATACGGGTTTGTTGTTTCATCCAGATCATATCTCCAATGCACCGGGGCAAATTCCCGGGTCAGCACCGGATACTGATAACGGTCGTAAATGCCGTTGTAAAAGTCTGTTTTTTGATTTTTGCGTGAGACAAGCTTCTCTACTTTTGTCTGTTCCACATAGTATTGTTTATGCAGCATCCCGCATCCTCCTGATTACTTCAATACACATTCTTCCATTATGGTATGGACACTTCCAAGGTTCGACAATCGGATCCTGCACTGGATGACGGTCTTTGTCAAGCCCTGCGTACCACTCCGAACCTTCTCTTGGATCAACCATATAGTCCTTGATATAAGCCCAGATCTCTTCTGCCGCCTGTAAATATTCTGTATGCTCCGGGGATTTTTGATAACCATTTAAAAATCCCACAACTGCCTCCGCCTGCACCCACCAGACGCGGGTCGTATCCACAACGCCGTTCTCCGCTTCATTTACAAGTGAATGATCGATATAAGCGCGGTCGTAGATATTTTTCGTAATCGTCCTTGTCATCGGCGACAGCCTGGCCGTATACGCTTCATCTCCCAGCACTTCCAGCCCGCGGTCCAAAAGCCAGGCCGTCTCAATATCATGTCCATACGAATACAGATCGATCAGCGTATGCCAGGTTTGATCAAAAAAGACTTCCTGCCGCCCTGCTTTTTGATTATACACCCGTTCCGCGAACAGATCCAGCATTTCCCGCAGCTTTTGCGCCACATCCGCGTTTTTTGACACCCGGTACAGTTCCGTATACGCTTCAAATACATGCAGCAGCGTATTCATCGTCTTTTCCGCCATCACGCCGTTTTCCGAAAGCTTGTCGTTTTCCACTGGTGCAAACCGGATATCAAATGCTTCCATATAGCCGTACGCATCCCTGCACTTTTGTTCCACGATCTGGTACAGACTCAGCGCCAGCTCAAGCGCCTGTGCATCCTTGGACGCGTCATAATAAGAAGACAACGCATATATGGCAAACGCCTGGTTATACGTATGCTTCGTCGTATCTTCCGGCCTGCCGTCATAAGTCAGCGACCAGTACACGCCGCCGTTTTCCGGATCGATGCAGTGTTCTTTTAAAAATTCATACGCGTGCTTTGCATCTGCCAGCAGGCTGTCATCCCCAAGCAGCAGACAGGCATTGGAGAAAAACCATAGAATTCGGCTGTTCAGAATACAGCCCTTAACCGCCTGCCTGTTCAATGTTAAGTCATATCCAAGATAGCCGTAAAACCCTCCGTATTTCTCATCTTTCAGCCCCGACCAGAAGGGAATGATTTTTTGCGTTAAATGTGATTGTATCTCCTCTGCAAACATCCCGGCCCTCCGTCTATCTTTTTCCGATTTCCGTATCCGCTTCCGATACGGCATCGTGTTCTTTAATATAATCTATAACTTCATCTGCCGTTGTAAATGCAAGCCCTACATAGGTATCCGCGCATCCATAATAAATCGCGATTTTCCCGGATGCCGCATCATGGATCGTCGCGCATGGGAAGGCTACATTTGGCACAAATCCCCGCTCCTCATACCACTCTTGCGGCGTCAGCAGGAACGTACCGCAGCGGTGTTTGACCACAGACGGCTGGTCAAGATCCAAAATTGCCCCGCCAATGCTGTATACATAGCCGTTACATGTCCCGGTCACACCATGATAGAATAACAGCCATCCTTCGCTGGTCTCAATCGGCGCCGCGCCGCCGCCGATCTTTAAGTTCTGCCACCATTCGCTTGTTTTGCCCATTACATGACGGTGTTTGCCCCAGAAGACCAGATCCGGACTTTCCGACAGGAAAATATCGCCAAACGGCGTATGGCCGCTGTCGCTCGGACGGGACAGCATCAGGAAATTCCCGTTTACTTTGCGCGGAAACAGCACCGCGTTACGGTTAAACGGCAGAAATGGGTTTTCCACTCTGGTAAATGTCTGAAAATCCTTCGTTTTTGCCATTCCAATCGACGCGCCGTAAAAATCCTGACACCATATGATATAATACGTATCCTCCACTTTTACAAGCCTCGGATCATAAGCATACTCCGGCATAAAATCGTTGCCGTCTTCATCCTGGAACGGAATCTTATTCTGATCAAACTCCCAATGGATCGCGTCTTTGCTCCTGCCCAGATAAATATAAGGAATCCCGTTTGTCTGCTCGCCGCGGAATACCCCGATAAACGCGTCTTCATACGGCATCACCGCACTGTTAAAGATCCTTGCTACTCCGGGAATCGGATTGCGCCCGATAATCGGATTTTCCTCGTATCTCCAGACCGGAAGACCGCAGGACCCTTCCGGCCTGTCCTGCCATGGTACATTTGGTACGTTCTGTCCAATAATTTTTACATGACTCATAATCATAAACCTCCTTGATTTTCCATTGATAAAAAGGGCTGCCGCACCCGGCCATGACGCCGTATTCTCATTTGTTTTGCGACAGCCCTTTGCCCATATCGATTTGTGAAATTAACCCTTTACCGCACCCTGCGTCAGACCGCTGTAGATCTGCTTCTGACAGGAAACGAAAATCAGCAGCGCCGGAATCATCGTAATAATAACGCCTGCGCAGATATAATTATACTGATTTCCCAAAGGTCCGGTAAATTTAAATAAAGATGTTGCTACCGTAACCAGTTTGTTTTTATTCTGCAGATATAAATTCGCTGTATAGTATTCGTTATAAACGCCTACACCTTTTAAGATCATAACCGTTACAATCGCCGGCTTTAACAGCGGGAACAAAATCCTGAAAAATACGCCGAAATACGTGCAGCCATCCATAATCGCGGACTCATCCAGCGCCGGAGAGATATTTTCAAAGAACTGGATAAAAATATAGATCGAAATAATATCCGTCCCGCACATCATAATAATATAACCCGGTAAATAGTTAATCCATCCCAGCGTATACATAATCTGGTACACGGATACCTGCATCGCGATCCCTGGCAGCAGTGACGCAAACAGGAACAGGCTGCGGATCAGTCCGTTGCCCATAAACTTAAAACGGCTTAAGATATAGGCGATCATAGAACCGGTAAATACAGAACCAAGCAGCACAAATACCAGAATAATCAGAGAATTGCGGAATGCCAGCCCCATATTGGCCTGCTTCCATGCCTGGACAAAGTTCTCAAAATATGTCCAGCTCTGCGGAAGCGTCATAACATTGGTATTCGCGTATTCGTCCGGCGTCTTAAACGCCGTAATTACGCATACAACTACAGGAAGTACAGAAATAAAAGCTCCCAGCGTCAGTGACAAATATTTTATAATGATCCATAGCGTTTGTTTTCCTTTTGCTGCTGTCATTACCTTGCACCTCCTTTTCCTTCTGCCGCGAGACGCTTCTGACGCTTGCGTACCGTACGGATCGCTTCCTGATCGCCAACGCCTAAGAAATAACGCTCTACCCACTTCTGGATCGCTGTCGCGATCATAATTAAAATCAGAAGGACAACCGCCATCGCAGACGCAAGGCCGACTTTCTGGCTTTCATGCGCTAATTCGTTCATAATAACAAAGTAAGTGCCGGTACCGAAATTACCGCCGGTAATTACATATGGCGGTTCAAACACGCTTAAGGAACCTGTGATCGAGAGGATCATATTTAAAACGATAATCGTCTTGATGCTTGGGAAAATAATGTAGCGGAATTTCTTCCAGCCATTTGCACCGTCAATCGCTGCAGCCTCATACAGTTCGCCGTCTACAGACATAATCGCGCCTATAAACAGCACCATATTCTGTCCCATATACCTCCAGACCGAGGTTGCCGCCACGGAAATATTATTGATTCTTGTATCCCTGAGCCAGTAAGGAAGATTGTCTAATTGGAAGCCGCACCACTGCAGCACCGTATCCAGAACGAATCCTCTTGTATAGAAAAACTTGAATATAAAACCAACCGCAATACCGCATACCAGGTATGGGAAGAACATAAACCCTTTGAATACACCGCCCGCTTTTGTCTTAAAGCTTAAGATCGATGCAAAATACAACGCCAGCCCCAGCTGGACAAAAGACGCTACAAAATAATACAGACTGAGCTTTAACGCCTGGAAGCAGTCTTTTCTTGTAAAGACTTCGATATAATTTTTCAGGCCGACAAACTCTCTTTCACCAATATATTTCATATCAAAAAAACTATATCCGATCATCGTACCAAACGGGATATACGTAAACACGATCAAAAGCGTTAAAGGCACAAGCATAAAGGTAATGATACACAGCCTTTTATTGACTTCCCCGGATTTAATCCAGTTCATAAACCCCATGGATTCTTTTCCCATAATTCCACTCCTCTCTTCCTGCAGCAGAAGGCAGGGCGCCCCGGCCCGCGCTGTGCAGCACACATTCTGCCGGTCGATAGCCCGGCGGCTGCCCTGCCTGTCAAGATCTTCTATCTTGTCCGGATTGCAATTTTTTCAGTTACAATCATCTATATTACGATCTGCTTTACTGTGGTTTAACGCCGTTAGATTCCTGTGCGGCCGTCCACTTTTCATTCCATTCCGCGGACAGGTCTGCCATAGTCTTCGTACCGCCGATTGCCTCCTCCACAATTTCAATCGCAATTGCGCCGGATACATTAAGACCAAGCTCGGAATCATTATTCACATCATTAAACAACGTCTCTTCGCCTTCCGGCGCCGCATTGTTTACTACCAGCTCCACACCTTCCAGAGCAGCAAGCGCTTCAGGATATTCCGCACCCGTTACGATCGAAAGGCCGCCTTCGCTCTGCGCAAAATCGGATTCTTCTACCAGCCATTTAATATAACACATCGCTGCCGCTTTGTTGTCATCCGAACTGTTGACATTGATGCCATAGCAGTAATCCGGGCCTGCCGCCGCATACTGCTTGCCGTCTACCGAAATCGGGAACGCCATATATCCGATATCTGACGCGTTATCACCTGCCTGCTGCATCTGTGTCACTGCCCAGGAACCTAAGACCATGCAGCCGATCTTTCCGTTATTCAGCATGCCCTTACTGCCTTCCCAGTCTGTCGTCGTCGGGTCTTCTTCGGTCAGCCCCTGCTTCACCGCTTCGTATAAAACATTATAAACCGCAAACGGACCTGTGCCGTCGCCTCTGTCCGCAAATGGATCTTTGCCCTTCGTCAGTCCCTGATGATTAAAATCCGGATCTCCGGTCGAACCGCCGTCTATGTATGCATCCCAAGCGCTCATGGTCCACTGCGCCGCAAAGTTGGTATATAAAGGCGCTTCCACATCTGTCTTTTCCTTAATCGATTTTAACGCTGCCAGGAATTCATCCGGTGTTTTTGGCAGCTGGGTCACGCCTGCCTGTTCAAATACTTTCTTATTATAGATCACACCCTGCACGTTTGCCATGGATGGAATCCCGTAAACACTGTCGCCATAGGCGTAATTATTCAGCATATTTGCTTCATACTTCCCGGACAGGTCTGTCTTAGAACCAAAGTTAACAAAGAAGTTTTCCAGTTCGTCCTTATCAACCGTCGTAGGAACCATACAAATGTCACCCCAGTCACCCGTGGTCAGACGCGTGGTAATATCATTGGCATAATCGGTAATCCCTTCGTATTCGATATTGACATTTGGATACATTTTCTTAAATTCTTCGACATAAGCTGCAAACTTATTATCTACGGCGTCTGTCTTATGCGTCAGGAATTTTAAGTCCGCGGAAACATCGGTATAATCTTTTCCTAATTCGATATCGGCATATGCCTTTAATTCCGAACTACCCCCTCCCGATGAATTTTCAGCGTCATTTCCGTCATCTCCGGCATCCCCAGCGTCTCCTGCATTATTAGATTCCTCTTTTTTCTGGTCTCCGCTGCTTCCGCATGCGGTAAGCGATACTGCCATTACACTTGCCGTCGTCAATGCAAACAGTCTTTTCACTAATTTCTTTTTCATTTTTTTACCTCCGTTTTTTCTTGTTTTTTAATGTAATTTAATATTATCATCAATTTACTTTTAATTCAATGTTTTTCTCTGCTAAATTACATATTCTATGTTTTACACATTTTTTACTGTTTCTTTTTATGCATATTTAACAATTTTTTAATAGTTTTAATGCTGTTTTTACGTATTAATTTTTACTTTAATATTAATTTTCTGATTTATCTTAAGTTTACTTTTTGATTATTTTTGAAGCAGGAAATGATTGTCTGCCAAATAGTATGGCATCCATTTTAACATAAAAAAGCCGCCACTCTTAAAAAGTGGAGACTTTAAACAGTAATTATTAACATGTGATCCAACGATAATCCTTCAGTCGAGGATATATTCTACATAGACCGTATCATCCTGTATTTGATACAGAATCAAATACCATTTTTCGACAAACATCTTGTGATACTTGTTTGGCGTAATATACATTTCATCGAAAAACGGAAAACGCTGCGGCATCTGTGAAAGAGAAGTTTATATTTTCTATTTTCAGCCACACACTATCTCTCTGCAATGATCTCGTCAAGATAAACGTCCAGTTCATCAAGGGTACATCCCGCTCTGCCTGCAAGTCTGTCCTCCTCTACAGCAAGCAGCTCTTCCCGAAACTTTAACATCTTTTCCCGTCTGTTATAG
>VSNY01000078.1 GCA_009774535.1 Lachnospiraceae bacterium
TTTTTACATCAACTACTTTAAAAAAACTTTTTTAACATTTTTCATTTTACCTATTGACATTTCTTAGCTGGACTTTCATTGATCTGACTGCAGGCATCATATTCTGAAAGATCTGCCGTATTTTCCACCCATCGTATGATACGCCCATCACATCATCCACTTATTCATGGACCCGATACTTTTTTTCAATTCTTACATAGACGATCATCAGTCCAATGGATAAAAACATACTGCCTAATATGCTGCATATGATCCAAGGTGAATTTTGTCCGCCAAGCAGCGGAAGTCCCGCTACTGCAAAAAGCCCGGCAAATACAAACCACATTTTGGCTACCGCCTGGTTATATTTTCTCACATCACGTACCTGGATCTGCTGCGTAATGTTCCAAAACCTGACCGCTTTCTTTGCATTCCATGCTGTGAGACCGATACCCGCGAACAATACGCTGGCGGTCAGCCATATACCAAATGCATACATCATATAAATTCCTCCTTTATATTATACTTATAAAATAGTTCCATGGGTGGTCTGAACGGTTACAAAATTATCCATCTACTTAATATACAGTCCCGACAGCTTCAGATCAGAATTAAAAAACAAGGTATACGTAATACCGATATTTTCATAAGCAGCATTGATCTGTGCCACGGCTCTTGTCTTTCCGCGGGTCCACTGTTCCGACAGATAACATTTCCCAAATTCCCGAAATTCTCCCCAGTCCATGCCCGCCAGTTTTTTTGCCGGGCCAATTGTTTCTTCTGTCAGAATATTCTGCATATGGTCGGCTGCGCCTGCCCGCAGGGCCTCGTAATCCCCGGCGTCCAGCAGACGGATGACCTCCTTGCTGCGAGCCTCTACTTCCGCTTGTGTATATAGTCCGCTGGTTCCAAATGGGAGTCCTATAGACAAAAACCATACGGCGATTATAATAAGTACCGCTATGACAGCCAAAATGCCGGCTGCCAGTTTTGCAAAAAAGCCCCTTTTATATTTCCGGTACTCCTGCTGCGACAGATTTTGATTAAACTCCTCCGCGATCGCGATGGGTTCTCCCATACGCAGCATAATCACGTCTAAGGGCACGCCCTGGCCGATTTCTGTCTGAATATCTGCCAGCAGCTGTCTGTGGATTTCTTTTCGTTTTTTTCCGGAGCATTTTACTTTTTTTACGATCTGATTTACATAAACCTGTGCTGTCATCACTTATCCCTCCATAATTTTCTGTATCCCGGTACACATCTGCGCCCACAGCTGTCCGATCTCTTCCAGAGCTGTTTTGCCCTGCCTGGTAATCTGGTAATATTTTCTGGCCATCTGCTTGCCCTGCGGACTGCTCCAACAGCTCTCCACCAACCCGTCGTCTTCCAGGCGGTATAATACCGGATACAGTGTACCTTCCTTTAAGATAAACAATTCCCCGCTTTTTTCTTTTAATTCACTGATCAGCTGGTAACCGTATTTTTGATCTGACTCTAATAACTTTAGGACGAGCATATCCAATACGCCTTTTTTCATTTGTCTGATATATTTATCATTCATTTTCTTTTCCTTGTTATTTAGTAATACTAAATATACTATATTACATGAATTCTGGCATGTCAAGAGAAGCAGAGGATTTTTTGCGGTTTTTAAGGAATCACATATTTTTCACAGAACCAGCATCCTTTTCTAAGGTTCCTCTAAGCTTCATCAGGTAAAATCCAGATATCAAAAAACACACGGTTTTATGGTTTTCTACGATACAATCGTTCAGAAGGAGGAAAGGATCATGAGTATGCGGCATGAATGGAAACATGAGATCAATCACGCGGATATGCTGCTGCTGCGCCAGCGGCTGCGGACGGTTATGCAGGAAGACCCGAACGGGGTACAGGGAAAATATGAAGTACGAAGCCTGTACTTTGACAATGCTGCAGATCGAGTGTTACTGGAAAAGGTTTACGGGATCAAATGCCGGGAAAAATTCCGCATCCGTTATTATAACTTTGATACATCCAGAATATTGTTGGAAAAAAAGAGCAAATACAACGGCCTTGGCACAAAGCAGAGCGAGGTGCTGACCAGTCAGCAGGCGTTGGCAATCGTGCATGGCGACTGGGACTGGATGATGAAAAGCAAGGCAGAGCTGATACAGGAACTGTATACGAAGCTCTTAGCACAGGGACTTCGGGCAAAAACGATTGTGGATTATACAAGAGAAGCATTTGTCTATGGGCCTGGAAATGTCAGAGTTACTTTGGATTATCATATACGTACCGGCCTGCGGGGAATAGATTTTCTAAACCCTGCCTGTATTATGATCCCGGCAGGAGACAATACCGCGATTATGGAGGTAAAATGGGACGCATATTTACCAGATATTATCAAAGATCTTGTGCAGCTGCAAGGACGACGGACTTCGTCGTTTTCCAAGTACCAGATTTGCCGGATGTATGGATAACGAATGATAGATCATAAAACGGAACATCAATAGAAAAGGAGAATGATTATGACATTTCAGGATATTTTTAAATCCAGTTTTTTGGAGAATGTGACCAGTGTCAGTCTGATTGATATGGCAATTGCATTGCTGCTGGCATTTGGACTGGGGTTATTTATTTTTTTCGTGTATAAAAAGACTTTTACAGGCGTTATGTATTCATCCAGTTTCGGAGTTACGCTCATTGCGATGACAATGATTACGACCGTTGTGATCCTGGCTGTAACGTCCAATGTCGTGTTGTCACTCGGCATGGTCGGCGCCTTGTCTATTGTAAGGTTTCGGACTGCGATTAAAGAGCCGCTGGATATCGCGTTTTTATTCTGGTCATTGACAGCCGGCATCACACTGGCAGCAGGAATGATTCTTTTGGCGGTAGCGGGGAGCATAGTGATTGGAATAGTATTGCTTCTGTTTGTTAATAAAAAAACCTATCTGAATCCTTATATCGTTGTACTCAGCTGCCGCGATTATGAAAGCGAGTGTATGGCAAAAGAATTTTTACAGAAGCAGGTGCAGCGGTGCGTTGTGAAAAGCAAATCTGCGCAAAAGGGTGCGGTAGAGCTGAATATGGAAATCCGAATGCGGGAAGAAAATACGGATTTTATCAATATCTTATCAGAAATGAACGGAATTAACAGCGCGGTTCTCGTAAGTTATAATGGCGAATATATGGGATAGGAACGCTATGAGAGAATTAGCGATACAATACCCGCAAGTGATCAGCCGCATAGGTTAAGTCCGGTTGGAAAAGGCAGGTGAAAGAATATGTCAACAAGTAAACATGTGGATAAGATCTGTTGTATGGCGCTTGTATTTGTAGTGATTTTAACAACCGTATTTATGCATGCGGGCCAGCTTGGAGTGATAACGGTATCCGCTGGCACAGGTTATGAACAAAGACTGTTTGACGCCACAAAAGTGCATACCATTGATCTTGTGATGGATGATTGGGAAGGGTTTCTGGAAACTTGTGAAAATGAAGAATATGAACTGTGTTCCGTAGTGATCGATCAGGAGGCATATAATAATGTAGGAATCCGAGCAAAAGGAAATACCTCTCTGAGCATGGTATCCCAATACGGCAACGACCGCTACAGCTTTAAGATCGAATTCGATCATTATGACAGCACAAAGTCATACTACGGATTGGATAAATTAAGCCTGAACAATATTATCCAGGACAACACGTATATGAAGGACTTTCTTTCCTATCAGATGATGGGAGACTTTGGCGTTAACGCTTCCTTGTGCAGTTATGTGTATCTTACCGTCAATGGGGAAGACTGGGGATTGTATCTGGCTGTGGAAGGCGTAGAGGAAAGTTTTCTGCAGAGAAATTATGGGAACGATTATGGAGAATTGTATAAACCTGATCAAATGGATATGGGCGGCGGCCGTGGAAACGGCGGTGGATTTGACCCGGAAAAATTCCAGCAGGAACAGGATCTGCAAGACAGCGGACAGTCAGAAAAGCAATTTTCCGAAGGAGAGCAGCCGGAAGCGGGAGACCATCCGTTTTCTGGGGAAGCGCCGCCAGAGATTCCGTCAGCAGGCGATTATGAAATGCCGGAATGGGTTCCGCAAACAGACGCAGAAGACAGCGCGCGGCCGGACGGATTTTCGGAACGGGAAAAAGGCAACCGCAGACCAGACGATTTTTCGGGAAATGGAAAAGGGGGCAGGAAAAGTGATGACGTTTCGCTGATCTATACAGATGATAACTATGACAGCTACAGCAATATTTTTGAAAATGCCAAAACAGATCTTACCGATGCGGATAAAGACCGTCTGATCCAATCGCTCAAAGCAATGAATGAAGGTACAGATTTGGAAAAAAACGTTGACATCGAACAGGTCATCCGTTACTTTGTTGTGCATAATTTTGTATGCAACTTTGACAGCTATACAGGAAGCATGATTCATAATTATTATCTATATGAAGAAAACGGGCAGATGTCTATGATTCCCTGGGACTATAATCTGGCCTTTGGCGGCTTCCAGTCGCAGTCGGACGCAACAGGATTGGTCAACTATCCAATCGATACTCCTGTTTCGGGAGGCGATACAGATTCCCGGCCGATGCTGGCGTGGATTCTGAATAATGAACAGTACACAGATCTTTATCATCAATATTTTGCAGAATTTCTTTCCAGTTACTTTACCAGCGGTTATTTTACACAATTGATAGATTCCGTATCAGACATGATTGCGCCGTATGTAGAAAAAGATCCGACAAAATTCTGCACCTACGAACAATTTGAAACAGGTATCGCAACATTAAAGCAATTTTGCCTGCTCCGCGCAGAAAGTATCCAGGGTCAGCTGGACGGCACGATTCCGTCAACGTCTGAAGGTCAGGCACAAAACAGCGGCTTGCTGATCGACGCATCGTCTATCACAATTTCAGATATGGGTTCAATGGGGAGAGGAATGGGAGGGCGGTTTTCAGACACGGATCGGAAGGAAACAGCCTAAAAAAGAGCCAAATTCAACTTGTATTTTTATAGTATCAATGGTATAATAATACGCATTGTACAAGACTTCATAAGAGTAAACCGAAACCATGACCGCTCTTACATGGCTGACGAATATAAGAATAGATAGGATGTGTAAAAAATGCATTGGTCAGAAGAAATAGCAAGAAAAATTATCGAACAAAAGCCAGACAAAGAAGAATACGTCTGCGCGACAGGAATCAGCCCGTCCGGTTCCATTCATATCGGCAACTTCCGGGATATTGCGACCAGTTATTTTGTTGTACTGGCATTGAGAAAACTCGGCAAAAAAGCCAGGTTAATGCACAGCTGGGACGAACTGGACCGGCTGCGCAAAATACCAGTCAATGTGGCAAACGTAAATCCGGATATGGAAAAATATATTGGATACCCGTATGTGGATGTGCCAGATCCATTCACAAACGACAGCGAATCCTCCTATGCGAAATATTTTGAACAAGAATTTATGCAGTCTATTCAGAAGTTTGGCATTGAAATCGATTACCGCTATCAGGCTGCCATGTACCGCGCCGGGAAATACACCGCATATATTAAACAGGCATTACAGGAGCGTCATAAGATTTTTGATATCCTGGATTCGTTCCGCACACAGGAAGCAAAGCCGGGCGAGCGCGAAAATTACTATCCGGTATCCATCTATTGTTCCAAATGCGGAAAAGACACAACAAAAATCATCTCCTTCCATGAAGAAGATTTAACAGCAGAATACGAATGTACCTGCGGCCATAAAGATCATTTTGATTTTAATACGAACTTTAACTGCAAACTCGCATGGAAAATCGACTGGCCGATGCGGTGGCTGTATGAAGACGTAGACTTTGAACCAGGCGGCAAAGACCATGCGGCGCCAGGCGGCAGCTACGACACGTCCAGTGTTATTTCCAGAGAAATTTTCCACCATGAACCTCCGGTATTTCAGGCATATGAATTTATCGGGCTTCGCGGCGCTACTGGAAAAATGTCAGGATCAACCGGCTTAAACCTGACGCCGGAAACACTATTAAAAATCTATCAGCCGGAAATGATCCTCTGGCTGTATTCCAGAGCAGAACCAACCCGCTCCTTTGATTTCTGCTTTGACGACGGCATCTTAAAGCAGTATTTTGAATTTGATAAAATGTATGACCAGTATCAATCCGGCTCTGCCGACGACAGGACAAACGCTATTATGCACAACTGTCAGGTCGCTGGCCATACGATCTCAACAGTTCCGATGGGCCTGCTTGTGCAGCTTGGCTCCGTAGTAAACTTCAATCCGCAGGTATTGGAGACCGTATTTGAGAAAATCGGAACGCCATATAAAGAACACGACTTTTCAGAACGTTTGGAACTAGCCAAAAACTGGCTGGAACTGTGCAGTCCGGAAAACGTAAACCGCTTATGCCAGCATAGAAACTGGGATGTCTACGAGACATTCTCAGAGGAAGAAAAACTGGAAATCAAGAACCTTTATGAGTATCTTCTGGAAGGAAACTATAACCTGGAAGAACTGAACCAGAAGATTTACGCAATTCCGGTAGACGTCTATAACCTGGAAGATACCGGAAAAGAGCGTAAAAAACTGCAGGGTACATTTTTCCAGAATGTGTATAAGCTGTTAATCGGCAAGGAAAAAGGGCCAAGGCTGTATCTGTTCCTGTATGCAATTGAAAAGGATCAGTACCTGCCGCTGCTGGATTTCTCATATCCAAAGACCGAAGAAGAAATCCAATTTGAAGAAGAGGCTAAAAAAGCCGCAGCCGAACAGGAAGCTGCAAAAGCGGAAAAAAAGGTTCATAAAGCAAAAATACGAGAAGGCGAAGAAGCAGATCCGGTACAGCCTTTGAAAGAGCAAATTTCACTTGACCTGTTCCAGAAAATGGACCTGCGCGTATGTGAAATAATCAAATGCCAGGAAATCCGCAAGTCGAACCGCTGCTATAAAATCACACTGAACGACGGCCTTGGCGAACGGGTGATCGTATCTTCCATAAAGGATGAATATGAACCTGAAGAGCTGATTGGGCGCAAAATCGTTGTCATCGTCAACCTGGAACCGACACGGATCAGCGGCGTGACGTCTCATGGAATGCTGCTGGCAGCGACAAATAGTATCTGCGGCTGCGAGCTGCTGTTTGTGGATGAATGCGTGCCGAATGGGACGGCGATTAGTTAGTTTTTTTGAATCGGGTTTTGAACAGATTATTAAAAAAATTTAAAAATTTTGAAATTTTACTTGTCAAAATTTGTTGAATGTGATAGAGTAATAAGTGGAAAGAATCAATATTCGGGGCGGGGAACATTACGGGGATAACAAATGATAAATGCCATGAATTTGATCCTTTCCTCTTTTTATGAGGACGAGGTTTTAGGAAAAAAATAAAATTTTACTTGTCAAAAATTGTATAATCATGTATAATGCTTTTTAAGGAACAATTACATGCGGGATGCCGAATGAGATCGGATATTTACTAAAGATAAAGCATCCTGTGTGTGGTTGTTCTTTTTTGCCGAATTTGTGCTGAATAAGATACAAAAAATAACATTGACAAAAAATGGGCGGAGTTCTATAATAATCTCAATAATCAAAGAGGTTTTCTGTATGTTTCTTTGTGTATTTTGCAGGAGACTGTAAAATATGTCGGCCAGTGCATTCAGACTATTGGTTGCAGTCGCGTAGTTGGGTTTTTATTTCACAAAAAGGATTTGGGAGAAAACAAATGAAAAAGAAATACATTGGAGGTTCTGCTGTCCTTTTAATTATCAGTGGAATTTTTTTAGCTATTTTGATCTCGAACGAACTAAATAAGAATGAGCCGGATTTGTCTGGTTTGCTGCTGAACATTGGCCTTAGTGTGCTTTGTTCTATGATTGCTTCTGTTTTGTACAGTATGCTGCAGTTTGCTATTAGTTCAGATGAACAAAAGAACATTGTGAATCGTTTAAATGAGATCAATGAAAAGCTGGTTATTCAAAATGAACTTTATGACAGCGGGATTGTCAGTATCCGAAAAAAATCGTATTATGACAGGGATGGAAAGTTTTGGAAGGATATTTTAGCATCATCATTGGATAGATTTGATTTAATCGGACACTCTATTAGCAATTGGTTTGATGATGAATATAAAAAGTTATTTGTAGGAAAAGTGACTGAGTTATTAAAAAGAGGAAACTCAGTGCGAATTATATTATCAGATGAAAAGCTTGATATTTCCAAAATTAAACAAGCAGAACGACATGAAAAATACAAAGGGAATTTGAATAAAGTCGAAAGAACCTGCTATGAATTGAGAATGATCCTTCGTAATGTACCTAAGAATAAAAGAAAAAAACTGCGGGTGTTTTATACGGATTTAAAACAAGTATCCTATATGTATATAAGGACAGATCACAAATGTTTTATCTCTCCATATATTTATAGTACTACAAACAGTTCAAATAGCTTTTTACTGGAGTTGGAAACAGGCGTAGATTATTCCAGATGTTTTGACAATGATTTTTCTGAAATGATTGAAAATAAAAGCATTTGTAAGCCAATAAATCTGGAGGATGATTTATGAGATTAATTAATAAAATTTGTGTAGAGAATGAATATGCGGGAAGTAATTGGGATTTTGAAAAAACAACGAAATATGTTTTTGATCTGGATGGATGGGAGATAGAAGCTGGTTATTTTGAACATTATAAGGACGGAAGATTAGTCAAATCTGTTTTGGAACTGCCGCAAAGTTATGGATGTCCTAGTAAATGTGGGTTTTGTGCAACCTCTGGAATAGAACAATTTTATATTTTTCGTGCAGATCAATTATTGGAATTATTTGATTATCTTTATACAGAAAATTCATTAATAGATCATAAATATGTATTGTTAACTATGACTGGGATGGGCGATATTTACTACAATTATGATCATGTGGAGCGCTTTTTATTAGGATTAAAAGGGTATACAAATTTAAGCGTAACTTTGTCTTCTGTATTATGGAATGCGGAGTTATTACGAAAAGTGGAGTTATTGAGCAGTCAGATCCGTATAAGAAATGTTCAGATTACGTATGTTACAGACAATGATGAGATACGGTCTAAGATCATACCGATTTACAGACAGAAAGAATATAAGCTGGATGAAGTGATTGCATTTATGAAAGAATCCCATAAGGATTATTATCGGCTGAATTATATATTAATGGAAGGAATCAATGATAATCAGAAGGATTTTGAGATTTTTGCAAATAAAATGAGAGATCTGAAAGATAAGGTCATTATTCGTATTTCTAAATTAAATGAAACGAAAGCATCTAAAAGAAATCGCTTGTATCCTGCAGAAATGGAAGTAATGGAGAAATTTCACCGATTTTTGCAGGATGCAGGTATGAACAGTTATGTCTTCTATGCTAAGAAGAATGACCATATGAATTGTGGGCAATTAATAACCGAAAACAAGGAGGAGTAACAACATGCGCACTTTTATCGGAGTCGAATGTATAGCAGCAAATGCCTTGATCGAATTATATGAAGACGGCATTCAGGAGATTAGTTTTTCTCAGCTTGCAGATTTTGGTTTGTCAGTCGTGGAGCAGTACAATAGGGAAAACCATACCGAGGCGGTGCTGATTTTTAATCCGGAAGATATTCATGGAATGGTAATTAATTACTCGGATTATTTTGATATTAAGGAAAAAGATCAAAAGTACATTTGCCTGAAAGATAATGTAGATATCCGAAAATTAAAAGAACAATTCCGATGGACGCTTTCGTACGCCATGCTGAAAGTTTTTAATCGTGTGAGTGTAAAGTCGGTTGTAAGTCTATAGTGGGAGCAGGGTGTTAGGATGGATACAAAGCTGATTAAAGATCCTGTGCATGGATATATCAGGTTAAAGGATTCTTATATAAAAAACATTGTAGATTCTTCTGAGTTTCAACGGTTGAGAAATATACGGCAGACAAGTTACGACAGCTTATATCCAGGTTCAAGCCATAATAGGTTTATACATTCTCTGGGTGTATATTATTTGGGACATAAAGCGTTCAAGGAACTAAAGAAGAATGCATCGGATCTTTTTCACGGAATGGACGAAAAAGAATGGATTTGCCTGCAAAGTACATTTGATATTGCCTGTTTACTGCATGATATTGGACATACGCCATTCTCACACAGCGGGGAAGATTTTCTGCTGATAAAAAAGGAAGCAGATAAATTCAATATTATCAAAAGGGCATTAGGGCAGACAAGTCAGCCTGAGATTGAGGTGGTATATAATCAGCTGCTAGAGACCATGCAGGAAATGCTGGATGAAAAAGATTTTAAAGCTTTTTTAGCGGATTTTTCTTATACAGTTTCAGGCAGCATAAATTATGATGGAAAGGCAGTAGTGGCAAAGCCGCATGAAATCATGAGTGTCATTGTGGCAATCAGCGTCTATACCCCGTTTATGAAAAAACTGCAGGTAGATATTGATTTGTTTGCGAGAGCGATATTAGGAATTACATATCAAAAGAAATCGGTAGCTTCCAAAGGCGTACGCAATGCGTTAATCCAGCTGCTGAATTCCAGTATTATAGATGTCGACCGGCTGGACTATATTATCCGGGATACGCAAATGTCCGGATTTGATAACACAACGATTGATGTAGAAAGACTGTTAGAGAGTGTTACGATTATAAAAAAGAAAGATGGAAATTACACGCTGGCTTATAAGAAAAACGCGCTGAGTACAATCGATAATGTTATTATATCCTATGATGCGGAACGCAGATGGATACAGGCGCATCCCGTGGTGATTTATGATTCTTATCTGGTGGAGCAATGTCTGGCTGCCATAGAGAAGCATTTTAAAATGGGTGACAGCCAGCAGGGAATTTTTCAAAGAGATGCCTTAGGCCAGAAGGGTGTACGCACGGCGAATGGTCTGCAGATCAAATTGCTGAATGATGGCGACTGCCTTTTCCTGATGAAACAGTTAAGTAACGATGAAACGAACGGGTGTGTAGAGGAATACTTAGAACGAAAAAAACGCAAGCAGCCAATCTGGAAATCAGAAGAAGAATTCCGCATGATTATGGATCAGCTTCCACAGTCAGAACAGGAAAGTTTTCACTATATTTTTGGAGCAAATAATGAAGAAATCAATGGCACAAGTATTGGCAGCGTATTAAATAATGAACGCATCAAAGAAATTGAACTTGAAATAGAAAAGAATAAAAAGGATCAGGATATGAATGAGGAGGATAAGGATAATCATATTCTGATACTGCAAAAACAGTTGTTTTGGCTGAAAAGATTAGAGAAATATTTTGTTCAGCGTGATATGGACTTTGAAATGTATAATAAGAAGGCGAAAACGTTTCAAAGTAAGATCAATGAGCTGAGCAGCCAGGGGCTGCAGATTAGATTTGAACGTTTAAAGGAAGATAAGGATATTAGTAAGGTTTCAAAAGTATATAAGATGATTGAATATGAGAATAGGAATATGAACTTGATTTATTGGTATATTCATAAGTCGAAGAAATTTGAATTTTTGGACTTTGTGGAGTTTTTGAAGGAGACTTCGCGGGAGTTTGAGGTGGAGTTTCGGCGGGGGTGAATTTAGTAACAGTGGCTTGTACACTTTACTGGGAATAATATTTCGGAAGTGACTTGTAAGATCATAGACATAGTAATTATGTAGTAGATTTTTCAAAGGCTTTCGGATATTTATTTCGGTTAGGTGTACAAGCTTTTTTAATTGGACACGGAGCAATTATTTGAAAATAAATGAAATTTATTGTTGAAAAATGTCGGCGGATATAGTAGAATGTATAAAATAGTATTTTTTATGATACATACTTTCTATGTGGAGTGAGGATTATGGCATATATAACAACAATTAGATATGATGGAACGCTAAATGGAGAGCCTTGGTTGATTTATAAATATCCGGATGAGCAGTTTTTGTCAGGTACTCGTCTTGTTGTAAAGCAAGGACAAGAAGCAATTATATTTAAAAGTAGAAAAAATAGTGAGGTTTATCAATCTGGAACACATGTTCTTTACACAAATCATACGCTTGACGGAATCGATGAGACATTTTCAGCAGAAATTTATTATGTGAACATTACTTCAAAATTGGATATGAACTGGGGAACACAGACGCCTTTTCAACTGGAAGATCCTAAATATGGCTTAATTTTATCCATTCGTTCGTATGGCAAATATGGCTTAAGAATACAAAATTCAAAAATGTTCGTTTCAGAGTTGACAGGGACAGTATATCAGGGCGCAACGATTGATTATATGATGATTGCAAGTTATTTTAGTGCGTTTCTTACAACGAGAATTAAGACCGTTATTTCCAAATTTATGATCCAAAAACAGATATCTTTTTTAGAAGTAACGGCTTTTTTGGATGAATTGTCAGATCAATGCCAGGCTGTTATTTCAGATGAATTTGAACGATTTGGTGTGGAAATACAGAATTTTAATATTGTATCCATTACACCTCTTAAGGAAGAATATGAGCAGTTACAAAGGAACAAACAGGAAATGGCTTTAGGAAGTAGTTTTTACACAAAGAACCGTTCTTATCAGATTTTAGAAAAAATTGCGGAACAGTCTGAACATGCAAGCTTTGAGGATGCCGGAAAAGGGCTTCGGATACTACAGAGCGGTAATGCAGAAAGCAATGATTCAGCAAATGTCAATTTGAAAGATGGCAGTCAGAAAAACAGAAGCTGCGCGAACGGCAATTTTTGTCCGGATTGTGGATCGCAAAATATGCAGGGTATGAAATATTGTGGCAACTGTGGGCATTTGCTAACAAAAACGTGCAGCAGATGTAATACAGTCTGCGGGTCAGGCCAAAAATTCTGCAGCAACTGTGGAGGTCAATTGTAGAATGTCAGATAAACAGATTAGTATTTTGCAGAGCGAACAATTATACAGAAAAGAGGAGTTGCAAGAGAATTATGAAAAAAGTAGATGAAAAAACGCTGGAAATGGCAAACAAAATATTATTAGTTGTTATTTTGTTGTTTGCATTTCTGTCTGTCTATATATGGATTACGACAGCGACGCCATGGAAAACGGCAAATGCAGGTAAAGGGGATCAGGAAGAAAATGTTGCTGATCTGGAACTGGCAAACGGAATGGAAGCAGGATTCGACGATCAGGTTGAAAGACAGACATTTCCTGCAGTCAAAGGATTTAAAGTTAGTGCAAAAAACACTACAGACAGCAGACAGTCAAATACGTACGAAGAGAACACAGCTGATACCAATGAATTTGCTTTCCCGAACAGCTACAAAGAAAGGTTGACAAATGAAGATGTCAGAAGTTTGACAACGAAGAAAGAAGTGCAGGATGCGATTAACTATATTTACGCGCGTACCGGATGTATGTTCCGTGATGAAGAAAGAAAGGCATACTATGAACAGTTTGATTGGTATGAAGGCAGTTATTTTGTGGATGAAATGAATGATAATCCATTAAATTATATGACAGAAATACAACATGATAATATAGACCTGTTGGCACAACGCCGTAATGAACTAAATGAATAAAAATGGAAGGAGGGAATCCGTGTTGACAGCAATAAAAATGATAATAAACAGAGGATGGACATATATTCGAGAATCAAATATTAGACTTTGCATTGTGCAAATTGTATTGGCATTTTTGGCAGCGCGCTTATTTATCTATACAGGATATGTGAGGTACAGTCCGGAAAGAGAAGCACAGGCATTTGCCGTGAAGCTGTTAAATGCTGATTATGACAGTATCTATGATGCACTGGATCTTTCTGATGTTGATGAATTTTTAAGTAAAGAGGCGTTTGCGTATGCCCAGCAGAGTGTGCATACACAAAATTATATAGATTTTCAGGTACAAAAACCTTCCGCTAAAGATGGATTTGTCCAAAATTTTTTCGTTGGAGAGGCATATGCCAATCGCAACAGGGGAAGCGGTTATATTTCGATCACTTTTACTGACTAGGAAGGCAACACTTCTAATGGAGGGATTCAGATGCATTTGGGCAGTACTAAAAAATTCTTTTTATTTCAGAATTGGAAGCCGGATCTGAGTGATTATATGATCAAAGATTTTATCATATCAGTACCGAAAGGAGCAGTTGTAACTTTAGGCGGAGTGAATTTGCCGTCCGAGTACCTGCAGGAAGAAGAAAATGGCAGTGCTAGATATGTGATTCCTCAGATCTAAGGGCTACTATGAAATGACGGTCTCAAAAGAGAATATGGAGGATCTTTCGATGACTATAAATACAGCAAATGGATCTTGCAATGTAAAATAAGATGAAATTAAAGCCGGAAGTAATGCAGAAAGCAGCTAGCCAGGCAGCTGAGGATTTGAAAAAGATATATAAGGTTGTATTTGCATATAAATATGGATATGCCTTAAAAGGCATATCCATATTGCAAGAGACTGTGGAAGAAGTTCAAGATCGTTATTTAGATCTGGCAGAGCGAATCCGGTCCGGAAAGAAACTTAGCCTGGCGGTTGGGGAAATCCAACCTGAAGCTTCTTATTATGGGGATGACGGCCAGGTTTTAATTTACGTGAACCTAAATTATGATTACAGCGGAGTATATGAAGCAACTTACTGGAATGAAGTAACTAATCAAAGTTACAATGGAAATAACAATGCAGAATCCGTTTATTTACTGGATGGTTCAAAACTTCGTCTGAGCAGTTTTTCTAATTTGGAGCTATATTAGATTACAGAAATTTAACTAAAAAGCTAAAGTTATTTCTTTCCAATTTTTAGATCGGTCATAAGCAGAAGAACGATGGCGACAGACCAATGATTAACAAACCAACAATGTATGAAGGGAACAAAGAATATTGTTTTATAAGTTATTGTCATGAAAATGAAGAGACTGTGTTTAAAATAATGAAATTGATGTTGGGGTATGGATCAGATTCTGGTATGATGCTGCAATCCCGATCGGTAGCGAATTTCCATAAATTATCGCAGAACACTTAAGACAGGCGGAAGTGTGCATTGCTTTTTTATCGAATGCATATATGAGATCAGACTTTTGCAGAAACGAATTGAACTATGCATTGAAGAAAAAGAAAAAACTTCTTCTATTTTATATAGAACAGACAAGGCTTACATCCGGTTTTGAAATGAGGCTGGATATGATTCAGTCTGTACTAATGTATAAAAGGAATGATTTGGATGCGGTGATGGAAGAAGTATGCACTTCTGAAATAATTGCATCATGCAGGGATCACTTCTCACATGAAGGACAGAAGGGATCACTATTATCAGGTACAAAGTATAGCGTATGGAAGTAAAGAGATAGATCAAAAGCGCGCTTTAAGTGCAGAATCGAACGAAAACCCATATCTTTTTTCAATACAGATTTTGGATAAATTAAAAAGCGAAAATAAACCGGAATTAAAAAAAGTTGTTTATGAATTGCAGAAAATAGTTGGTTTTATTAGAAATGAGAGTAATTTTGGTGAAGAAGATTCTCGGACACTGTATTGCGAGAGTCAGATTCAGCAGCAGTTGGAAAAATTATCAAATGAATTGTCAGATTTTTCTTTGGATGAAAATAGGGATCGGACATCTGCGGTTTCACGTATGCTGAAATGTTGCAAGGAAGTTTCCATACGATTAAAGATCAGGGCAGAAAGAATGAAAAAATAGGGGAGGAAAGAAAAATGGCTTATGAAGTAGTAGATTTAGAATGTCCTGGCTGCGGCTATCATGTAACATCCAATACGAAACAATGTCCGCAGTGTTACCGGGAAATTATGATTACAAATTTAGACAGTGCGTCATCCATGGCAGATGCGGACGCCAGAAAATATACGAATAAATACCGTAAAGTATTATCACATCATCCGGATCAGCCAGAACTAAATCTTACAATGGCATTTTGTTTTTTGAAAGTGTAGTTGTATGACAAGACGCTTCCATATTTTGAGAAGGCCATAGAAGATGATACAGATCATGCTGATGCGTATTTCTATGCTGGAGTAGCAATGCTTCATGGTAAGCGTCCTTTTTTAGTACAAAAGTCCGTTATTGCTAAAATTGAAGAATATATTGCTGCTGTCATAGAACTTGAACCAAAGGGGATCTATTATTATCTTCTATCATATATCAAGAAAGATTATTATGAGAAAAAGTGTTTCCGCACGTCACCGACTTCTCAGGAAGTGATGGAAACTGCGATAGAAGTAGGGGTAAGCAGACAGGAAATTACGAAACTTTCTGAATTCTTGTTAGCAGAGTACGCGTCAGACTAATAATTTCCGTTAGGCGAAACAGAGGAGGGAGTTATGGAAAAATATACAATTGTAGCAATTGATCCGGCGATGACGAAAATGATACGGCAGTATTTAAAAAAGGACATAGTACGATAAGCGCTATAGGATTGTTGCTATTGGGTACACCAATGTCGATCGGCGGACTGGTCAGCTATTTTAAAGCGGGTACATATATGATGCTGCTTGGAATGCTGATAGCCGGAACAGGAATCAGCTGGCTGGTGGAAGATCATTTCAAAGGAGAAAAAGAGACGGATAAAGCAAGGTCTGATATTGTAAAAGCCTTGGGTGAGCATGGAATGCAGAAATTAAATTTGGTTCAGGAGCAAGTGGCTTTAATTGAACCGATTATATTGATCGGCTCTGGCGCCAGACCAAACGAAAGCTTTCAAATGACCAGACTGTATATACTTCGTTCGATGGGGGTTATTAAGTATTTTGTTACATGGGTGAAAGTGCTGCTGCATAAGGAAGCGAAGGAATATGATTCCAAACAAGCGCAGATGATCGGATCGGATGAGCTGATGCGGTCACTTTTGATTGAGGTGTCTATTTACTATATGACGGAAGAAGAAATTTTGCTCTATGTGGGAGATGTGGATATATCAACAGGAATGATTTACAGAGAATATACCGTGGAATGTTTTTATCAGGATATTGAGGCAACCAGGTTTCATCAAAGTATTCAAAAAGTGTTTCACATCAAACAGAAGAAATATGTGAATAGGATGGGTGAGAGCTTTGGACTGTTTATGAGCGGCAGTAGTTTTGGTTCTAGTATTGATTCGAGGTATAAGAATGCGGCGCTGGATCGTAAATTTATGGCGCTGCGGAATTAGATTCGAGAGAAGAAGAATGGGTAACTGAAAAAGAGGAAGCAACTTTATACAGGTATTCATACATATTTTCTGGAATGAGTTACCTGTACAACTTGCATTAGACGAGAGTCTTATTAAGGATGTTGGTAAATAACAGGAAATAGTAGTTAGTAAAATTGATAATA
>VSNY01000079.1 GCA_009774535.1 Lachnospiraceae bacterium
TTTCACCGATTCTTCACTGTTGTTCAGAAATTTTACTCAAATTCTTTTTGAATCTTTCAAGGTTATTTCACTGTTCAATTATCAATGTGCTTTTTCTTGTTTAGCAACTCTGATAGTATAGCAGAGTTCTTAGTGCTTGTCAACAACTTTTTTATATTTTTTTAATTTCTTTTTTATAAAAGTTATTTAACTCGAACTTCTATGTTCTAGCACTTCTGTTATTTTTTGTCAAGCACTTTTTTTATTTTTTAATGCTTGTCTTTGACAAAAAATAAACGGAGAAGGAGGGATTTGAACCCTCGCGCCGGTTACCCGACCTATACCCTTAGCAGGGGCACCTCTTCGGCCAACTTGAGTACTTCTCCAAAGTATTTCATTTGTTAAGGTTCTATTGCTTTGCGCCTCAACGCAAAAGCTATTCTACATGCATTTATGGGATTTGTCAATATGTTTTTTTAAATTTTTTAAAATTATTTTTTTCAGGTTTCGTTTATGTTATTTCAACAGCTTCTTAATCTCATCTATTCCCATAGCTTCTTCGGTACAGGACTTACCATGATCATTAACACCTAGTTTTTCCAGTATCTTATGATATTCTTCTTTTTCTATTTTCTGACCTTGTTCATAATAAAGCGTAATACCTCTGCCTGTAAATTCACCTTTTTCATCATAGACTGCATCATAAGTATTATATAACAAAGGCGCGCTCTCATCTGTTAATGTCTGGTCTTCGCCAATCCGGAAATAGTACCAGCCATATCCCCCTTCATCACCTCCGCCGTTCCATCGTACAAATTTTGCCAATATACCAGTTTGTTCATAGTAGGTTACTTCTGCAGCATGCATAGCATCCAGAAGACAGACTACCTTATTTTCTTTGATTGTGTAGATAGAAAGATTTTCATAACATTGGTCATAAACTGCCAATTCCGGTGTATCATCATGATCTAACAGGATCAGAGAGAATATGGTATTGTCATCCGCCCGTTCTTTTACTGTTTGTTCGTATAACTTACCATATGCGTCAGGCAATAATTCATCAGAAGATGGATTTGTTTTGCTGCCAGAACTGCATGCAGCCAAAAATGTCAGAATACATAAAAGGTTCGTCAATATTAATTTGCGCTTCATGAATTTCCTTTCTGTATACAAAATCTACTTAAAATCAATAAACAAATGGCCTGGCTTCCCGTTGGAAGCCAGACAGAAAACAACAGAAGGCAGTCTGCATCTTATATCCAATACATTTATCATTGATACGCCTGCACTGCCGTTTCATAAAGATTATTTCCCTGCGCATCAATTACCACTACCATAGGGAAATTCTCCACTTCCAGTTTACGGATAGCTTCTGTACCTAAATCTTCATAACATACAACTTCCGCTTTCTTAATACATTTAGAAATAACAGCGCCTGCACCTCCAACTGCTGCAAAATAGACGCTTTGATTACGGATCATAGCGTCCACTACCGCAGTGGAACGTTTCCCTTTGCCAATCATTGCTTTTAGTCCCAGATCTAACAATGCCGGCGTATATTTATCCATACGGCTCGCTGTCGTTGGCCCTGCAGAACCAATCACCTGCCCCTCGCGCGCAGGCGACGGCCCCATATAATAGATAACAGCATCTTTAAGATCCACAGGCAAACCCTCTCCCTGTGCCAAAGCATCCGCCATCCTCTGATGCGCCGCATCGCGCGCTGTATAGATGGTGCCTGACAGATAAACATAATCACCTGCTTTTAATTCTTTTGTAATCTCCTCTGTAATTGGTGTATGAATATATTTGTCCATAAGTATACTCTCTTTTTCTTTTTTGCACCGATCATGAAACTGCTCCTCTATAACGAAAATATTCGCACTTTCACTATAACATAAATGACATTGCGAATATTTTCGCTCATATCAAAAATGCCCCTTACTGCAAAACTTCATTCTGATCAGTAATATTTTTTTAAACTTAAAAACCTTTCTCAAAATAATAAAAACAAATTCACAATAACTATTACACTTTCATTGCATCCACCCTTTAAGACATACAAAAGGCTTTAGAATACCAGCCGGAGGCGGGTGTGAGGGCCTGGCTTCCGGCGACGTTGGAAGAATGTTTAGAATCCCTTAGCATTCTGCGCAAAAACCCAGGGGCGGAGCCAAGCAGCACCTTTAGCTTCTGGCGTTTAGCCAGGGCGAACTAGGTGCTGCGCCCGGACGGTACCACTACGTACATGCAGAATGCTTAGGGATTCTTAACATTCTGGAACAGGAGCCGGAAGCCAGGCCCTCACACCCGCCTCCGGCGTCCGCCCACCCAAAAGCCCCGCCGCCCAACCATCTAAATAACCCTCTCCACATGTCTCGCCACATGACAGCAAATATTAACCGCCACCGGAAGCCCCGCAATATGCGTAGGATACACATTCACATTTACTCCCAAAGCAGTCACCGTCCCGCCAAGTCCTCCAGGGCCGATCCCCAGTGCATTTATTTTCTCCAGCATTTCCTGCTCAAGTTCTTTCACATATGGAATTACAGAACGCTGATGAACCGGTCTGGTCAGAGCTTCCTTCGCCATTAAGGCGCATTTTTCAAAATCACCGCCGATCCCAACGCCAACCACCATTGGCGGGCATGCGTTCGGCCCTGCTTCCCTGACAGTACTTAAAATCGCTTCTTTCACACCTTCGATACCGTCTGCCGGCTTTAGCATATAGATTTTGCTCATATTTTCGCTTCCAAACCCTTTGGGTGCTACGGTAATTGTCAATTGATCGCCAGGGACAATCCGATAATGGATAATCCCTGGCGTATTGTCATTTGTATTTTGACGCTGAATCGGGTCACGCACAACAGATTTGCGCAAATAGCCATCGGTATAGCCTCTGCGGATACCCTCGTTAACGGCATCTTCTACTGCGATTCCATCGATATGTACTTCCTGGCCAATATCCAGGAATACTACTGCCATTCCGGTATCCTGACATATTGGAATCTGCTCGGCGGCTGCGATCTCCATATTTTCCCGGAGCTGGTGCAGGATCTGGCGGCCAAGAGGGGATGTTTCGGTATCTCCTGCCTGGTATACCGCGTTTGTAATGTCCTGTGACAAGTGCAGATTTGCTTCCATACACATCTCGCTTACCTGTTTTATAATTTCGTCTGTGTGGATTGTCCTCATAATGTTTCCCCGTCTTCTTTCGCACGTTCTAATAATTCCTGCATCTGTCCCGGTATGCTCTGGCCAGTATGCGGTAGCTCCGTTTCTGTCGCTGGTTTCTCATCTGCAAAATCAGGATCTAAAACCTCCTGCATCACATGAGTTTCATCCGGTTCTTCTTCTGATTCATCATCTTTTGCTTCTGCATCATGCACTTTTGTAAGACTCGCTACTTTTACGTCCGCTTCCAGGTTCATCAGTTTTACGCCGGATGTAATTCTGGTCAGGACAGAGATTCCGGCTACTGGCATACGGATAATAATCCCTTCAGTAGTGATCATCATAATTTCATTGTCTTTGTTCACTGCTTTTACGCCAATTATATTTCCGGTTTTTTCGGTGATCTTATAGCATTTGACCCCTTTGCCGCCGCGGTTTTGTACGGTAAATTCATCCATCAGCGTGCATTTGCCCATACCTTTTTCGGATACGGCTAACAGCATTTCACCTTGCGTATTCAGCTGCATGCCGATCACTTCATCGGTAGCTGCGAGGTTCATGCCGATCACGCCCATCGAAGCCCTTCCGGTACTGCGTACATCTTTTTCGTTAAAGCGAATGCACTGGCCGTATTTTGTTACCAGAATAATATCTTTCTCATTATCGGTCAGCTTGACCTCGATCAGTTCATCGTCTTCACGCAAACTAATCGCGCCCAGACCGGTTTTTCGTATATTGGCGTATTCCAGAATCGGAGTCTTTTTTACAATTCCTTTTTTGGTAGCCATAAATAAATATTCGCCTTCAGTGTAGTTCTGAATCGGAATCAGAGCTGTAATCTTTTCTCCTGGCTGAAGCTGTAATATATTGATAATCGCGGTACCTCTGGATGTACGTCCCGCTTCAGGTATTTCATAGCCCTTCATGCGGTATACCCGTCCGGTGTTCGTAAAAAACATCAGGTAATGATGGGATGTCGTCATCAAAAGGTCTTCGATATAATCATCCTCGATCGTCTCCATCCCTTTAATGCCGCGTCCGCCGCGGTGCTGACTGCGGAAATTATCCATGCTCATCCGCTTGATATATCCCAGTTTTGTCATTGTAATAATCGTATTTGTGACTGGAATCATATCTGCCATGGAAATATCCATTTCATCATAACTGATCGATGACCGTCTTTCATCGCTGTATTTATCAGAAATCAGCAGAATTTCCTCACGGATCACACCGAGCAGCTTTTTTTCGTCTGAAAGAATGGCTTTGTAATAGGCGATCTTTTCAGCGAGTTCTTTATATTCTCCTTCAATCTTTTCCCGTTCGAGTCCGGTCAGCGCGCGCAGACGCATGTCCACGATGGCCTGCGACTGTGCGTCGGAAAGGCCGAAGCGCTCGATCAGCTTTTCTTTTGCCTGGGCGGTCGTCTTACTGCTGCGGATCATTGAGATTACCTCGTCGATATGGTCTAAGGCAATCAGCAGACCTTCTAAAATGTGCGAACGCTCTTCAGCTTTATTCAGATCATATTTAGTCCTTCGTGTGACTACTTCTTTTTGGTGCTGCAGATAAAAGTTCAGCAGCTCCAGCAGATTCAGAATCTTCGGCTGCTCATGATCAAGCGCCAGCATAATAACGCCAAAGGTATCCTGAAGCTGGGTATGCTTATACAACTGGTTTAAAATCATGTTCGGATTCACGTCTTTGCGCAGTTCGATACAGACACGCATCCCCTGGCGGTCGGATTCATCGCGCAGATCTGTGATGCCGTCTATTTTTTTATCATGCACCAGATCGGCCATTTTTTCGATCAATCTGGCTTTGTTCACCATATATGGCAGTTCGGTAACAACAATACGGTTTTTACCGTTTTTCATCGGTTCGATATTGGAAACCGCCCGAACCCGGATCTTCCCTTTTCCGGTCCGGTACGCCGCATTAATGCCGGCTGTCCCTAAAATACAGCCGCCTGTTGGAAAATCCGGGCCTTTTACAATTTCCAGAATCTCTTCAATCTCGGTTTCACGGTTATGTTCCACTTCGTTATCAATAATCTTAACGACAGCCGCAATAACTTCGCGCAGATTATGCGGCGGAATATTCGTAGCCATACCGACGGCAATCCCCGTCGTACCGTTTACTAACAGATTTGGAAACCGGGCTGGCAGCACAACCGGCTCTTTTTCAGTCTCGTCAAAGTTCGGCCGAAAATCCACCGTATTTTTGTTAATATCCGCCAGCATTTCCATCGAAATCTTACTAAGTCTTGCCTCCGTATAACGCATGGCAGCCGCGCCGTCGCCGTCCACGGAACCAAAATTCCCGTGTCCGTCTACAAGCGGATATCTGGTCGACCAATCCTGCGCCATATTCACGAGAGCGCCGTAAATGGAGCTGTCCCCGTGCGGATGGTATTTACCCATCGTATCACCGACAATACGCGCACATTTACGATGTGGTTTGTCCGGCCCGTTATTTAACTCGATCATGGAAAACAGCACCCGGCGCTGCACGGGCTTTAATCCGTCCCGGACATCCGGCAGCGCTCTGGAAGCAATTACACTCATCGCATAATCAATATACGACGATTCCATTGTTTCTTTCAGATCAACATCATGAATCTGGTCAAAAATCTTATCATCCATTTACGTACCCCCCTAAATATCCAAATTCTGAACCTTTGATGCGTTTTCCTCGATAAATTCCCGTCTAGGCTCTACTTTGTCGCCCATTAAGGTAGTAAATGTCAGATCAATTTCAGAAGAATTCTCCTCATCAATCATTACCCGCTTCAAAACACGCTTTTCCGGGTCCATGGTCGTCTCCCAGAGCTGATCGGAATCCATCTCTCCCAGACCTTTATAACGCTGGATTTTATTATTCCCGTCACGGCCGATCTCTTTTAAGATCTTATCAAGTTCCTTATCATCATAAGCATACCATACATTCTTGTTCTTTTCGATTTTAAATAACGGCGGCGTCGCAAGGTAAATGTGACCCTTACGGATCAGCTCCGGCATAAAACGGTAGATAAACGTAAGCATCAGCGTACTGATATGCGCGCCGTCTACATCGGCATCCGTCATAATAATAATCTTATGATACCGCAGCCTGCCGATATCAAAATCTTCATGAATCCCTGTCCCAAACGCGGTAATCATAGCTTTAATCTCAGCATTGCCGTAAATCTTATCCAGACGCGCTTTTTCTACGTTTAAAATCTTGCCGCGCAGCGGCAGAATCGCCTGCGTCGCACGGTTTCTGGCTGTTTTCGCGGAACCTCCGGCAGAATCTCCCTCTACGATAAAGATTTCACAGTTTTTCGGATCTTTATCGGAACAGTCCGCAAGCTTTCCTGGCAGTGATGTACTTTCAAGCGCTGTTTTTCTGCGGGTTAAATCCCTTGCTTTTCGGGCTGCGTCACGCGCACGCTGCGCCAGCAGGGACTTTTCGCAGATCGCTTTGGCTACCTGCGGATTTTGTTCCAGATAATAGGTCAGCTGCTCACTGACTACGGAATCTACCGCTCCTCTTGCTTCAGAGTTGCCTAGTTTTTGCTTCGTCTGTCCTTCAAACTGCGGTTCTTCGATTTTTACACTGATAATCGCGGTCATGCCTTCGCGGATATCTTCCCCGGTCAGCTGCGGGTCGCTATCCTTTAATATTTTATTTGCCCTGGCGTAGTTATTAAACGTTTTTGTCAACGCATTCCGAAACCCCGCCAGATGCGTCCCGCCTTCAGGTGTAATAATATTATTTACAAAACTGTAAGTCGCATCATTGTAAGAATCGTTATGCTGAAGAGCAACTTCCACAGCGACATGATCCCTTTGCCCTTCGCAGTAGATCACATCCGGATATAAGGCTTCCTGGCTGCGGTTTAAGTAAGTGACAAACTCTTTAATACCGCCTGCATAATGAAATTCATGCATACGCACCGGATCATCCCTTTTGTCTTTTAAGACAATCCGAAGACCTTTGGTTAAAAATGCGGTCTCACGGAGCCGTTGTTTTAATGTGTCGTAATCATAGACTGTCTCTTCAAAGATCGACCCGTCTGGTGAAAAAGTTACTTTTGTCCCGGTTTTTTTCGGGTCACAGGTTCCTGCTTCCTGCAACGGATACATGGTTGCGCCGCGTTCATAGCGCTGCTTATAGACTTTTCCATCCCGGCAGATCTCTACTTCCAGCCAGTTGGAAAGCGCATTGACGACGGACGCCCCGACGCCGTGCAGGCCGCCGGATACTTTATATCCCCCGCCGCCGAATTTTCCTCCAGCGTGCAACACCGTAAAGACCACCTCCACAGCAGGAAGACCAGCTTTATGGTTGATTCCGGTCGGGATGCCCCTTCCGTCGTCGATCACGGTAATGGAATTGTCCGGATTAATCTTCACCTCAATATTCCTGCAGTATCCTGCAAGCGCCTCGTCTACGGAATTATCTACAATCTCGTATACAAGATGATGAAGCCCTCTTGCTGATGTACTTCCAATATACATACCCGGTCTTTTGCGTACTGCTTCCAGGCCCTCCAGTATCTGGATCTGATCAGCCCCATAATTGTTTTCGATAGCCATATGTCATCCTCCTGTTCTTCTGCGTCAATTACTATGTTGCTTATATATTCGTCTTTCGTACGACATGACCGTCCATGACTTCAAATACACGGTCAAGCCTGAAGCGGTTTTTTACAAATTCATCCAGACCCGTACAAGTAATTATGGTCTGGATATCATGGATGCTGCTAAGCAGATAATTCTGTCTGCTGCTGTCAAGCTCGGACAGAACATCGTCCAAAAGCAGCACGGGCGTATCATGAATGCTTTTTTTTACAAGTTCAATCTCAGATAACTTCAGTGACAGCGCTGAAGTGCGCTGCTGCCCCTGGGAACCAAAGGTACGGATATCTGCACCCGATATTTGGAACAGCAGGTCATCCCGGTGCGGGCCGACTGAAGTCTGACAATATTTTAAATCCTTTTCGCGAACCTTATGAAGCTGCGCCTCAAACTCTTCAGCCCGCGTGTCCGGTTCATAGGACAGCATAAGCTCTTCCCGGTTTCCGGATATATTTTTATGCATGCGCAGTACAGTTTCGCGAAGTTCCTGCACAAATGCATCTCTGCGGCGGATTATGCGCTGTCCGTATTCAACCAGCTGAAGATCCCAGACTGGAAGCGTATCGGCCAGATCACGGCGCTGCGCCAGGTCTTTGAGCAGTTTATTCCGCTGATTCAGTATCTTGTTATAATTCGTAAGGTCTGACAGATAGATTTTATCCAGCTGACACAATTCCAGATCCAAAAACCGCCGGCGCTGCGCAGGGCCGTTTTTAATAATATTCAAATCTTCCGGCGAAAAAAAAACAATATTTAAAATTCCAAACAGCGCGCTTGCTTTTTTAATCGGAATCCGGTTGATCGCAATGCCTTTGGGACGGTTTTTCTTCAGATGGATATCAATCTGGTACTCTTTTTCATTTTTAACGACAAACGTCCGGATATGAGATTCTTCTTTCCCGAATTGAATCATATCCTTATCTTTACTGCCTTTGTGCGATTTTGTTGTAGCGCTTACATAGGCAGATTCCAGCACATTGGTTTTCCCTTGTGCATTGTCGCCAAACAGAATATTCGTCCCTTCAGTAAACGCGAGCTTCAAATCTTCATAATTGCGGAAATGATTTAATTCAATCGACCGGATCATCATTGTTCAATCTGTATTGTCCCGCCATGATAGCAAACAATATCTCCATGATAAAGTTTTCTGCCGCGCCTAAGCTCTGTATTGTCATTGACCATTACTTCGCCGTTTTGGATCACCATTTTGGCTTCCACGCCGGAACCAACCAGGCCGCCCAGCTTCAGCGCCTGGCCCAGTTTGATATATTCGTCTTTGATTGTTATTTTTTCCATAAATTTCCCTCGTATGCATCCATTAGTTATTTGCCGCATTAAAATTTACAGGCAAAATCAAATAAATATAATTATCATGATCGTCACGGATAAAACACGGCGCTTTTGGATTGACCATATACAGGGTAACTTCTTCTTCATCAATCACACGCAGCGCATCAATAAAGAACTTCGGATTAAAACCAATCATCAGATCATTGCCTTCTTTTTCAATTTCAATATCTTCGTTCATAGAACCAATAAAAGATGATATTTTTAATTCCATAAATCCGTCTTTGACATCCATAATAATCGGTTTTTTATCTCCTTCTTTGACCAGCAGCGTAGCCCGGTCGATACATCCCAGCAATTCCCGCTTATTGATCCGGATTTTCGTTGCATAAGCTGAAGACAGCATTTGATCAATTTTAAAATATTCTCCGTCAATCAGTCTGGATACTACCGTAGTATTTTCAAATTCAAAGATTATATGATTGTCCGTAATAAAAATATCGACAAACTCTTCAGCGGACCCAGGCAGAATTTTACTGATTTCCTGCAGTGTCTTTCCAGGAACGACTACTTTTTTGTTTTCAGAGTTATTTTTTAACTCGATATTACGGATCGAAATTCTGTGTCCGTCCAGCGATACAACTTTTAACTTGTTTTCATTGATTTCAAATAGTTCTCCTGTCATAAGTTTATTTGTATCATTATCTGAAATAGAAAAAATCGTCTGGCGGATCACTTCTTTTAACGTAAACTGTGTTATGGAAATCGGCTGGTTTTTTTCGATTTGAGGTAAATAAGAAAAATCGTCTCCAGGTTTTCCTATAATATTAAATTTCGCTTTTTCGCATGTAATCGTTGTCTTTAATTTATCATCTGAAGTAATAACGATATCATTATCCGGCAGTTTTCTGACGATTTCAGAAAAGATTTTAGCATCTAACGCAATAACGCCTGGTTCTTCAATGATACCATTGATCGTTGTCTCGATTCCCAGTTCCATATCATTTGCAATCAGGCGAATCTGACCTTCAGACGCGTCAATCAGAATACATTCTAAGATCGGCATCGTCGTTCTGGTTGGGACAGCTTTAATTGCAGTGTTGACTCCGTAAAGTAAATTTACTTTTGAACAGATCAGCTTCATGTGCATAACTCCTTTCGGCATGAATCTTATAAATAATATATATAATAACTCATAGTAGTAATAATAGGGGCAGTGTAAAAGTGTATAAGTACCTGAAGGCCTTAAAATACGGGAGCCTTCAGGTTTTAAAACTACGTGAACAACATCACGTGAACAACTTGACAAATTGTTTATAACTGAAGTTTGGAAATACCGGATAAAATTCCCAATAGTAAAAAATACGAAGTTATCCAGTAAAGTGAACATGATATCGGATAGTTATCCACACTTATCCACAATTTTTTGTGGATAAGTGTGGATAACTTGTCTGTATATTGTGCAGTTAGTTCGGATTAATCTTTTTGCGGATCGTTTCGATCAAGTTCTGCGTGGACTCCTTCGTTTTACATTCTGCTTCTATTTTTTCAATTCCATGGATAATCGTGGAATGATCGCGTCCGCCTAGTACTTCGCCGATTCCGGCCAGGGATGCGCCTGTCATATTTTTACAAAGGTACATAGCAATCTGGCGAGGTCTTACGATATCGCTGCTTCGTGATTTGGACATCAGCTGTTCCGGTGTTTTCTGAAAATGTTCGGAAACAATCTCAATAATCAGCTGCGGTGTAATCTCTCTGTGCATGTCAGGGTTAATAATGCTTTCCAGCTGTTCCTTTGCAGTATCGATGGTAATTTCTACATTAGTTAAACGGGAAAAAGCCATCAGGCGGTTTAATGCGCCTTCAAGCTCTCTGATATTGGACTTAATATTCATAGCTATGTATTTGATAATCTCATCATCAAATCTGATATTATCCATTTCTTCTTTCCGCCGGAGGATCGCCATACGGGTCTCATAATCCGGGGAACCGATATCAGCCATACAGCCCCATTGGAACCGGGAACGGAAACGTTCTTCGAGCGTCGTCATTTCTTTTGGCGGTTTATCGCTTGAGACTACGATTTGTTTGCCTGCATTGTACAAAACGTTAAATGTATTAAAAAATTCTTCCTGTGTCCGGTCTTTTCCTATTATAAATTGAATATCATCTATTAATAACACATCGACGTTCCGGTACTTGTCACGAATCGCATTGATTTGCGCATTGCTTCCGTTTCGGATGGCGTCGATGACTTCATTGGTAAATACCTCAGACGGTACATACTGGATTTTCAGTTTTGGATGGTTGGCGAGGATATGGTGTGCTATGGAATGCATCAGGTGTGTTTTGCCCAGCCCTACGCCGCCCCATAAAAAAAGCGGGTTATATTGTTTTGCAGGATTTTCAGCTTCTTCTGCGACGACCAGAGAAATCGTATGCGCTAGCTTATTATTGCTGCCGACTACAAAGGTGTCAAATGTATAGTTTGGGTTCAGATCATGGTTTTTATAAGCGGCAGAGTCCTCCTGCATGGCAGTTGATTTGGCTGGTTTCATTTTCTTAGCGTCCTCTGGAAGAATGAACTCAATTTCGTATTCAACGCCGGTAACCTCAGCAATTACCACTTTTAAAGGAGTCAGGTATTTTTTTGTAATGTAATTCAGTGCAATCTGCTCCGGTGGGGCGAGAATATAAATCTTGTCGCCGTCAATCCGAAAGATCTCCAATGGTTTGATCCACGAATCATAGACAACCTTGGATAGTTCGTATTCTTCTTTCACAGTAAGTAGTATTTCTTGCCATTTTTCCTCAACTATCATATTATTTCTCCGTCTTATTCATACATTCTAAAAAAGCAGATAAAAGCCACACTTTATATGATATACCAAAACGTCGGATTTAGCAATGAAATCTTCAGATAAAAAATGTTGGCTTCAGGTGGATAAAATGTCTAAAATGGAAAAATACGGGCTTTGGGCTGTATGTAGATAAGTGCCTTATACACAACTTTGTCAGAAGTTTTTGTGCATCTTTCCTAAGTTATCCACATTTATAGATTTCTTCTGAAGGCTTTAAAATCAACAATTTTTTAAAAATTCACAAAAAATCGGTGGATAAGTATGTGCATAAGTTTTCGTTGATAAGTAAAATGTGGATAACTTCTCGGTGTATATGTGTGGACAGGGATAACTTGCCGAGGATTCCTAAAAAATTTATAAAAAAATTATGTTTTTCTTGACTTGTGCATCTTTTTTGATATAATTGTAATGGTGTTTTTTCAATTATATAGGATTTGTAAGAGGAGGTGCTTGTAACATGAAGATGACGTATCAGCCGAAGAAGAGACATAGATCTAAAGTGCATGGTTTCAGAAAAAGGATGAGTACAGCAGGCGGAAGAAAGGTATTGGCTGCAAGAAGATTAAAAGGAAGAAAGAAGTTATCAGCATAGGCCACATCTTGTGTGGTCTTTCTTCTTATTTTTTTATGGGAAAACGGTTGTTTTTTAAAACGAGATTGAAAAAATTCCCTAAAAATAACCGTTTTGCCAGTATTTGTGATTAGGAAGGAACCATGAAGTTTTCTGAATCGTTAAAAAAGAATCCTGATTTCCAACATGTATACCGCAAGGGAACGTCCTGTGCAAATCGTTATTTTGTGATGTATACGCTGGAAAACGGAACCGAAGGCAACAGAATAGGAATTTCTGTCAGCAAGAAAGTAGGGAACAGTGTAATCAGGCATCGGGTCAAGCGTCTGGTCAGGGAAGCATACAGACTGCAGGAAGAAATGTTTGTGCGTGGTTTGGATATTGTAGTGATCGCCAGGGTAACAGCAAAAAAAATATCTTATTGGGAAACTGAGAGTGCGCTGCTGCATCTGGGAGGTCTTCAGAATATTTTAAAATCTGCAGAAGATTGTAATAAAGAAAGTAACGAACATAGTAAGAGTGATAAAAGAAATGGAAATATTAAATGTTAGAAATATAGAAAAAAGAAGATGATTTAGATTGAAAAAATTCATGATATTTAGTATCCAATTGTATAAAAGGTATTTATCGCCGTTGAAAACGGTAAAGTGTCCATATATTCCGTCCTGTTCGGATTATGCCATTGAGGCAATCGCTAAACACGGGCCAGTCAAAGGGACATTGCTTGCAGCATGGAGAATTCTGCGCTGTAATCCGTTTTCAAAAGGCGGATATGATCCCGTCCCATAAGGAGGTATTTCATTGACTACGATCATACTGACACAATATTCCGGTTCCATTTTAGGTCCGATTGCGCGGTTTTTAGGCTGGATTATGAACTGGATTTATCTGTTTTTGTCAAACGTGTTTGGCATTGAAAACATTGGTCTGACAATTATCGGATTAACGATTTTGATCTATATGTGCATGCTGCCGATGACGATCAAACAGCAGAAGTTTTCCAAACTTCAGCAGAAAATGCAGCCTGAGATTAAGGCGATACAGGAAAAATATAAAGGCCGCAGGGATCAGGAATCCCAGATGGCTATGAATGAAGAGACACAGGCGTTATATGCAAAGTATGGCATTTCTCCGACTGGGACATGCCTGCCGTTATTGCTGCAGATGCCGGTATTCTTTGCGTTATACCGCGTGATTTACAATGTGCCTGCTTATGTATCCAGCGTAAAAGCAGCTTTTGACGGAATTGTGGAAGGGATTGTAAGTACGCCGGGATATCAAGGGACGATGGAGAAATTTCTGGATGGTCTGAATCTGACGAAGCAGATTGGCGCCGATTTTAACCATACAGATCTTGAAGTAGTGAAAAATTTTATCGTCGATTCCGTTTATAAAATGCCGACGACAGGATGGGAAGCTTTAAGGGATTCGTTTCCAAGTCTGGAGAGTGTGATTAATTCCACAGAAGGACAGCTGAATCATATGAATTCTTTTATAGGGATGAATATATCGGATTCACCGTTTGCAATTATTACGAGCAGTTTTCAGTCGCGTTCGTACCTGCTGCTGCTTTTGGCACTGCTGATACCGTTATCTTCGTACGCGTCACAGATGCTGAATATTAAATTAATGCCGCAGGCAGATACAGATCCGGACAGCCAGATGGCCAGGCAGATGAAAACTATGAATTACACAATGCCGATCTTTTCTTTGTTCCTTTGTTTTACAGTGCCTGTCGGACTGGGTATTTACTGGATTTTCAGTTCTTTGACCAGATGTGTACAACAGTATTTTGTAAATAAACATATCCAGAATCTGGATTTGGATGAAGTGATTGCAAAAAATGTGGAGAAACGGAAAAAGAAACTGGAAAAAATGGGGATCAGTGAAAACCAGATACGCAATACAGCAAGAATGAGTACAAAAAGTAATGTACAATTATCTTCGACCATGACAAAGGCAGAAAGAGATGCGAAAGTCGAACAGGCGTATGCATACAGAAAGACGGCAAATCCGAATAGCCTGACGGCGAAGGCAAATCTGGTGAAGGATTTTAATGAGAGGAATAATAAATAAAGGGGAGATTTTTGTGATGGAGTTTATTGAGGTAAGTGCAAAAACGGTCAATGATGCGGTTACGGATGCTTTAGTTCAGCTGGGAGTTACAAGCGATCAGCTGGAATATGAAGTAGTGAGCGAGGGGAGTACAGGGTTTTTAGGATTTGGCAGTAAGCCAGCGCTGATCAAAGCACGCAGAAAACACTCTCCGGAAGAAAGTGTCAGAGATTTTCTTACGCGTGTCTTTGATGCAATGAAACTTGATGTAGAGATTGTATCAAAGTATGATGAAGAAAGCGGACTGGTTGATGTAGAATTTAAAGGAAATGAAATGGGTGTCCTGATCGGCAAACGGGGACAGACGCTGGATTCCTTGCAGTATCTGACGAATCTTGCAGTGAATAAGCAGATGGATCATTATGTAAAAGTAAAACTGGACACGGAGGATTATCGCAAACGAAGAAAAGATACGTTAGAAAATCTTGCCAGGAATATTTCCTACAAAGTAAAGCGTACAAAACGTCCGGTTGCTCTGGAACCAATGAATCCATATGAGCGCAGGGTGATCCATTCAGCTCTTCAGAATGATCGCTTTGTTTCCACGCATAGTGAAGGGGAAGAACCTTACAGGCATGTAGTTGTTACATTGAAAAGAAATTAAAAGGTGTTAAAATAAATGATATAAAGACTGTGTTCAGCGGGAAATAGTTGGACACAGTCTTTTTAAGATTTTTATGATAAGATTTTAGAATGGAGGAAATGCGGATGCAGACAGATACAATTGCTGCGATTGCGACAGCGATGGCCAGCGCGGGAATTGGTATTATACGTATTAGCGGAACGGATGCCATACAGGTAGCAGATCAGGTATTTTGCAGTAAACAGAACAAAGCGTTAAAAGATTGTGAATCTCATACCATTCATTATGGATGGATCAAAGAAGATGGAATCGTAATCGATGAAGTACTGGTGATGCTGATGAAGGCGCCACACAGTTATACGAGAGAAGATACGGTAGAGATTAATTGTCATGGCGGTGTGCTGGTTATGAAGAAGGTTTTGGAAACAGTGCTTCGGCACGGAGCAAGGCCGGCAGAGCCAGGAGAATTTACCAAGCGTGCATTTTTGAATGGACGGATGGATCTTACACAGGCTGAAGCGGTAATAGATCTTATTAATTCTAAAAATGATTTTGCATGGAAAAGTGCAGTTAATCAACTTCAGGGAACTGTATTAAATAAAATTAAAAGCTTGAGGGAAAGGCTGATTCATGAAACTGCATGGATTGAGTCTGCGGTAGATGATCCGGAGCATTATGATCTGGATGGTTATGGTGAGCATTTGGAAAGCGTTGTTGCCAAGCTGAAACAGGAGATCCAACATTTACTGGATCAATCGGATCAGGGAAGAGTACTGAAGGAAGGAATCCATACCGTGATCGTCGGAAAGCCAAACGTAGGTAAATCTTCTCTTTTAAATGTGCTGGTCGGTTCACAGCGGGCAATTGTGACAGATGTAGCCGGGACAACGAGAGATGTGCTGGAAGAGCAGATAAACCTGCATGGAATACAGTTAAATATCATAGATACAGCTGGAATCAGAAACACAGATGATATTGTTGAAAAAATTGGTGTGGACAGAGCAAAACAATATTTGGAAGATGCGGATCTGGTGCTGTATGTAATTGATGGTTCCCGAACCTTAAGTGAAGAGGATCAAGAGATTGTAAACATGATTCAGGGAAAAAAAGTGATTGCGTTAATTAATAAATCTGATTTGGAGCAGCAGGCAGAGTGGAAGCAATTGGAATTCATAACGAATCATGTGATTGCGATTTCTGCAAAAAATGGAGACGGCATTGAAGAACTGACAGACAGGATCAGGGAACTGTTTCTGCAGGGTGAAGTTTCCTTTAATGATGAAGTGATTATTACAAATATCAGGCACAAGAACGCATTACTGTCCGCGCTGGAAAGTCTGGATCTGGTAGAGGAGAGTATTCAGACTGGAATGCCTGAAGATTTCTATACTTTGGATTTAATGAATGCTTATGAAGTATTAGGTAAGATAATTGGAGAATCTGTAGAAGATGATTTAGCTGATGAGATATTTTCTAAATTCTGTATGGGAAAATAAGTTTGGATACAATAAAAAGAAGAGCAGGAGGTTAGTGAAATGGAATGTTCGGTTTGTGGAAATGAGATGCAGAAAGAAGTTTCAGATGGAACCAGCAAAAATAAATTGGAAGAAACATATGACGTAGTAGTAGTAGGAGCAGGGCATGCCGGATGCGAGGCTGCGTTGGCATGTGCCAGACTGGGGTTGGAGACGATCATCTTTACAGTCAGTGTGGACAGCATTGCGTTGATGCCTTGTAATCCTAATATTGGAGGCAGCTCTAAAGGTCATTTGGTGCGGGAAGTTGATGCGCTTGGAGGGCAGATGGGGATAAATATTGACAAGACTTTTATCCAGTCCAAAATGCTGAACCGATCCAAAGGCCCGGCCGTACATTCACTGCGCGCACAGGCAGACAAAGCAGACTACAGTATGGAGATGCGTCAGACGCTGCAGAACACGGAACATTTGACAATCAAGCAGGCTGAAGTTGCTGAGATTATTACAGAACTTTATATAGAAAATAGTCCGAATAAGCAAGAAATATCCTTAAAAGATAATAAAGATATAAGT
>VSNY01000008.1 GCA_009774535.1 Lachnospiraceae bacterium
ATATTTGTCAAGATAATTTTATTGAATTTATTTTTATCTTGTGGTACTATTGTATCTATAAGAAAAGAAATGTATTTATGAGAAGCTATTTTACACCGTTCATCTGATAGAAAGGAATTTTAAGCATGAATTTATATTCGCAGGACATCATCAAAAATGATTTTCACTTTAGTGTTGCAACCTATGGCATTAACCGCCGCACCCACGAAGAAACGCTTTCTTCCACTTATGATTATAAGAATACGCACAAAAACGGTACTGCCTATTTTATAAAGAAAGCAGCTATCCATACCGGCATTATGGAAATCCTTGATTATGATATGCCTGAAAAGGAATCTGCTATTGTAGCATTTGAGAAATTGAAGTCTGTTTTGCCATTGCTCGGCATCGACTGCCCCTTTGACAAAGAAACCTTCAATTTATATTGCTGCGAACACATACCAAAAGATATCGAGACTTCTGCCGGACAAATCATGCCGATATTGCAGTCCTGCTTTGAAGAACATCCGGCACTGTCTTATCTGTATCCTTTATTTCATATGGTAATGCGTTCCTGCTATCAGCAAGCCGGAAAATCAGCCGATGCGGGGCTGCTTCAATGCGCAAAACTATTATCCGAAGAAGTAAATAATTTTGAAACTTTATATACGCAGGCAAGAAATTATTTAGATGAGGTTATCATAGAACCGTCAAAGCAAGGCTTACAACTGCCCAGCAGTGCAATAGCTGAAATATACCATTCCTATTGCCTGTATGCCAGTAAGCAGGATTTTCAATCGGATGCATTATCCACTATGGAACTGAAAAACAATTTTCTATCTGACATCCGTGCCCAAAAAGACAGTTGCAATACGCAAAATTGGACAGAATATCTAAATCATGCCTCCAATCTTATTACAGATAATGCAATCGGGAAATACCCCATTACGTCATTCAAACAGTTCTTATGTATAGGCATCCGGCTACTGCTTGAAGATGAACTCGTTATCAAGAAATGCAGACTGTGTAACGGATATTTTCGAGTAAAATACACTTCCAACCAAGAATACTGCACAAGAATATACAGAGACACTTCCACTACCTGTAACGAGTATGCTAGCCGGAAATCCTATAAGGAAAAGTTATTCAGCCACCCGATTCATACGGAATTTACAAAATCATACAACAGGCTATATGCCCGCATCCGCAGAGGAAAACTTCCTGCTGACACTCCACTTATGGATCAGCTTAAAGCGCTCCACGACGAATATACCGAAAAATATGAGAACACACACCAGAAAGACCGAGAAGCTGTATGGAAAGAATACATTGAAAAAAATAAAGAATTGCTCAAATTAGATTCTTCAAAGAATTAATGCACAAAGCAAATGTTGAGTTATCGTATATGGCTAAATAGTTATCTGCTAGAATCTGATAACTATTGCGCTACACTCGTTTCTTCAAAATTAGCGAATTTTTGTTATCATTCTGTTATCAAGACTTATCAATCCCACCAAACATCGAAAAAAGGACTTTCCGAGAAACCTCGGAAAGTCCCATAAATTCAATGAATTTTCAATTACTCAATGATAGTAGCCACACGGCCTGAACCAACAGTCCTACCACCCTCACGAATAGCAAACGTAAGCCCCTGTTCCATAGCAATAGAGTGAATCAGTTCAATTGTCATTTCAATATTATCACCAGGCATACACATTTCTGTACCATTCGGTAATGCGCAAACGCCTGTTACGTCAGTTGTTCTAAAATAGAACTGTGGACGATAGTTATTGAAGAAAGGTGTATGACGGCCGCCTTCATCTTTTGTCAATACATATACCTGAGCTGTAAACTTGCGGTGGCATGTTACAGAACCTGGTTTTGCCAGAACCTGACCTCTTTCGATCTGGTCACGGTTCACACCACGAAGCAGCGCACCGATGTTATCACCAGCCATAGCTTCATCCAGCTGTTTACGGAACATTTCAATACCAGTTACAACTGTCTTCTGTGTATCCTCTTTAATACCAAGGATTTCCAGTTCGTCGTTCAGATGTAACGTACCTCTTTCTACACGGCCTGTTGCTACAGTACCACGGCCTGTAATTGTGAATACGTCTTCGACTGGCATTAAGAACGGCTTATCTGTATCACGCTGCGGATCTGGAATGTAGGTGTCTACAGTATCCATTAATTCCATGATCTTGTCGCCCCATTCGCTCTTCGGATCTTCCAGAGCTTTTAAAGCGGAACCTTTGATGATCGGGCAGCCTTCAAATTCATATTCTTCCAGCTGCTCTGTAATTTCCATTTCTACTAATTCTAATAATTCTTCATCGTCTACCATATCACATTTATTCATGAAGACAACAATATATGGTACACCTACCTGACGGGATAACAGAATGTGCTCTTTTGTCTGAGCCATAACACCGTCAGTTGCAGCTACTACGAGAATAGCTCCATCCATCTGAGCCGCACCGGTAATCATGTTCTTTACATAGTCAGCATGTCCAGGACAGTCAACGTGTGCATAGTGTCTGTTTGCTGTTTCATACTCAACGTGAGCAGTAGAGATTGTGATACCTCTTTCTCTTTCTTCCGGAGCCTTATCAATATTAGCGAAATCTACAGCTGCATTTCCTTCTACTCTTTCAGAAAGTACTTTTGTAATCGCTGCTGTTAAGGTTGTTTTACCATGATCTACGTGACCAATGGTACCGATATTACAATGTGGTTTTGTTCGTTCAAATTTAGCCTTTGCCATGTTGAAACGTCCTCCTTAAATTATTTCCCAATGGGTTGTTTGTTGATAATATACTATCTCGTATTATATGCGAAATTTCCTTTTATTTCAAGTAATTCCTGATAAATTTCTACATTTTGCAGTAAATGCGGGCAACTGTTACACAGATCTGCAATAGGTTACAGATTACCCTTATTTAGACTGTGCGGAAATCACCTTTTCCTGTACAGACTTCGGTACCTGTTCGTATTTTTCAAAGAACATAGAATAGTTGCCGCGTCCCTGTGTTCTGGAACGTAAATCTGTAGAATAGCCAAACATTTCTGCCAGCGGTACAAATGCGCGTACAATCTTGCCGCCGCCTAAGTCGTCCATGCCTTCGATCCGTCCACGACGAGAGTTCAGGTCGCCGATGACATCACCCATATATTCTTCCGGCATTGTTACTTCCACCTTCATAATCGGCTCTAAAATTGCCGGAGCTGCTTTTGCCATTGCCTCTTTAAAACACATGGAACCAGCGATGTGGAATGCCATTTCAGAAGAATCGACTTCATGGTAAGAGCCGTCGTATACGGTTGCCTTGATACCGAGTACCGGGAAGCCTGCCAAAATACCTGCCTGGGATGCTTCTTTGATACCTTCCCCGACTGCAGGGATGTATTCCTTCGGAATCGCGCCGCCGACCACTGCTGATTCAAACTTAAATACTTCTTCTCCGTTTGCATCCATCGGCTCAAATTTAACTTTACAATGTCCGTACTGACCACGTCCGCCGGACTGTTTTGCATATTTGTATTCCTGATCTACAGGCTTTGTAAAGGTCTCTTTGTAAGCAACCTGCGGAGCGCCTACATTTGCCTCTACCTTAAATTCACGAAGCAGACGGTCTACAATAATCTCCAGATGCAACTCGCCCATACCTGCGATAATTGTCTGACCTGTTTCCGAATCAGTATGCGCACGGAAGGTTGGATCTTCTTCGGCAAGTTTTGCCAATGCTTCGCCCATCTTGCCCTGGCCTGCTTTCGTTTTCGGCTCAATCGCAAGCTCGATAACCGGTTCCGGGAACTCCATGGATTCCAGAATTACCGGATGCTGGTCGTCACAGATTGTATCACCTGTTGTTGTCAGCTTAAAGCCGACTGCAGCAGCGATATCACCGGAATACACTCTGTCCAGTTCGGCACGTTTGTTTGCATGCATCTGCAGCAGACGGCCGACACGCTCTTTTTTATCCTTTGTTGCGTTTAACACATACGATCCTGATTTCAGCACACCGGAATAGACACGGATAAATGCCAGTTTTCCGACAAACGGGTCTGTCATAATTTTGAATGCAAGCGCGGAGAACGGTTCATCATCCGAAGAATGTCTCTCTACTTCATTGCCATCCAGGTCCACGCCCTTAATCGCTTCTACATCGGTCGGCGCCGGCATAAATTCCAATACCGCATCTAACAGCTTCTGTACGCCTTTGTTGCGGTATGCGGAACCGCAGCAGACCGGAATCGCTTTACATTCACAAGTCGCTTTGCGGAGCACCTTTTTCAGATCTTCAACTGTCGGTTCTTCACCTTCAAGATACTGCATCATCAGATCGTCATCCAGTTCGGAGATCTTCTCAATCAGTTCTGTGCGATATAATTCCGCATCATCCTTCATATCATCCGGAATCTCGGTAATAGATATATCATCGCCTTTGTCATCGTTGTAAATATATGCTTCCATCTCGAACAAATCAATGATTCCTTTGAATTCATCTTCTTTGCCGATCGGAATCTGTAAAATAATTGCATTTTTACCCAATCTTGTACGGATCTGTTCGACAGCGCCGTAAAAATCCGCACCCAGAATGTCCATCTTATTGATAAATGCCATTCTTGGTACATTGTAAGTGTCAGCCTGACGCCATACGTTTTCAGACTGCGGTTCCACACCGCCCTTTGCACAGAAGACGCCGACAGCGCCGTCCAGTACACGGAGCGAACGTTCCACTTCAACGGTAAAGTCAACGTGTCCCGGTGTGTCAATAATATTGATGCGGTGTTCTAACGCACCCGGCTTTGCTTTGGCATGGTCTTCCAAAGTCCAGTGACAGGTTGTAGCGGCTGAAGTGATCGTGATGCCCCTTTCCTGTTCCTGCTCCATCCAGTCCATCGTAGCAGTACCTTCATGAGTATCACCAATCTTATAGTTAATACCGGTATAATATAAAATACGCTCGGTCAATGTCGTCTTACCAGCATCGATATGAGCCATAATACCAATATTTCTGGTTCTCTCTAATGGATATTCTCTTCCAGCCAAGATTTTTTCCTCCTAATTATACTGCAACATGCACATTAGAATCTGTAATGGGCAAATGCTTTGTTCGCTTCTGCCATCTTGTGCATATCTTCTTTCCGTTTCACGGAAGCGCCTGTATTATTTGCAGCATCCATGATTTCATTTGCCAACCGTTCTTCCATTGTTTTCTCAGATCTCTTTCTGGAAAACATAGTCAGCCAGCGCAATGCCAGCGCCTGACGGCGATCCGGCCTTACTTCGATCGGCACCTGATACGTAGCGCCGCCGATACGTCTTGCCTTTACTTCCAGTACAGGCATAATATTGTTCATTGCATCCTCAAATACTTCTACAGCCGGGCGGTCTGTCTTTTCCGCAACCCGCTCAAATGCATGATAAACAATTTTCTGCGCAATACCTTTCTTGCCGTCCAGCATGATATTATTAATCAGCTTTGTAACGACCGTATTGTTGTAAATTGGATCAGCTAATACTTCTCTTTTCTGAGTATGTCCTTTACGTGGCACGATACTTCCCTCCTTAATCATTTTTACTGCCCGGGCCTCCCGGACAGCTGTTTCCTTTCGATTAATTCAACGGTACTCACATGTTGTGTTACGTGCGGAAGTTATTTATTCTATATGAAATGGTTTATCACAAATAATTCCAACACTAACCTCTTTTTGAGCGCTGCCGTAAGGCCCGCGCACATTGATACACTGAGTCATTGCTCCGCTAAAAAAGATCTTTATCAGATCATATACACAGCTTATTTTTTAGCGTCTTTCGGTCTCTTAGCGCCGTATTTAGAACGGGCCTGACGTCTGTTTGCAACACCTGCCGTATCAAGTGTACCTCTGATGATATGGTATCTTGTACCAGGTAAATCCTTTACTCTGCCGCCGCGGATCAAAACAACACTATGCTCCTGTAAGTTGTGGCCTTCGCCCGGAATATAGCTTGTTACTTCGATTCCGTTGGAAAGACGTACTCTGGCAATCTTTCTAAGCGCTGAGTTAGGTTTTTTAGGAGTTGCTGTCTTTACAGCAGTACATACACCGCGCTTCTGCGGAGAAGCTGTATCTGTCGCTTTCTTCTGTAAGGAATTGTATCCTTTTTGAAGTGCCGGTGCTGTTGACTTCTTTGCAGCTGACTTTCTTCCTTTTCTTACTAACTGGTTAAATGTTGGCATTATTTTCACCTCCTGCATTTTATATGATGCGTGACGGTCCCTGACAAAATTACCTGTCCGGACTCTATGATACTCACAATACTATCACACGCCAGAATATTATATATAGAGATTTTCAGAATGTCAAGGAAGATTTCTCTATTTCAGCATTATTTCAGCATAATTCGGCATATTGCACTGTTTATATCTTAGTTTTCCCTGATTTTAGAAAAAAATACCACCGGAGGCAACTCCCTGTGGTATTTTTTCTTTATCCATTATAATAATAGCAGCACAGACATTAGAGTGCCGTTTTAAGCGGATGGCTATGTAAAATATTTATGTATGCAGCATCTGATACTTCCATTCCGCCAGCTTCCAGTCTTCTTCGTAATCAATATCCTGCACCTCCGCTTCCGGCAAAATCATTGGCAGAATATCCTTTGTAACCATCCCCTTGTTTTGTAAAAATGTCTCACTCTGGTAAATATAAAACTGCCCCGCATCATGATACTGTTTCTCAAGATCCTGCGACCGTGTACGGGCGTATTGCGGATATTTATACTCTGCACGTTGTTGAGCGTTAAGTACAAAGCATCTCTGCGGCGGATAGGAAAACGCCACTACTGGAATCACTGCTGCCGGATGCCTGTCTTCCATCAGCTGTACAGCTTTTCTCAGCTTCTCTGATGTGACAAACGGAGCTGTCGGATAAATGCAGCAGACCGTATCAAATTTCTTCCCCTGCTGCGCATATGATTGCAGCACTTCTAAAATTACATCCGCTGTTGTTGCATAGTCGTCCGCATTTTTACTGCTTCTGAAAAAAGGGACTTTCGCCCCATATCCTTGAGCAATTTCCGCAATCTGCCTGCTGTCTGTAGATACCATGACTTCTGAGAACAAGCCACTGTTCATTGCAGCTTCTATGTGTTACAAATAAAATTCAATATAAACGTTCCCCAATGTCCCCACAGCGCATTACAAATAATCTTCTGTCAGCTCCCCATATTTTTCATAATTGGTAACCCTGGCAATCTGGTTATCCTGATCCACAAAGACTACTTTCGGCTTATGTTCTTTCGCTTCCTCTGGTGTCATCTGTGCGTAGCTCATCAGTATAATATGGTCGCCAACTGCCACCTGCCTTGCAGCCGCGCCGTTTAAGCAGATCATGCCAGATCCTGCTTCGCCAGCGATCGTGTATGTCTCAAATCGGTTCCCATTTTCGATATCCACAATCTGCACCATTTCATATTCTAAAATTCCGGCAGCTTCTAACAAATCCGTATCCACCGTAATGCTTCCGACATAATGCAGTTCCGCCTGTTTCACGACCGCACGATGGATTTTGCCTTTTAACATTGTGAGATTCATAAAAGCCTCCTTATTTTTCAACGATAAAGTTATCAATCAGTCTTGTCTTACCAATATATACGGCGATCGCGGTCAGCACCGTGCCTTGGATCGTTTCCACCGGCGTGATCGTATCAAAATCTACGACATCTACATAGTCAATCCGTGCCATAGGCTCTTTGTTAATTTCATCGGTAATTGCCTGACGGACTGCCTGCGCGTTTGTCTCGCCGGCTTCCATCAGCGCTTTGCCGGCCTGCAGGCTGCGGCTTAAGACCAACGCCGCCTGACGCTCTTTTTCATTCAGATACGTATTGCGCGAACTTTTCGCAAGCCCGTCCGCTTCCCGGATAATCGGACATCCAATAATCGTTACGCCTACGTCTAAATCACGCACCATACGGCGGATCACCGCCAGCTGCTGCGCGTCTTTCTGGCCAAAATACGCACGGTCCGGCGCAACAATATGGAACAGCTTCAAAACAACCGTCTGCACGCCCCGGAAATGAGTCGGGCGGCTTTTTCCACATAACTGCGTCGTCAGGCCATCCATATCCACATAAGTACAAAAGCCTGGCGCATACATTTCCTCTGGCTGCGGATGAAAAATCAAATCTACTCCGGCTTCTTCGCATAACGCAGCGTCTTTTTCCAGATCTCTGGGATAACTTTCCAAATCCTCGTTTGGCCCAAACTGCATTGGATTTACAAAAATACTTACCGCAACACGGTCGTTTTCTCTCCTTGCCGCATCAATCAGGCTTTTGTGACCCTCATGCAGATAACCCATCGTAGGAACAAGGCCGATGGAAAGGCCAGCTTTTTTCCACTCGCTGACCTGCTGACGGACTGCGTGGATGTTACTTTCAATCAACATAGGTTCTCCTTCTGAATTTATCTTTCATACAATTTATCTTTAATACAATTTATCTATAATCGTCTCATCCATTTTAAAAGTATGCTCCGCTGCCGGAAATACACCGTCGATAATTTCCTGCTTATATGCCGCAAACGCATCTTTCATTTGGCTGCCGATCTGCGCATACTGTTTCGCGAATTTCGGCGCCATATCCGAGTACATGGCAAGCATATCCTGATAAACCAGTACCTGGCCGTCGCAGCCTGCCCCTGCCCCGATGCCGATCGTCGGTATGCTGATGCTGTTTGTAATCTTTTCTGCAAGCGCCCGCGGTACACATTCTAATACGACTGCAAACGCGCCTGCTTCTTCCAGCGCCCGCGCTTCATCTAAAATCCGCTGCGCCGCCTCTTCTCCTTTGCCCTGCACTTTAAAACCGCCGAGCGCGTTAACTGACTGCGGCGTAAGTCCCAAATGCCCGCAGACCGGAATAGACGCCTTTACGATCGCCTTCACGTGATCACAAACTTCCCGTCCGCCTTCTAATTTCACTGCCTGCGCACGGCCTTCCTTCATCAAACGGCCTGCATTGACAACCGCGTCATAAACAGACGTCTGGTAAGACATAAAAGGCATGTCTGTAATTAAAAGCGCGTTTTTCGCCCCTCTGGCAACTGCCGCACTGTGATGAATCATATCTTCCATCGTTACGGAAATCGTATCTTCGTAACCAAGCATCACCATACCCAGCGAATCGCCTACCAGTATAGCGTCAATACCTGCTTCATCGACAAGCTTAGCGGTTGTGTAATCGTAAGCGGTCAGCATTGATAATTTCCGGCCCTTTGCTTTTGCTTCCCGGAATGTCACGGATGTGTTCTTCATAATCCAATTTTCCCTTCTTCATATAAATATCATTGAACTCGTTACTGAACGGTAACATTGGATGAATTGTTATTTCACAGAATAACATCGTTTGGAACAGACTGTCATTTTTGGCTTTGCTCGAAAATAAGTCAGACCTTGTCGTAAAGTGCCTGCTCGTCGGGCTTCGTGAAAAATGGCAATTTTATATTGTATGATACAGTTTCTTTTGAATACCGTTCGTCTGACAATATATCATAAATAAGCGAAAAATTCAATATTTTGCAGGGATGTGTTAGAAAAAAGACATGGCGCTTCATGTTACTCCTGCGGTATTTTTTTAAAGAAAGGAATCAAAATGCTGCCTGCTACGTTCCCGAAGGAAATCACCAGAATGCGTAAAAATGACTGGGCCGACCATACACCGGCGGCTGAAAAGTAAAACATATCTGCAATACAATGTTCAAAACCGCACAAAATAAAAGCAGCGACTCCCAGAAACAGAAGTATTGGATTTTGCGTAGTTTTAAAACCGTCAACAGCTATGTACATTAAAAAGCCGCAAAAGATCCCCAGCACAAACAGGCTCAGAAGACTGTCAGATAATTTTGTCTGGCAAAGACCTTCTGCTTTATGTAAGATTTCCGCAATTCGTGTCTGCCGGACTGCAGCCGCGGCCAGCGCTGTCCCAGCCAGGTTGCCACACCAGATAATCAGCAGATCCAGAAGATAAGACACAGGCTGGACAACCAAATATCCTGCTTTTCCTGTAAACAGGTTCAGACCATGGACACAGATGGTGTATAGCCCTACCGTAAACAAGAGCGCTCCCACAATTTTATTTTCCATGGTCAGATAGACAATGCCGCCGATTCCAATTGCGATGCCTGCTAAGACTGCCAGCGCAAACATGCGCATGTATTTATTAATGCTTATATTCATCATATGATCCATCTTATGCCTTTTCTTTTTAGTATTCTTTCGCAACATCCGTTAATCCGTACATCTCTTTGAATGTCTGCAGGTCTTTTTCATTGCGCACAAACATAACTTCGTGAAATTTCCCCGTGCGGTTATCTTTAAAGCCCGCTACCTGTTCGCCGTTGCAGATACTGCATTTCAGAATTGGCTTCTGGTTCAGGCTGTCGTATTCGCGTTTTTGTGTTTCCTGTTTCTTTTTTTGAAAAATCATCTTGGTATCCTTTCCTATACAAGAAAAGGACTCCATAGAGTCCTTTTCCAATTCAAACTGTTTCGTATATTCTTAGCATACGCCCTGCGCCAGCATCGCTTCTGCCACTTTCTCAAACCCGGCAATATTTGCGCCAGCCACATAATCGCCTTCCATCCCATATTTCTTTGCAGCTTCATCAATATTATGATAAATATTCACCATAATCTGCTGCAGCTTGGAATCTACTTCTTCAAATGTCCAGCTCAGTCTTTCAGAGTTCTGCGTCATTTCCAAAGCGGATGTCGCAACACCGCCTGCGTTTGCCGCCTTACCGCCGATAAACCACACGCCGTTCTCCTGCAGGTACTTGGTTGCGTCGATGGTAGTAGGCATATTTGCTCCTTCGCACACCGCTTTACAGCCGTTGGCTACAAGCTGTTTTGCGTCGTCAATCAGCAGCTCATTCTGCGTCGCACACGGAAGCGCGATATCGCATTTGATCTGCCATACGCCTCTGCCTTCATGATATTCTGCGCTCTTTCTAGCCGCTGCATACTCTGTCAGACGTGCGCGTTTTACTTCTTTTACTTCTTTTAATAATGCTACGTCAATGCCTTCCGGATCATAGATCCATCCGGTCGAATCTGAGCAGGTAACGACTTTTGCGCCCATCTGCTGCGCTTTTTGTGTCGCATAAATTGCCACATTGCCAGCGCCGGATACTACGACCGTCTTGCCTTCCATAGATTCGCCATGACATTTCATCAGTTCCTGTGTAATATATAATAAACCATAGCCTGTCGCTTCTGTACGTGCCAGAGAACCGCCATAGGAAAGGCCCTTGCCTGTCAGCACGCCTTCGTAAGTACTGCGGATTTTTTTATACTGGCCGAACATATAGCCAATTTCTCTTGCGCCTGTCCCGATATCACCTGCCGGAACGTCTACGTCCGCGCCGATATATTTGCACAATTCTGTCATAAAACTCTGGCAGAACGCCATTACTTCACGATCAGATTTCCCCTTCGGATCAAAATCAGAGCCGCCTTTGCCGCCGCCAATCGGAAGACTTGTCAGGGAATTTTTGAAAATCTGCTCAAAACCTAAGAATTTGATAATGCCAAGATTTACAGACGGGTGCAGACGCAGGCCGCCCTTATATGGCCCGATTGCATTATTAAACTGTACCCGGTATCCTGTGTTTACCTGCACCTGCCCTTTGTCATCTACCCACGGAACACGGAATTTAAACTGCCTGTCCGGCTCTGTCAGTCTTTCCAAAAGGGCTTCTCTCTTGTACAGCTCTTCGTTTGCTTCAATTACCGGTCTTAAAGACTCTAAAACTTCACTTGCAGCCTGAAGAAATTCCGGCTCAGAAGCATTCTTCTCTTTTACTCTTGCGAGGACGTCGTCTACATAACTCATTTTGCAGTCTCCTTTTTATTTTTTATTTTTGTTTCTAGTACTTTATTTTATTATGAAATGGACAAGACTGCAAGATTTTTTTCGGAATTTCATCAATTTTCTTATTTTATTAAGGTAAATCCAACGATTTCGTATACGCATCCACGAACCCGCCGTCTAACAGCACTTCCTTCCCACGAAACGCCACTCCATAAATCCTGATCCGCTTCCTGTGTATCCCCTTAGCTTCCAGCACCGCACAATAATTTCTGTCCACAATCTGTCTAAGCGCCCTCTGCACCGTATCTTCCAAGCACTTTTCATCCGATTCCTGCACTTTAAACTCCAAAATAATCCCATCATCCAGCTTTGCGTCTTTCGGTTCCATCATAACATCGTATCTCCCGCGGCCGCTCTCCCGATTAGAAGTAATCGTATAGATTTCCCTTAGATCCGCAATCAGCCCAAGTACAAACCCATGATAAAAATTTTCCGGCTGTTTAAACACGGATGGCTTTCTCCCAGTGTCAAAACTGCTGAATGTCTGTATCGCTATCTCATTTAAATATTCATTCATATATACTTGATCCCCGGCAAGAAGCGCGTTTGTAAATGCGTCATAGTTCGCATGCTTCATGGAAAACCAGCTTGTGACCATACGGTCAAATACAATTCTTGATTCCAAATCTGAAAAAATCGATTCCTTGCTGACCCTGGTAATTCCTGTTAACAATGCACGTTCCAGATATGGATTTGTCTTAAAAGCAGCATTGAACAGACTGCGCATCAGCTGCATCGTTTCATCCCAATACCCATGCAAATACGCTTCCTGCATCGGCGTATCATATTCATCTATCAGGATTATGACCTTTTTTTCATAATATTTATACAACATACCTGATAGCTGCAGCAGCGCCATCGAAGCAATCACACAATCCATATCCATAGACACGCTGTTAAAAAACTGCTTCTCCTTCTGCGTGATCCGGCCGCTGTCCAGAAGAAACTCATAGCTGCTGTATAAATTTGTAATTAAAAGAGAAAGCTTCTTTTTTGTATGTTCAAAATTACTTTCCTTGATAGACGCAAAGCTCAGGCTAATCACCGGATACGTCCCCTGCAGTTCCCGGAATTTAACCTCGTCCCAAATCTTTAACCCACGAAATAATTCTGCTCCTTTGGCAGATCTGACAGAGAAAAACTGTTCTACCATACTGATCGTAAGCGTCTTTCCAAACCTCCTGGGACGTGTGATCAGCGTTACATCATCCAAACCTTCCCACCATTCCTTGATAAAATCCGTCTTATCCACATAAAAACAATTTTCTTCAATGACTCTGCTAAAATCCTGCTTTCCAACCGCTGTGATCCTCATGCCATCTCTCTCCTTATGCTGTTTTACGTTACATTAGAGCATGTCTTAAAAATGCTTTCTGCCAGATATCTTTCACAATTTGCGGGACAGGGCGCAATGGCTCCCGCTGCACGCATCCCTTTCTTTTAAGTACAAAAGCATCCGGATCGTTTCTCCGGATGCTTTCCATTGTTAATGATATGTGAAATTATAAACTGTATTATACTCCCTGCCGTTTTCCAACAATTACAAGCCCGCATCCAATAAATACCAGACCGAAGATCAAAAACAGCAATGGATCAATGACGCCGTCTCCGGTTTTCGGAGTTTCATCCAGCGTATGGCTGTTGGAGGATGCTCCTGCTGTTTTGGAAGATGTATTGCCGGAACTTACCGACGCTGTGCCGGAACCGGTGCTGCCTGATGCGGAACTAACAGAAGAACCGACGGACGTGCTTCCGGAAGCGCCGCCTGATGCACTGCCGGAACTCGAAGAACCAGATGTACTGCCGCTGGAACTGCCGGATGAACCGCCGGAATTATTGCCGGATGAACTCCCGGAACCGGAGTTGCTGCCGGAACCACTGCCCGATGAACCGCCGGAATTAGAACTGCCGCCTGCAGAACCGCCAAGATCCACAGATGTGCTTCCTGCGCCGCTTTCATCTACTTCATCATGATTGGTATCATCGTCGTCATCGCTATTGTCATCATCATCTTCACTTAAATCTACGCTCGTACTGCCCGAAGAGGAAGAGGATGAGGTTGAGCTTTCATCGTCACTGCTGTCGGACGAACTCCCGCCGTCCAGACTGGAAAATACATATCCTGCTGCAGACGCAAATGACTCAGCTGCAGAATTGCTATATCCGGTAATTACTTCCGGAGACCATCCGCTCTGTGAACCGATGGATGTAACGCTGCGCGGAATCGTAATCGAATTGATCCCGCTGCCGGAAAACGCGCCGCTTTCAATCGTTGTAAGACCACTCGGCAGAGATAAAGAAGTCACTCTGCTGCACCCGGACAGGGCGCCGCTGCCGATAATCTTTGTTCCAGAATGCAGGGACACGCTGGATTTACCGACCGGAACCATAATCAGCCTTGTCAAAGACGCGTTGTATAAGCATCCGCCGTCCGATGCATAAGCAGAATTGCCGGACGCCACATTGATTGTGGACAAATTGGAACAACCGGACAATGCGCTGCCGCCAATACTGGTCGTACTTGCCGGAATCGAAATTGCTGACAGGTTGGAACAATTTGCAAACGCACTGTCACCAATACTGCTGACGCCAGACGGAATCGACATCGTACTTAAGCTGGAACAGCCGGAAAACGCGCCGCTGCCAATACTGTTTACACCAGATGAAATCGCAATACTTGTCAAAGAACGGCATCCGCTGAATGTAGAAGCCGGAATTGCTGAAATCGAAGCCTGGAGACTGACCGAACTCAGTCCGCTGCAGCCTGCGAACACACCGCTTCCTAAATTCGCAACACTGCCAGGAATTGTCACATTCGACAATGACGTGCAGTTTGCAAACGCACTATCGCCAATACTGGTCACACTGCTTGGAATACTGACACTGCTGATCGGCTTTCCCGAAAACGCACCCGGGCCGATGGATGTTACATCCGAAGGGATTGTGACTGCACCGCCTCCGCCATTATACGCAGTCAGTACGCCGCCGGAGATTGTCATACCTGTATTTGATGCAAATACAGTCTGGCGCGGCATTAAGAACAATACCATCACCAAAACCATAAAAATAGCTGATCTCTGTTTTATTTTTGAACTACTCATTTGCGTCACTCCTTCTTCGCAATGAGGAACAGCCTGCCATCCTGCACATAGCTGTTGCAGGTCGATAACGTCAGCAATTCATCCCCATACGAAATATCAATGTTCTGATCAAATACCGTCAGCTGCTGGATATTTGCCAGAAATGCCTGAAATTCTTCCTTGCTTTCGGCATTTAAAAAATTATAATACCGGAAGGTATCGTCATCCTGATAATTTACCTTAGACAAACAAACCGCCACGATCCGGTACTTCGCCTTCTCGTAAATCGTATCAAATACCAGTTCCTGATGCTTTTCAAAATAATCCTTATCCATAAAGCTTTTCAGGCCGCCGAACATCGTTCCGTCGCGCATATTATGTCCATAAATAATCAGGTTTGTATCACGGTTTACAATGTCGTTTCTGGCATCTACAAAAAGCGTACCGTGATCACTTTCTTTTTTGTCAAAACCATTATGCAGATAAAAATCCGGGTTCTTCTTTCCTGTCTGCATCACCGGGTAATTAATCACTGTCCCTTCAATCGACAGCCAGCCCGCCAGATCTTTATTCTGCTTGTATAAATCACTGTATTTCTTTAAGACGGTCAAATCCGCCGGATCAATTTTCTTTTTATCCTGCTGTTTTGCATCCTTCTTCTTTGCCGACTTTTTGTCATCTGTACCAGATACATCCGCCTGGCCGGATTCCTGTTCTGCTGTTCCTTCCTGCCCTTCATCCGACGACGTCTCACGAATCAAATGCCCGGTCAGGTTCTGCATATCCTGAAGCTTCTCAAACTCCTGGCTCTCCAGATGATCCTGCCACAATGTCATGCTGTAATATCCCAGACAAAGCACCGCAGCCAGGATACACATCGCGCCCGCAGCGCCAAGCTTTCTCCCTTTCTGCTTCTGCTCTTCCTTCATCCGCTTTTCTTCCAGCAGTTTCTGGGAATTTTGCGCCAGCACATCCATCACATACCAGGAAAAGGACATGCCCACCTGGCTGCGGAACACGATTTCCTTATTCCTGATCAGAGTGTAGAGCCTTACGGCAACATCGGCATCCGTAATATCCAATTCCTTCGTTATGAAGTCAATCTTCTTTACATCCTCCTGTGCCGCAAGATACTCTTCATAGGTATTAAATTCATAATCGCCTATTCTGTATTTTTCACTCATACTCTGTTATTTCACCGTAATAACCTTCAATGGATTCAGTGAACTGTAAACCTTCTTGCTGCCGTTATTGCGGAATGCCCGGATACGGAAGTATGCCCTGTCGCCGCTCTTCATGCCGCGTACGGTACATACCCGAATATTCGCATTGTTTACAGTCTTTAACTTCTTATACTTCGCACTTGCAGACTTCTTATAGTAAATCTCATAGCCCGACGCACCGGATACCTTCGACCAGCTGATCCGTGCCTGCCCTTTCGCATTGGATACAACCTTAACCGTCGGTGTTTTCAGTTTCGTCGTCGCACTTAGTACTGAAGAAAATGCTCCATAAGATTTCGTACCATCTGCGTTCTTAATATAAGATCTTACTTTATACTTATACGTCTTTCCTGCAGAAAGTCCTGTAATAGTTGCACTGTTCTTTGTAACGGTCTTTAGTACTTTCGAGCTGGAATTGCAGATCTGGTAACCATCCGCATAATCCTGTTTCGTCCATTTCAGTTTCAGGCTGTTATACTTCACATTGGAAGTTTTCAGACCCTTCACCGCAACTGCTGAAATCTTAAAGCTGATAATCTTCGTACCTGCATAATTGCTGTTCGCGCCCTTAATGACTACCGTCGCCACACCAGGTTCTGTATTGTTTGTATAAGTAACAGTATAATCTACGCCTTTCGTCAGTACCTTGCTGCCATCACTAACCGTAATATCCGGCGTATATGCATCTCCCGTATACGTACGATCTGCGATATCCGATGTTTCCAGACTCTGCACGCTCTTTGGTTCAATCACAAAGTTCGCTGTCTGTGTTCCGGAATATTTGCCGATACCCGTTACTGTAATCGTTGCCGTACCTGCATTCACATTATTTGCATAAGAAACGGTATACTCCGTACCCTGCACCAATGTCCTGCTGCCCGTCTCAACAACTACGCCCGGCGTAATCGCTTTGCCTGTATAAGCATAGCTCGGCGCATAACCGCTGATCATAAATCCGCCTACATCATTTCCGATGCTGAACGTTGTAGAAGTCGTACCCGTATAGTTCGCATTATTCAATGCACGAAGCGTTACAGTCGCCGTACCAATATTAATATTGTTAGAATAGGTCGCTGCATAATCAACGCCTTCCATCAAAATATTGCTGCCGCATTTAACCGTAAGCGCTGGTTTTACTTCTGATCCGGTATACTGCTGCGCCGGAATCGGTGAAATCGTACACTTCGATAACTGTGCGATAATACGGAAGTTCTTCGTAATCGTACCGTTATTATTGCCAATACCTGTAATTGTAGCCACTGCCGTACCTACATCCACGTTATTTGCAAACGTAACCGTATAATCAATATTCTCCGTCATTCCCGCAATCGAAACCTTCGGATATACCGGACTTCCTGTAAAGTACATCGCGTCAACCGTATCCATAGAAAGGTTTACGTTGCCCGGTGAAACCGCCGTTGATCCGGAAATCTCGCCTGTACCCTGATCCAAGAAGCTGTTAGATCCCCCTGAGCCGCCGCTGCTGATCGTGGAACTGGTGATCATAAAGTTCGCGGTTGCTTTTCCGCTGAAATTATTCTTACCTTCCACATTAATATATGCCGTTCCAGCGTTCAGGTTGTTTATGTACGTTAATGTGTAGTCTACGTCTTCGGTCAGTCTGTATTTTGTGTTGTCAATGTAGTCAGTTACGGATATGCCTACCGGGCAGATCTCGTAGCCTGTGTAAGAGTATTCCCGTTTGAAGCCGTCGATAATCAGGTTGTTGGAGAATGCTCTTGGGGTGATCGTATAGGTCAGTGTTTCCGGCTTTGTAGAATAGGTGCCTTCTTTCGGATTACCTTCCACACGAATATAATAAGTGCCAGCGTTTACAAAATCCTGATCCTGGATCAGATTCTTTACTGCTACTTCATTCCAGTATTTGCCAATCGTACACTTATTAATGTCGATTCCCGTTATTGTTATTTTTGGCGGCTGCGCCTGTGAATTATAAATGGCCGTCGTCGGTGAGATGCTGATCTTCGCATCTGCGCTAATATCTGTGCCAATATAATACCAATAACTAGCGCTGTCAGTATAATTTCCTACACCCGTTATCGTAACCTTAACCTTACCAGCGTATGAACATACTGGCGCATCTCCAAATCCTTCTCTGATTTCAACATCATCGGTATCCGGTTCTACATACTGGTAAGAAATCTCATAATCATGTTCCGCATCTGTCTCCGCGCCCAATACCATAAAGACTTTTCTGTTCTGTGGGAATGTATAATAAACGCCTACTTTCCCTTCACCCAGATCTTCTTCAGCCTTTGGATGTCCCGGAATTACAGAATTCCCTACCCCTTTAAATGGCAGATTCAATTTGAAATTCTTCAAATCAACGGTTCCATTTTCACCTGACTGCTGATACATAAAGCTTACACGGTCTTTCACCGGAGCAGGCAATATCGTAAACGTCGCTTCTTTGGAACCATAATAGTTATCCGAAGCATCCTCTGCCAATGTGATCGTCACTGTCGCCAGCTTCCCATCACTCGTTGCATTCCGATTGTTTGTAAATGTTATATTTACCGCAGCAATATTATTAATATTGTCAGATACTGCTTTTGTACCATTGAACTGCAAAATTACATCCCTGTGTTCTCCATAAACCAACTCAAACGCAGGCGTCTGGTCTAAAGCATTATAAGTCGGTGTCTCGCCTGTAAATACCAGCTCTGTATCCGCAATATTTAATGGTGTTACCTCATAAGTGATTCTCCGTTCGCCTCTGAAATTGCCAATACCACGAACAATAATCGTTTTCTTGCCAACACGCTTCAAATCACCTTCATGCTGATACGTAAAATGAGTTGCGTAATCCTGCCAGTCAAGGTATGCGTTGGAATCAGCGCTGTTGTACTTAATTCCATTCAAAGATCTGCCCAAATACTCAAGTACTGGAATTGGAGCAATCTCCCTTCCATTATCGTAATTCCACTGCTTCTGCGTACCTTCGTCAGATATATCATCGTCTGCAATATTCTTACGTGTAATCGAATACAATAATGTCAGTTCCCCAGTATAGTTGCCTACGCCTCGTATTACAAAATCTGGTTTATGCTCCGGATCTCTCGTCCAGTTAATATGGCTGTTGCTGTTCGACCCTATTCCCGTCTCATATTCAGCCGGAATCGCTGTACCAGACTCATCTGTTTTTGTACCATCCGATAAAACATGTGACGCAATTTTAATAGATTCCACCGTCGGCCAGGTGCTGACACCTGTATAAACCGTCTCCTGCGGATAGACAATCTTTATAATGTCTTCCTTCACAGCATCCTGCAGATTATATGGTACAATCTTAAAATGCAAATCATAGGTACCTGTATACTCTTTACCGGAACCTGTCAGCCGGATTGTATGGTCACCTACATTAATAGCATCCCCTTTAATCAGTTCTGCTTTGTAATCATCCGGATATTTTAATGTCTTGCCATTCAAAACAACCTTCAAACCCTCTACTGTAAGTACCGGCATTCCATGCTGATAAACGTATTCCCTATTTGCCGGCATTTCCGGAAACTCTACGCCGTCCAGTCCTGCGGTAACTTTGTACTTCACTTCCCCTGTGCCAACCCAGAATTTACTTCCATCTATCGGTTTGATATAAGCAATATTATCTTCGCCAATATTGTTCGTCGGCGGAGTCACAAATTCGTAATCCACGCCATACGTTAACGGCACTCTGATTGGATTCTTATCATCATCATATGCATCATACGTAACACGGAGATACTTATCTAACCGGAACTCTGTACTGGTCGGATCATATTCAATATCTCTGGTGATTTCATAGTGCATATATTTAGCAGACAAATTACCTTGAATAATAATCTTACGTTTCGGTGAAGTTCCCTTCAAATAGTTAACCTCAGGATTTGCGCTGATCGTCACATCCTGCTCGCCGACTCTATTAAGCACATTTACTTTATAGTGAGCGTTTTCTGTCAGTATATGTTTTACAGCGTCCTTATTGTTAAGATAATCATTCAGATCTTCGCCCGTTTTACCGTCCTCTGGTTTTTCGTAAAATGCCACATCAAAGGCACCCTTAAGACCTTCTGGCTGGTAAGTGGCAAATTCCTCCTTATTTGTAATCTCCAGTCTGGAGTTATTTCTTCCGCCAGCATTATTAGGTGTAAATTCACCATAAATTACATACCGCAGCGAATCAAGCGGAGCTGTGCCTTCAAAATTACCCTGCTTTTCATCAATTGCTTTTACCATAACCCAAGAACCAAAGGTACCTGTCTGGTTAACACTGATAAATCGATCCTGATAATCTTTTGTATTATATTCAACACGATATCCCACTGGATCATTATTTTCCATATTCGTTACTGGATAGTCCGTGCCATCATCCCTATGAAGAACTACGCTTACTGCCGGATGAATCGGCTCTCCTGTAAATGCCGCCTCATAAGACTTCAATGTAACTGTACACTGCTTTTCGTCACTTAACGCAACTCGACGGATTTCAAATGTTTCCGCAAAGTTACCTTTAAAATTGCCGCCTGTTACGCCCTCCGTCACAAAAAGTACTTTCGGCAAAGCATCATAGCCGTTTTCCTTATACAAACATGCCTTTTCATTATTTACGTAACGGATATTATAATCTTTCCCCACTGCCAGCTGCTTGTCTTTGTAGTTAAGCTGTACTTGCGGCAGTACACCGTTCTCCTCACCACGGGCTGTCTTTGTCTGTGGTGTATAAGTATAACTATGATCCGCGTTAAGCCATCCGTCAACTCGGAACCCGCTGTTCATCACCCAATGGCCATCTTTATCCTGCGTACCTATATTTCGTTTGTAAATGGTAAACTTTTGCATTAAAGTTCCCTTAAAACCATTAATCCCACGAATAACTAAATATGGCTCATCATTGGATCCAGTCCTTCCTTCATTTGCATTGATGTTGTTGTACCAATCTGATTCTTTTGGTATTTCGTAATCGTTGCCTTCTGAAAGAATCGCGCCTCCGGAGACTGCTTCTACTACTCTGAATTTCGGCGTTACCTTTTCACCTGTATAAATATTATCGTTTTCTGTCTCAGTGTCTTCATTCAAAAATTCAATCTTATACTGACCGTTTCCGATATCAATCTTTTTGATCTCAACTTTCAGTTCAATAGAACCATAATATCCACTTTTACCAGTAAGCACAATTTTGTTGTACCTGGACCCATTTGGATTCATCGGATCGTCCGGCGCCGCTTCACCAAGCTGTATCTCGTACCGATACTGTCTCGTTTCATCGGTTAGGTTCGTGTCTGTCGACGCTACGCCATATAAAATATCATTGCCAAAATCAGATTCACGATAATAACGGAGAAAAACATTACAATTCGGTGCTTCTTGTGCTGTTTTACAGAATTTCACGCTATTAGGGTTTCCATATTCATTTAACAAAGACGCGGTTCCTTGCGGCAGTCCGTTTGCATCCGTACTTCCAATCTTTGTTACATTTATTTCTCCGCTCTTAATTCCATTTTCAACAATCTTTGCGTCAGTAATATCCCTCCCCACTTTAAGTACTACTTCCTTATATGAGTTTTCATCATAACAGCCCTTTCCATATACCTTGAATTTAATCGTACCGTTATTATGAATACTTGAAATATCTGTTATTGGATCAATGCTATAATGCTTACCTTCTTGCAGATTTGGTTCTCCCGGGAACTTGTCGTCTGTAATTTTAAGCCCGTCATTTCCCTTAATATAATTCATATAGGTATTTGCGGTGTCTCCGGCATTATATGGTGTCTTTGGCGCAAGATCAAATACGATTTTCTCATCTGCAATACTTCTGGCAGTAATTTTAAACTTTTCTGTTGCAACAAAGCTCTTCGTTGCGTCTGTTGCTGAATTGACGAAGTTCTCTCCCACTGCTGTAATATGGTAACAGTACGCCTCTGTCGTATTAATATTATCTACAGTAACTTGATTGCCGCTGCTATCATACATTCCCAAAACTCTATAATCCTTGCCCTGTGTTAGATCAATATTGCCGTCCGTAGTCTTTAGCTGCAGTTTTGTAATCTCCGGCAGCTTTGTCTGGCCTGCATACTCGTGTGTAAAACCACTGTCGACAGAGCCATTGAATTCATCATCTTTTGTAAAAATAAGCTTTCCAGCATCCAACGGTCGCGGATTAATTGTAAAGGTACGGGTAATCGTCTGGCCACTTCTCAGCTTTACAATGATCTTAGCCATTGTTTCATCATTCGTCGCGTTTATATTGTCTTGATAAGTAACGCTTCCTTCAGCGTTGTATTGTGACTTTGGTATAACTATTGTATTGTTTGGATCCTTCGTATACTCAATCTTGAAAATGTTCGGCCGATGCTCCGTCCCGGTATACATATGCGTATCATAATTACTTCCCGTTACATGACACTGATCACAGCTGTTTGCATCATATACAATGCGAAGATATTGATCCTCAAATTCAGCAATGGTAAACTCCACTCTTGGCAGTGTTCCGTCAAAGTTCCCATCAAAGGTAAACTCTACAAAGAATTTTCCTGTTTTGCCACTCCAGGACTCATTTAAGGATATTTCATTGCCATCTTGATCATAAAACTTGTACGCATAGCGGTCAACCAGTTCTGTTAAAAGTTTGGAAAAGGAATCGTCCGCTGCGTCTGACATCAGTCTCGTGCCATCCACTACATTCGGCTGGCTGCTGGACGGAATAAAACTACTTGTTCCAAGTTTGATATAATAACTAGATGGAATTGTTTTTTTTGCAATTTTGAAAAATAATGTAGGAGGCTCGTCTTCTGTTCCTATTATTTTCCCATAATATCCTCCGTTACTTGCACTGCTTGGCCTGTCATCCCCAAGTTTACCCTGAATCGTCATATAAACCGTTCCGGCATCCTTAATGGTATCTAATCCTTCAAAATACTGATTATCCCAACGCTCAAGTTTATATGACAGATTAAACTGCGTATTATCGCTATCTATCGTAAGATCCTGCGGATTCGGCGCATCTGTAAAGCGTATTTTTGCCAGTCTTTTATAATAACCGCCGCCATGCTTCAGGCTGTATGTATAATCAACCCCGTCTTTTGGCGCGTTCGTAATCACTGTGTTATTTTTATCAAATGCCGTCTTAATATTTCTGATTACCGGAAAATACGCATACCCGGTTCTTCCTTTATGAACACTTCCTCCTACGATATCTACTTTAATCTCCACCAGACCAGCCGTCGCGCCTGGTATTTCTTTATGATTCACCCTATCAGTAACTATCTTATAAGAAAGTTTGCAATCATCCTTTCTGATCGTTTTCTGATTTGCATCCGTCGTCAAAAACTCCTCCGGAGCAATCTGATAATCACCTTTCAGATCTTCATCAAAATCCTGTGGAGTGAAAAATTTAGATCCTTTTTGGAACGTCAGCATCAAATCGGACGTATCAATCGGATCAAATTGATATACACGCCTGTAATATCCTGCATATATATCTGTGCTTAAAGGCCGCACAATCAGCGTACCTGTTCTGTCAGTCTCATCAATATTATAGTCTACCTCAAACTGATTTTTCTTTAAGTCATTGCCATCTTTGTCTCTTACACTTACGTTATCCCTGTTAAGCAATGTAGTAGTATCAGTCGGAGTTACTGAAGGGGTTACGTCCTGCGTCCCAAGGTCTATACGAACATTGAACTGACATTCATAATAATCTTCAAAATCGCTGTAAACCTCTTTATAATTGTCAAATTTGATATAAAGCGTATTCTTATCTTTTATTGATGTTCCTATCTGATAATCCACTTCAGCTCCGGAACTATCTTTCATAACAAATTGATAGCCAGTTGTAATTTCTTTTCCATTTACAACTGGACGCAGTCTTTCTGTTGTTACTGTGCTTGAAACACTATCTACCAACAACGTACCGTTGATCCCATTATACTGCTCATAATCTTTTTGTTTTTCTGGATCGGTAGTCTGCGGATTGTATACTTTTAACTGCAACGAGGATATACTTGCTTTTGCAATTTCATATTCAATCGTCTTTATTATGCCGTCGTCAATCAATTCAGTACCTAACGGATTAATTGTCACTGTAACTTTTCCAGGCTTCTTCCAATCCTCATCTTTCTGAGGTGTCAATCTATAGTCGGTGCCATAGTACAGTGTTTTTGCCGACTTTCCACTCTCTTTAAATTTCAGTTGCTGCGGATATACTGCTGCATCCGGACTGTACACAAGGGACTTCAATACATCCTGATCTATCCAGATCGCAGCGCCTGTCACTGCCGTGGTAAGATATTCATCAGCTTCAGATTCATTCTGAACAACCGCGACCGCAGCCATCCCAACAGACGCCTGCAGCCTTGGCACCGCAATGGCCACCCCTCCTAACAATAACACGGAACACAAAACCATCAAGATCTTCGTCCCGAATCTCTTCCATACATCCTTGTACATACACTACCTTCCTCTCCGCCTCCAAATCAGAAGACATTATTCTATCCCGGACTACCTGAACCACGCAGAACACAAGAACCCTATCCTCATCCATCGATCATACACCGCAATTCGCAAGACACCTGTTCCATACAGACCCAGCTATCCTCACGCCCACCAGATTGAGCAGGCATCGTGCCAAGTGCGGTACACAGATGAAGAAACCACATTTCACTATGCCGTGACGCTGTACCCTGTCATTGATTCAGCCAGACCTCTGCTTGTTCTGCCGCTTCACACACGCTATTTATCGCATCCTTTTACCAGCTGCCACATAAAGCTGCGCGAAGAAAGAAAAACAAACCAAACGCCGTCCTGAATCTGCACAAGCTGCGGTTCGTTCCTATGTACCTTTCAGTGATCCATACATCCGTACACCTGCATCTATATCAAGAGAACAGTATGTACGCCTGGCCAATACAGCCAAACATGCAGACTAATCCCATTAGATAGTTTATTAGTATATCGGCTCTTTTCTTAGAATATTAACCTTAAGGCTGGAATTTTTTGAATTATTGAAGAAATCATAAGAACTTTGCAGCATTTTGAACAAGCATGCCTAAACCTGCTCAAAATACTGCTGCCTGACCCGTATTTTAATACTATAGTTAAATTTATAGCTGCCACAAGAAGTCTATTAAAAAATCGCCTGTCAACTCATACGTATCATTCTACCTGCAGTGCTTTGGAGAACCCAATTACAAATATTCCTCTTAATGATAAAACCAGCTGCATTCCTGGTTTTTAAAGGTATTTCAGTGCAGGGTATACTTGTGATCTGCAGCCTTTGCATATTCATTTTCTGTATATCCGTAAGATATAATCTGTTCCTTTGAAACACCCATGTATATCATTCTTTCGATGGCCGCAATTCGTTCTTTTTCTATCCCTTTTTCTATCCCTTTTTCCATCCCCTCTTTAAAGCCATGTTTTAAAGCGTCTTCTTTAATTACTTCAGATAAATTACACATAACCTTTATCCTCCTTTCAAACTCCACGGACATTGTCATCCCATAATTTTCCGCCAGCAGCCGCTTTTTTTCTTCTGCCGCAGTATGCGCAAACAGTGTTTCCAGCATTGCGATCAGTACATGCCGGGAAGTTTTGATATTTTTTTCTTTTCGGATGTGGATAACCACCGCCTTCATCAGATCCATTCCATACTGGCTTGTGCTTTCTCCAAATACGGATTTTCGCTGGAGCCCGATTTCCTCTATTGAGTCCCCGCTGGTATCGCCGTCCATACACACCCATATACTGCGCACGCGTTTTATGTTGTCATAATCACTGTGAAAAAATTCCGTATGCTTTTGCGCGGAAACCATTCTGGACAGATAAAACAGAATTCGATTTTCCAGATGGTATCCCAGTTTTGCGGGATCGGACGTTTTCTGCGCTTCTACATTTACCAGAAATTTTATTTCTTCCCGCAGCAGACAGGCTCGAAAGCGGATATCGAAAAAAATCAGTCCTTCTCCCGGAACATTATCTTCTGTTGCAGCTCCGCTAACGCGCCCTGTCCGCAACAGCCCGGGATCTGTCGGCTTTGTACTGATTTCTATGTCATCCTGGATACACGCAATAATCGCAGATATTTCCATTTCCCGAAACTCACCGACTGCATATTTTAAAATCCATGCCAGCACCTGCTTATCAGCCAGCAAATATTTTGCATTGGTATCATATGCAGCCCCTGCGTCGTTTGTGGCTTCAACTGCCTGTGACAGATATGTGTCAGCCATTGTATTCATCTCCTAATGTAATTTTCTAATGGCAGATTACCATCTTCCATACATATGGTATATTTTTGATCTTTGGATTTTCTATTTATATTTCGTTTAATCTATTTTATCATGGTATCTAACATTACTCAATCAGGAAGCTAAAATTTTATTATTTTAAGGAAACATTTTTTAAGCAGCGCTTACGGATTTGCAAATTAAAAAAAGCACCAGTTCAGGGACTGATGTACGACTGTGAAACCGATGCTATTCTGCTGCCCTGATACCAATGCTTTTTCTATTAAACTATAGCACAATATGATTGAGAGTGCAAGGTTTGATTCCGCTCTTTCTTCACTTTTTCTGTCAGATCCGTCAGAATCTCACCTATCCCAATTTATTGCAGCAGAAAAGCACCAGTTTCAGAACAGTTTATCTTTTGTATGAGGGTGTTCACTGTTTTCATTCATTTACTGCCCTGAACCTAATGCTTTTCTATACTAAACTATAGCATATTCTTCCTAAAAGTGCAAGGATTCTTTTTATTTTTTTGCAAAAAAATCACATCCAAAACAGTTTCATCTTTTGTAACATCTGCCTTTTCCCACCGTTCTGAATGTGATTTCATACCAATTATAACACACGCGCTACAAAATGAAAAGAAAAAAATGTAAATTCAAAAAATTATTTATCAATTCTTGTCATTTCCAAGATCCCTCAGCGCCTGTAAATACCCATTTACGCGTTCCCGATGCGCTTCCGGCAGCGCATGATAGGTTTCCAGCAGAAGATCATCTTCACTTTCCCTGTTCACAACCACATAATCCATCACCCTGCGGCTGTCCTGCTCTCCCAGAAGTTCATACAGACTGATTCCCAGAACATCGCATATTATTTTCAGCTTATCCGCAGAAGGATTTGTTTTCTTCCGTTTCCAGTCACTGATCGTACTTGGGGAAATCCCGGTTTTTTCCGCTAATTCTTCCCACTTGCGCGTTAACCGCAATTATGCTATATTCATTTTGTTACATCCAACCAAATCAACAGATGAAATGAGGTACGAACCTATGTTCCAATTTTTTACCACGCCCACGCAAGACGCCTGGGGTGCGGATGCTGCAACACTTACAAATACTGGTTTTCTTGCCGTTGCAGCTGTGATCGCCATTTTAATTACCGCTGCGCTTCTGCTGCGCCCAAAAGCTGAACGCTCCAAAAGCATTACAACAAAACAGCTCGTATTTTCTGCCGCCGCGATGGCGCTTGGCACAGTTACTTCTATGATCAAGTTCGCTGACCTGCCGATGGGCGGATCGATTACTTTATTTAGTATGCTGTTCATCGCGCTGATCGGCTACTGGTATGGGCCAAAGATCGGCGTAACGACCGCAGTGGCTTATGGACTGCTGCAGTTTATTCTCCAGCCCGTGTTTTATACATTGCCGCAGGTGCTGATTGACTACCCGCTGGCATTTGGCGCGCTTGGGATCTCGGGCTTTTTCCGCAGCCGGAAAAACGGACTGATCCTTGGTTATCTCGCGGCTGTTCTTGGAAGGTATTTTTTCGCATTCTTATCAGGGATGATCTTTTTTGGAGCCTATGCCGCCGACTATCATATGAGTATTCCGCTATACTCGCTGTCTTATAATGCTATGTACCTGCTGCCGGAAGCCGGGCTGACAGTTCTTGCGCTTTCTCTTGCGCCTGTAAAAAATGCTTTGTCACGCATCCGCCGCATCGCTGTGGAACCGCAGAACAGAAAAGCAGCAGCCTGAACAACACGTTCAGACTGCTGCCACATGCAAACAAATTAGATTTTTGTGGACATCATCATTAGTAAGTCAGATTATGCACATAGCTGATCAGGCTGCTTGAATCCCCATTGATCAGTATTCCGATATTCTGATTGTTATAAAACCATTTCCCTGTCTGCTTCTCAGACCCGATCGTCAGGAAGAAATCTCCCTGCGCTGTTACCGTCGTGTCCGCATCCACCTGAATATAATCCTTATTTCCTCCATTGTTTCGGAAGCACATATAGCCTGTCTGCTTGCCTTCATGAATCTCATAAAAGACACTTGCCGCCGGTGCATAACTGAGCATGCTGCAGTTATACGCTTTCGCTTTTTCACCGAAAAAAGCCACCTCAATCGCAGGCGTCAGTTCCGGCAGGCTGTAAGCTGCCGGATCTGCGGAAAAACGCACGATCTGATTGTCTTTGATCAGGCCGCTTTTGGTGAAGCTGTCAAAATAACTCTGCTTTTCTTCGATCGTCATCTTTTGGTCATAGATTACATGCCCGAATAACGATTCCATATCTTCCATTGCGTAGCCCTGCGCCTCGCTCTTCGCATAACCCAGCAGGGAATATTGGTAATAGAGGGAAGCATACATACGGTTCTGATAATCCATCATACTGTTAATCGCTGCCTCAATAGCTGTCTCCCCTTCCATGCCGTTCCCGTCATTGCCGGACAGCCCTGCCGCCAGCAGCTTTTCTTTCAGCGCTGAAATCTCCGAAGGCTCTACAAAGCTGTTGTTCTGAATATCCCCGCCTTCCACAAGACGACTGTAAATATCCGAGATCTCAGAATCGGACATCGTGCTGATCGTCCGGTCAGACAAATCCATTACATAATGGCTCAGCCCTTCCTCTGCGTCTTTCTGCGCTTCTTCTTCTGTCTGCCCTACGACATTATAGTAATACGTATACAGCTTCATTTTCAAATCTGCCTGGCTTTTCGCATAAGCTGTAATCATATTTTTACGAATATCTCCATTGCTGTCCGGACTGTTATTGAGTGAAAACAAACGCGGAGCAAAAATACTAAATACCACGACACAGGCGATAATTACGACGCCGATCGCAAAATTACGCGGTGTAAAGATCTGAAATTTCTCCTTTTCAGCGCCAGACGTACTTTTATTTTTCGTCTTTGTCTCCCGCTTTTCTTTGCGGATCTTCTGCTTGTGTGCTTGTTTCTCCTTTTTCTTTCCTTGATCAGAAAGCTCCCCGCTGCCGGAAGATTCTGTTCTGGCGCCTGCAGAACCGCCGCCTGCCCGTGAAGCGGAAACACCCGCCGCCTTTTCCAGTTTTGCCACAAACTTAAGACCATAAGGTGACCGGAAAGTTTCCGGATGCGCCTGAATAGAAGTAAGGATTTTTTGCGCCTGTGCCGGATCGTCTATCTGATATTTCTCCGTAAGGCCCTTAATCCGTTTCAAGTCTGCGGCAGCTTCCCGGTATTCCTGCTCTGTGTCAAATTCGAGATCGCCTAACTTATATTTCTTTTCCTGTGCCATAGATCTTAATCATTCCCTTCCTTAATTTTTGCAAGCTGGTCTGTATGGCCCTGCCCGCTGCCTGTTTCTTTATATATTTGTTCCAAATGCAAGCTGTTCATACTCCTCCAGGGACATTGGTTTTGCAAAATAATATCCCTGTACATAATCACAGCCAATACTCCGCAAAAAAGCTGCTTGTGATTCCCTTTCTACACCTTCTGCAATCACAGGCATTCCCAGACATTTTGCCATGTACACGACCGACGCAAGGATATTTTCCCCGCGCCCCGGCACTTCGGAGTTCAGCAAAAAATTCATATCGATTTTCAGGATATCCACAACAATATCCTTAAGCGTATTCAGCGACGAATAGCCGCTGCCAAAATCATCCATCAAAATGCAGAAACCATATGCCTGCAGCCTGGACATCGTCTGTTTGATCATTTCCAGATTGCCCGTGTATGCACTTTCTGTCAATTCCAAATGCAGCAAAGCGGGATCAATTCCATATTTTTTCACCAGCCCATGGATCACATCGGCCACATCTTTATTATAAAGGCTGACTCTGGAAATATTCACCGATATTGGAAACGGCTTTTTCCCTTCGTCCAGCCATTTACGGATGCTTTGGCAGGCATGTTCCCACACATACCGGTCCAGCTTGGTAATAAATCCATTGCGCTCAAAGACTGGTATAAAATCCCCCGGCGACACCATCCCTTTCCCTTGCATATGCCAGCGCACCAATACTTCTCCGCCGGCCAGCCGGTTTTTGCGCAGATCGTATTTCGGCTGGATATACAGCTGGAACTGTTCATCTGCAAGTGCCTTCTTCATCGCATTGACAATCTCTTGTTCCTTAATCAGCTGCTCTGTCATGGAATAGTCATAGAATGCGTAATTTTTTATGTAATTGCCCTTACACTGCTTCGCCGCCAGATTGGCCCGGTCGCTGACCGCCACCATCTGCTGTTCCGTATGATCTGCCGTACAGATCCCAAAGACAGGCATCAAAACATGATTGATCGGATACTGGTTGATCTCGTCATGCACTTTTTTGATCATCCGCATCACGGACGCCTTCCCCTCATACGGCATGCAAAAACAAAACACATCTGCCCGGTCCCTGCCATACGTAAAATGATCCGATTCCCTGGAAAGAAACGCCAACCGATCTGCAATATACTGCAACAGACGATCCGCCTCATCCATTCCATAAAACTGGTTCACCAAATGGAACTGATAAATGTCCAGATGGACAAACGCAAATGTTTCCCGCGGATATCGGCACAGCATCTCCTTCGTCCTGCACAGAAACGCCTTGCGGTTATAAATGCCAGTCAGTTCATCATATTCCCGGCTCTGGCGAGCCTGATCCGATACGCGCAGTAACCTTCGTTCTATCACATTTTTCACACGAAAATATGTCAATTGTAGTTCTAACGGCATTGCAAGCAGTTCCCATACTCCCAGTTCCATCGCCCGGGACATACTTTGTGTATCAAACTGCCCGACAGCAGCTATCATCGGGATGCCGCTGATTATTTTATCCTGGTTCCACTGTGTCAGCACCCGGTATCCGTCCAGGTTCCCATGTACGGCGCCCAGCTTCACGATCACGGCTGCCAGCTGCCTTACATTACGGTACATCATTCCCAAGGCCTTATCTGTACTGTCTGCTTCTGCCAGTTTATATCTGCTGTTTAAGATCTGCTTTAATTGATCCCGGTTCTGCTTTTCATCGTCCACAATCAATACCATATTTGCTGTCATATTTTGCCCTCTTTACCACACAGTTCGGACAAGCTGATCTGCTTCTCACAATCTTATTCTGCACATACAATGGCATTCTAACATATTTTGAACCGCAATTCAATGGTTTGGTAACAGTTCCGGTCATGTGCCGCATTCCTGGGCAACGCTTCAAAACACTTCACAATACTTTCATATAAACACTCTCATTAAATACTTCCGCTAATTAGAAACAAGAACTCCATAAATCGTAAGAGCCCGCCCCGATGATTTCTGATTTCTGACAATCCGCACTGTATGCGTCTTTTTCGTATTGGAAGAGTAACATGGGACAGAACCCGGCTTATTATGTCTGCCGCCGGAATTATCCGCGTCAATGGTGGCTGTTTTCTTCCCGTCCACATAGACATCAAACTGGCCGCCTCTCCCATTGATTTGCTGCGCAAACAATATCCCGATGTTTTTTCCGGTCACAGTAAAGGTCAGATCTCCGTTCCCGCTGCCCGTTGTCAGATTATCCGGAAAAATCTGACTCTTGCTGCTGCGTTCAAACGTCCCCATCCGCTGTATCTTAATGTCTTTGCATGACAGCAGCTTGGCACTGCCGTACTTTTTAGAAGTCACATATGTACTTGGCGCTTTCTTATACGAAACCTGCCCCAACGATTTTTTCTGAATACTGTCCAGATACCGCACTAAAATCTCGCCAATCACCGCGCTTCCAAGGGCCGACGGATGAATGGCGTCCCCGGACAGCTCTTCCATTGTATAGATGCCTTTGCCAATCATATCCTTCATCACATTCGCATAACTGAGCATCGGCAGATGATAATGGCTCCCGATCTTTGCCTGCTGCAGCTGGCAGCTCCAGCCATTGAGTTTTGACATAAACAGCAGCATAACCGCTGGTTTGGTCGGAGAGTCCAGGATTTTACGCACCAGGTTCTCATATGCCTGCCTGTGGTATGCTGTTTTTTTATCATTTACCGCAAATTCTACAAGCACCAGATCCGGCTTACGATCCAGCACATCTTTCTGCACACGGTGGACGCCAAGATACGAATCCGTCGCGCTGATCCCTGCGTTTACAAATAACAGGTCGGCCTTTGGAAATGTTTTATACCACCAGTTTGTAAAGTAATCGAAGTAGGTCAGTTTTTTATTCATACTTTCATCCCGCGTTCCTGTGGACATCGTGCCTTTTGTAATCGATCCGCCGATCAGCGCGATCGTAACCCGCTGGCCGCTCTGTGCTTTGCGCATTACATTGAACAGGGGCATTTCATTCGTATCTGTCCATGGATTGGCAAGCTTCATCTGCTGTTCCGTAACATATCCTGCGGGCAGGTTGTTCCCTTTAATGCCTCCGGTCCCTGCCGCATGGACGATCAGCGGCTGCGCGGCTGCCGGGTGCAGGATCGATACACTTAGCATCAGGATACACAGCCAGGGAAGCAGGTACGTTTTTTTATTCCTGTTCGCAGAAGCAGTCGTTTTCTTTTGAGTTGTGTTTGCCTTATGTTTCAAATTCATTTTACGTGTAACACCTTCTTTATTTTTATTTGTCTTATTTTATCATATTTCGGGAGAAAAATGCTATGTTATCCACAAATTTCCTTTAAAATCCCGTTCCCGCCGCATGCAGGCTGGCAAAGCCCTCCCAACTCAAAAGAACTCCGGCAACCTTACGCAAAAGTTCCGAAGCTCTCCGCGCCTGACGGCTCCTTTACTGCTTCACAGTCTCTACTGTCAGCTTCTTTGCTGCTTCACAATCTCCGCTGCCAGCTTCTTTGCTGCTTCACAGTCTCTACTGCCAGCTTCTTTGCTGCTTCACAGTCTCTACTGCCAGCTTCTTTGCTGCTTCATACTTTCTACTGCGGACTTCTTTGCTACTTCACAGCGTCGATCGCCGCACGCTCTACTGACAGCCCTGCATGATAACGTTTCATAAACACATCAAACCCTGCAACATCGGACGGAAGCGGCTGCTCGGTCACGCTGCCCGCTTTGGTAAACACATTTGCTTTCAAATAATCTGCCAGGCTTTCCCCATTCTGCCTGTTCTTCATATAAGCAGCCAGCAGCGCAATCCCCCAGGCGCCGCCTTCACCCGCATGTTCCATAACGGTTACCGGCGTATCCATCGCAGCAGCCATGATCCGCTGCCCCACAACCGGCGTCTTAAACAATCCGCCATGCCCGTAGACTTGATCTATTGTTACTTTTTCCTCTTTTAGCAGAATATCCAGCCCATTTTTCAGCGCTCCCAAAGCGGTAAATAAATGCACGCGCATAAAATTAGCGAGGTTAAAGTTCGCTGCCGCATTCCTTACAAACAACGGCCTTCCCTCTTCAAATCCGGTAATGCTTTCCCCGGAAACATAGTTATAGGCCAACAGCCCGCCGCAGTCTGCATCCCCTTCGAGCGCTTTACGATAAAGCACGGAAAACAGCTCATCCATAGTTATCTTCGTTCCAATACTTTCCGCAAATTCACGGAACAAGCCCGCCCACGCATTCAAGTCGGACGTGCAGTTATTGCAGTGTACCATAGCTGCCGGATCGCCGGACGGCGTCGTAACCAGATCAATCTCAGGATACACATGGTGCAATTCCTTTTCAAGTACAATCATTGCAAATACAGACGTCCCTGCCGATACATTTCCCGTACGCACAGCAACACTATTCGTCGCAACCATTCCCGTACCAGCATCTCCTTCCGGCGGACACACTGCAATCCCTGACTTCAATCTGCCATCTGGGTCCAGCAGCCTGGCTCCTTCCGGCGTCAAAATCCCTGCCGTTTCTCCCGCGCAGAGTACTTTCGGCAATATTTCATTTAACTTCCAAGGATATCCACAGCCAGCCGTCAGATCATCAAACTTTTCCACCATACCTGCATCATAATCCCCCGTCTTACTGTCAATCGGAAACATACCAGAAGCATCTCCAACGCCAAGCGCCTTTTCCCCCGTCATTTTCCAATGTATATATCCTGCCAGCGTTGTAAAAAAAGCAATATCCTTAACATGCGCTTCCTGATTCAAAATCGCCTGATAAAGATGCGTAATGCTCCACCTCTGCGGAATATGAAACTGAAACTCTCTCGTCAAAATTTCCGCCGCCTGTTCTGTAATCGTATTTCTCCATGTACGAAACGGAACCAACAGCTCACCATTTTGATCAAACGCCATATATCCATGCATCATCGCACTGAATCCAATGGAACCGACGATCGTCAGCTCTTCCCCATACACCGATCTGACTTGTTCTGCCAGGCTTCGGTAACAATCCTGCAGCCCGCTCCACACAGCATCCAGACTGTATGTCCAGATCCCATTCTCATACTGATTTTCCCATTCATGGCTTCCACTCGCCAACGGCGTACTGTCCTCCCCGATCAGAACCGCCTTAATCCTGGTCGAACCAAATTCAATTCCAAGTGCCGTCCTGCCTGCAGCTATCGCTTCTTTCTGATTCATATTACATCCTCCATTCTTTGCTTTATGCTCTATATAATTGCTGAAATAAAAATTATTATAAAGTACCATTAGTACTCCATCAAAAAACTCAGAGCAAGTCTGCTGTAATCTTAACACTTGCTCTGAATTTGTATAGGTACCCGTTTTTCTATATTTGTAACATGCTTTTCTTCTGACTAAATATTCTCAGCATAAGGTCCTCTACTTCGCATTCTCTGACTGAATCATTCCACACGAAACCCATGCCCATTTATTCCAGAAGCCATATTTTTGCAGCCGGAGGATATCTTAAGGCTATAACCAAAGTCACGCTCCCATTTCATCTGCATCCCCAAATTAATCGCCGCTGACACCAACGATAGAATTCACTGCAAAATAATCCGCAACAGCCTCATTAATCCAAAAGCCAGCATCACCTGTCACATCAGATAACCCCGTCAGTGCATCGTGATGCGCCCTCAGCGAATATTTATGCGTGATAACAGGCACTTCAATATCCATATTTCCCAGCGCCTTTTGTTCCATAATATAAGACTCGCGCTCCTTCGTCTGTACCGAAATCTCATAGCTTGCATACATAGTATCAGCCATAGAGATTAAAAGCAGAACCATTGCGCCCGCTGACGCAGCATCCGCCAGCCTGCCGACCAGTGCCGTCTGATGCGGCAGCAGTACACTATACAAAAGCCCCGCCGCAGTCAGAGCATAAACACACACAATATACCATGTCCGTTCCGGAGATGACGGAGCCGCCAGCATACAATAAGCAGACGAAACAGCACCGCACATATAAATCAGCGATTCACATACCGCCTTTATGTAATCATAAGGAATTACTGTTTTCATAATCATATACAGCATCATCCACAAAATGCTGATGACGCCTGCAAAAAATAAAAAGAACCGGAAACCCTTTCAAATCAAGGTTTCCGGTGCCCCTGCCAAGAGTCGATGCGACAGGATTTGAACCTGCGGCCTCTGCGTCCCGAACATTCCGCTGACAATGGAAGATAGAAGCACCAGAAAGCAACAAAGGGATTCTAAACCCTTATTTTATAGGCTTTTGAGAGTTTTAAAATCAAACAGTATTGTGTTTCCTAAAATAGAATAAAACCGTTTATTGGGTAACGTTTTGGGTAACGAATTACGCGGGCAGATATTATGCTATCAATTTTTTCATCCACTCTTTGTATTATCACATAAATTCATTAGGTGTTATTCTAATAATGTGGTTATTACAATCTATAGATGTCATAAATATAGAATTTTGGCATAGTCAAAACATTTTCAACCCTATCATTGCCCAACACCACTTGTATGATTAAAAAATATAGTCTCCAGATTTATCTCTCATTCTTAAACTTCCATTTTCTCTGACTGTTTCGCCAATCCATTTGCCAAAATCATATTTTCTATCTACATTTAAACTTATACCTGAATATACAAAAAATGTTATATGCAGCGAGTTTCTCTCTCCTTCTGTAGTAACAAGGGCAATTTTATTTTCTGAAAATCCCAAATACATGATTCCAGAATGCCTACTTTTTTCATTATAATAACTGCTGCCATTAGCAAGTGAGCATATACATATAGTAATTTCATCTAAAAGCCTTTTATTCACAGATATGTTAAGCTCTGTTAAAAGTCCATCCCATTCTGATATCCATGTAGTTTCATCGATGCCCTTATAGTCTATGATTCGCTTTCCATCAGTGGTTTTATACCCATTGTCTATAGCCGTTTTTATTGCATCGAATACCAGACCCCGATCTCTTTCATAATGTGCTATCAAATCTGAAAATTCGAGAATACAAGGGTATGTCTTCTCTTTGCGAATACGTTCTCTGATTAACATCAAAAAACCTAATATATCATATTCATCAAAGAGAAACTCGTCCAACAATTTGCTATAGTGCCTCAACATCAATGTTTCCTTTTGATTTAATTGCATTGTTATATCCTCCTGTTTTTATAGTGTTAAACAGCACCTGACTTTAAATTTATTCTAATTTTCTCTTTCCGCATTCCTTCTCCGTATTGCCTCAACGTCATCTTTTGAATAGTTAGAAACTAAAAAATTACCACCTGTGCCATATCAATCACCATCTCTTTGGCTAATCATGGCATTGCTTCACTCCAACTGAACGATATTGCAAATAAATATTCATCAAACTACTTCTATAATGGCTCTCAAATCTACAAAAATGAATTTCCTGATATTGTTGAAAATTATATCCCAAGAGATCACGCATTCCGCATCAGAAGAACAACCCACACGTATGCCTGTAATTCCACCTGACAGTTCCTGTCTGTACATCTTATTCATTGTAAAACGACTGGTTATACATTATCCATTCACTATATATATTATATTCCAGGCCTTGTGTACCTGATCACATCTTGATACGTAACTGCTCTATTTCCTCATACATTAGTCCTGTATCTTTCACAATTTCATCAACTGGCCTGTTACGTTTCATAAGTTTCCGCGCAATTTCATATTTTTCTTCTTGTTTTCCTTCACGTCTGGCATTATACAATGCCTGAGCTTCATCATGCCTTGCTTTTTCCCGGAGCCGTTCTTTTTCCCGGAACTCTGACGAAGACGTAATCGTATAATAAGCTTTGATCGCCTGGCTCATAACTGGCACCTCCATTTCCTTAATCCTTTCCAGTTCTTCTTCCGTATCCGCTTTGAATAACGAAAGCCACAGCAGCAGCATATTCTCCTGGGTTATATCATCCGGCAGCTTTGGGAGTTCAAAAAAATGAAGCCCCATTTTATCCGACAGCAGCGTATGGCGTGTCACCTCAAGCGGCTGGAAGAACGAATGGTATTCCACGCAGTCGAACTGAACAAAATCGATAATGCTGATAACGATTGTCCTTGGCAGTTCAGAATAACCCTGCCCTGTCAGCAGCGCCGATGAAAACTCCCGCGCCCAGTAATACATCACCCTTTCCGGGTAATCGCCCTCATTGCTGACTTGCACCTCCAGATCAACCTGCTGGCCATTCACCATCATATTGATATCCAGCCTGCAGAACTTATCGCCAAGGTTTTCCGGTGGCATTTCCGGATTCTTTATGGTGAACATTTCAATGCTTTCCAATGGAAGCCCAAGTAATTCTGCAACGAGTTTTTTCAAAAGTTCTGGATACTTTACAAACAACATCTTAAACAGCGTGTCAGTTTTAAAAGTGTATTGTAGTCTTTTCATAATGTTTCTCCTAATATCTGTCTGTGGTTTCTTTGGGACAAGACATTTGATTGACATTAAGCCGAAAGATCTTAATTTTAAAACTATCAATATATTTTTATCATATCGTCGGCTTCATTCTGTGAAATATTAAATTTCTCTCTGATCCTTTCAGCCGTCCCCTCTTTGGATGCGCCATAATGCCTGCCTTCTTCTACCGCCGTCCTGATCGCAGCTTTCTCAGCAGCCTCCTTTGCAGCTTTTTTCTCGACTGCGTACATGCATATCCCATACCTCTTCCTGGCCAAACAACGTAAGCATGATATCCACTACCTCACTTTCCCTGCCTCACAGGTATTCTTTCAACACATCCCTGTCTTTGCAGATACGTATGGCTTCCCTGACCATCTACGCAGTAAGGCAAAGGATACATGAAAAGAAAACCCTTACCGATTACTGCCAATACAGTTCTATTTGTTTCTTCGCATCCATCTCAGACAGCCCATATTTGCATTTCAACTTGACCAATATCTCTTCCTTCGGTATTCCATAATCCTGGCCATCTTCTATCGTTGTCCTGATCGCAGCTTCTTTCCTCTCACTGCGTACATGCATATCCCATACTTCTTCCTGGCTAAACAACGTAAGCATGATATCCACTACCTCACTTTCCCTGCCTGACAGGTATTCTTTCAGCACATCCCTGTCTTTGCAGATGCGTATGGCCTCCCTCACTGCTTCTACCGTAAGACCATACTTCTTTACCTGTTCATCAAACACTTTTGTAAAACTCACATACTGTTCTATAATGTCTCCATTTTTCCCGTCATAGATCATACGCACGGTCACATCCAGACAGCATTCCCCACCCGGAAAAAATTCTTCTGCAAGTGATATGCTTTCCGGCCTCTCCTTCCGGCTCCCTGTATAGATCACAAAAATTTCCGGTTTTGGCAGTTCCACCTTTTTACTTCCATAAATATCCTGCCCCGTCCGTATGATATAATCCTGATAAGATTTTGCAAGATATAAAATCACCCTTACAAGTATATTCATTGTCCACGTGGACTGTGCTTCAATCAGGAAAATTAATTTTTCTTTAAACAAAAATCCCAAGTCATTGAAAATCCCTCCCGCCATGATATTTTCCAGCGTAATGATTTCCAAGTCCTCCTCCTTTGCGCTGGCATCCTCCGGGTGCAGCGCCTGGTACAGCTGGAGCAGGTACCCTTTGTCCCGAAACAGGCTGGTAAATACGGTGTCCTTCGCTGTACGTTTTGGCGGGTTCTGCCTGCCTTCCTGCCCTTTCTCCATAACACTCTCCTTTGTTATTTTATCCTAGTATATAGCATGTTTTAAGAAAAAACAAGCCCCTCCCGGCTTGCAGCCTCCGCTTGCTTCCAAGGGTGCAGGAGCAGCAGGCAGCGCCACAAAACAGCGTTGCCTGCCTCTCCCTGTTTAAACTGCCACTGTTAATTTCCGCTTTTTCCGGTCATAATAAAAAACCTGGTCAGAAAGCACGTCCCTGGCCAGCAGCGCGTCAGAACGGTTGATCCCGGCAACCATGTTCCTTAATTCATCCAGTGCGCCTCTTTCATCCGGCAGCGCTGGGAACAGCATCACCTCATGCACCGATGACGGGAGTATGTAAAGGTCGGCTCCCAGCCGTTCCGCTTCACGCTCAAGTACGCCTTCATAAAGCATACAGCCCGCGCCATAAAGCTTCTGCTCATTCGTCAGCACATACATCGGCAGCCGCCCGCAGACATCCTGCCCGTCGCTTGGCCGCCCTTCTCCTTCCAGGCTGCCCTGTATCATTTCCCGGATGCTGTATGCCTTTGCCGGAAGCTGTTGCTGCGTATTCCGTAACGCCTGCCCGATAAGCTCCTCTTCCGTAACGCCCCATGCCTCTAAAAGCGAATACAAGACCCGGACGGCTGCCTGTCCTTCACCCGGAGCCTTTACCTGCTGCACTGGAAAGTAAATTACCATTGACAATCCCAGCTCCGGGATGTCCTTATGCGGCGCCTGCTCCAGCAGCTCCCGGTTCCACCCGGTATCCACCAAGCGGAACAGCACCCTGCCCTGCGCCCAGCCCCATTCGGCCACCCTGGAAAGGTCAAACGCTTCCTGCGCCTGGCTATGGTAAGCCTTCACCACGTCTGCCGCTGCCAGCGGAATGTCCCCCGGCCTCTGGTACATCTCATAGTATGCATCCATACAGATGCAAGGCGCCGTGCCGTATAAGCTGTCCGAAATGGCAATCATCCTGCGTGTGCCGCCGTTCGGATTTACATAGTCACTGCGCATAACATGGTACCCTTTCCCTAACAATGCCTCCACTTCCCTGATAAGCTCTTGTATAAAAACGTCATATTCCTTCTTCATCCTGTTCTCCTTCCTGAATTTGTATTCCAAAAAACACCCGCTGAAGCTGCCCTGTCAGGCCGCCGCGCTTTTCGTCCTTGCAAGCGCCTTCATTACTTTACGGTAAAGCTCTGCGGACATTTCCTCCGGCTGGGTGAAATGGTAGCGTTCCCTGACTTCCTCCATGCCGACGCCTGTGCGTTCCAGCTCAGCGTCAAGGCAGCCCATCTGCTCCGCGGAAAGCCCCTGCGTTTTCCCGCTGCTCGCTTTTGCCGCCCTTTGCCCCATTTGGAACACTGTCTGCCCATGTCCGTCTACAACCACCAGCCCGCAAATCTCCCTGTCCGTATTGTAGGAAATGGACGCTACAGAAAAGCGCCCATTGCAGCAAAAACGATCTCCCCGCTTCTGGATCTCCGCCTTTCCTGCCGGAACCCATATAAACGGGGCTGTATATAATTCGCGCCCGATGCCCCAGTTGAAGCAGGCGCGCTTAAAGCTGTCCGAAGCCTGCGACTTCTCCTTCTCCGTATGCCCGCAGGCCCCTACGTCCTGCTTTGCCACCCAGCAGCCGTTTTCTTTATCAAAAACTTCCACTGTGCAGTAAAGGCTTCCATTTATACACTGATGGCTCCGCTTCCACCCAAAGATGCCGAAAGCCTCGTCCAGTATCCGCTGGTCCACCCGCGCATCCTTGTACAGCAGCAGACTCAGCCCTTTTTCGCTGACCGACGCTGCCCTGCACTCAATTTCCTCCGCCCTGAGCAGGCGTATTGTATGTTCCATATCCCATTCCCTTTCCGGCTGCATAGCTTCCTGTCCGGGCGACGTTAAAATGCAGCCTGCCATAGCGCCGCCCTGATCTTCCTACGCCGCCCGCACCTGGAACCGCCTGGAATTGGAAACTTTTGCATATGCCTGGTAAACCTCCGGGTGTTCCTCGCGTATCCGCTTCACATCCAGCCTTGCCGTCTCCACGCTGCTCCAGGAAACGCGGTATTTCCCGCTGGCTGCCAGCTCGTTGTCCTGCATAAACAGCTTCACCTCCTGCTCGATCCGCTTCTGCTCTTTTTCAAGCCCGCTGATCTGCTGCATGATTTCTTCCCTCCGGCTCAGCTTTCCGTCAAACCCGACAAGCTCCACAGCGCTTTTCTTTTCGGCCGCATGAAAATACTGCTCCAAAACCGCGTCAAATGCTTTGGAGCCGTCCGGCGGCGGAAGCGCCCCTTTTTCCACATAGGACTCCCAGAAATGCCGTTCCGCCGCCACAAGCCCGGCTGCCAGTTCGCCGTCCCATTCCAGCTTGCGGCAAATAAATTCCTTCCCCAGCACCACTGCTGCAAGGTACCAGGACTTTCTTCCAGTCACGATCATATAATGCATACACTGCAAAATATAATGGAGCGGGATATTCCCGTCCTTCCACTGCCCTGCGCTGTATGCGCTGGCTGTCTTGCATTCCAGCCCGGCGTCCTCCCCGACGACCAGGCGGTCCACATCCGCAACCATAAAAGGATGCTCAGCGCTGCGGTACAGGTAATTGGAGCGGCGAACTTTCAGTCCCGTTGCCTCCATAAACCGCCTTGCCACATAGTCCTCCAGGTCATTCCCCTGCCTTACCGCTTCACTGTCAAGCTCCGAAACGGCGTCGCTAACCTTATCCTGGAAAACTTTTGCCGGGCTGCTGTACGGGTTCATGCCGCAGACTGCGCCTGCATCCGATCCCCCGATCCCGGTCTTTCTCAATCGGAGCCACTCTTCGCGCCCCATGTTTGCTGTAGGAATTTTCATATACATTGTCCTCTGTCCCCTTTCTGCTTCCACTCTGCAACAGGCAGAGAAGCATCTCCAAATGCCGCCCTGCCTGCGCCTTCCTGCCCTTACCATCCGTAAAGCGCCTACGCCGACAACACCATCTGGTAAGCCTTGTCGATCATAGGGTTGCCTTCCACCGTCTTTAAGAACAGGTTTTCTTTGTAGTTCTTTGTTTTGCGGATCGGCTGCGCATGTGTGGCAAAATCAGACACCGCGTTAATAAAGCGGTAGCCGTTTTTGCCTGTTCCCTGCAAATCCGGCGCTTCAAAATACCGCGCTTTCATATCGTTCAGCAAGACCAGGCTGTTTTTCTTCTGCGCCGCGCTCATGTCCTCCGTGACCGGAAAGAACTCCGAAAGGTACTCCATCACCTTCCGGTCGCTCAGCCTGACTTGCGCCAGACTGTCTATGCCCTTCCCCATTTCCGCCATGTACTTCTCCGCAAACTGGAGTGTCGCCCTTGCGTCCTCAATCCTGCCCTTGATATTGGACGTGTGCCTTGCCGTCCAGGTGCGCTTTGCCGTCCGAAACGCCAAATTCAGCGTGTTCTGGCAAACCACCCGCACCGGCGTCATCGCCGCCTTGACCGCACAGCTCCCGTCATGGGAATTCATAATGACGAAATACGGCATGATCTCGTCCCCCGCAATGATAAAGCGTTGCGGAAGGCGCGCTAACAAAAACACGCGCTTCCCGCCCTGCAATGCCCCTGCGGTCTCGTAAGCGACCCCTTCGCCAAGCAAGCCGTCCGTAAAGGCAAACGCCTCCTCATTCTGCACGACCTGGTAACGGTCGCTCACCACCCCAAGCACGCTCTGGTCACTGCTGCGGATGTTTGCCTTGTAGCCCGCGATCGGCTCCCCGCTGTCTGTGCATACGTCCCCCTGGACCACCTGCCAGTCCAGCCCCGCAAGCTGTATCGCTTCCCTGGAGCCTGGCGCGTCCTGCACCACTGTCCCGATCCCATGCCACGGTTTTTCCCTGACGGAAAACATTGTTTCAACATTTGCTGCCATAATCTTATTCCTCCTCTGATTTCATAATTTCTGCTATCACTGCCGCAATCAAACTTATTACCGCAAGGGTTATCTTGTCCATAAGCCTCTGTCCCTCCTTCCATAAGTTTTTCTGTTCAGCCAAGACGCAAAAAGCGGGAACCCTTCCGGGTCCCCACTCCTGTTTTGCTGTCTTATGGCTGAATCATGCGGACAATTACTGCCAGCAATGGTTGTTACATAGTTATAACTCAAACTTCGCATTTGAATAAGCGCAGATGCACCTTGAAAATTCAATAAAAACTGGCAATAAAATAGCAT
>VSNY01000080.1 GCA_009774535.1 Lachnospiraceae bacterium
CTGTCTTAGTCGCAGTTAGCGATTAGTTCACCGCAGCGTTGCCCCAGTCCGCTCAATCCTATGCCGCCGGGCTGCCCTCCCGTTCCGCTGTCCCGGTCACGTCCGGCTAGCCAATCCCGTTACACTGGCCTAATCCCATTCGGGTATCCCATCTTATAAAAGAACCCCCGCCAAAAATTTGACAAACAAATTCTCCTCATGTAAAATAAATGCATCTGTCTGCCACATCACCGCGAACACGCAGACAGACAACAGACCTACACACAATGATCAGAAAGGAAATCCGTTATGAGTTTTGATTTTGTCAGGGAGCTTCCAACTCCTGCTGTTGTAAAAGAAATGTATCCGGTTCCTCCCGAACTTGCTGCGGTCAAAAAAGAACGCGACCGCATGATTTCTGATGTTATCTTAGGAAAAGATGACCGTTTCCTGGTAATTATCGGGCCTTGTTCTGCTGACAGGGAAGATGCTGTCTGTGATTATGTCAGCCGTCTGACAGCCATTCAGGAAGAAGTGAAAGACCGAGTTATTTTAATACCGCGTATTTACACGAATAAGCCGCGTACTACTGGTGAAGGCTATAAAGGAATCGTATCCCAGCCAAATCCCGAAGAAGCGCCGAATATGCTCAATGGCCTTTTGGCAATGCGTAAGATGCATATCCGCGCCATTCAGGAAAGCGGGCTGACTGCGGCGGATGAGATGCTTTACTGTGAGAACTGGAGTTTTGTAGATGACCTGTTATCTTATGTCGCTATTGGCGCGCGTTCTGTAGAGGACCAGCTGCATCGTCTGACCGCAAGCGGTTTTGATGTTGCGTCCGGAATGAAGAATCCGACAAGCGGTGATTTTTCTGTTATGCTCAACTCTGTGTATGCCGCGCAGCATCCGCACCATTTTATTTACCGGAACTATGAAGTGGATACGAGCGGAAATCCGCTGACGCACGTAATCTTGCGTGGCGCTGTAAGTAAGCATGGAAATACGGTTCAGAACTACCATTATGAAGATATTATGCGTCTGCTTGAACGCTATGACAGCATGCAGTTAAAAAATCCGGCGGCCATTATTGACGCGAACCATGCCAATTCTAACAAGCTTTTTAAAGAACAGATCCGTATTGTAAAGGAAGTTATGCATAACCGCATCGTCTCCCCGCAGATCCGTTCTCTGGTCAAAGGCGTGATGGTAGAAAGCTACCTGGAAGAAGGCGCGCAGCATATCGGCGACCATATTTATGGAAAATCCATTACAGATCCATGTCTTGGATGGGAAGATTCTGAAAAACTGATCTATACGATCGCGGAAATGAATCATTAAAGAACTGCTGCGAAAGAACTTGTAACCTGGTAAATGCCTGCCGGGGGGCAGGCTCCGCCCGTATACACGGCCTACTCCCTTGGATGTGCCTTTGTGTATTCTTCCCGAACGGATACCCGGTGCATTTTTGCATAGGTCTGGGCAGCTGACAGGTCTGCGAAACCCATCATCTCCTGAACGGCATACAGATCTGCCCCATTGTTCACTAAATGCGCGGCAAAGGAGTGACGCAGGGTATGCGGCGTAATCTCCCCCTCGATCCCGGCTGCTTTTGCATACTGCCTGACCAGCTTCCAAAATCCCTGGCGGCTCATTTTCTGTCCGGACAGGTTTGTAAACAGCAGTTTTTGGGATGCATCCGGAACCATCAGCGGCCTGGCGCGCTGCAGATATTCTTCCAGCGCCCGCCTGGCAGATCTGCCAAATGGGATCACGCGTTCCCGTTTGCCCTGGCTGCATAACAGATATTCCATCGCCAGATTGACATCTTCCACCCGAAGCTGAATCAGTTCGCTGACCCGGATGCCTGTCGCATAGAGAAGTTCCAGCATGGCACGGTCGCGGATGCATTTTAAGGAATCTCCGCCTGGTTGTTTTAACAGCTGTACCGTCTCTTCGGGCGTCAGCACATGCGGAATTTCTTTTTCAATATGCGGCGCTTTTAACTGCAGCGCCGGATTTTTCGTAACATCACCGTTTTTTTCCAGATACCGGAAAAAAGCCTTGATGGAGGCAGCCGCTCTGGCTACTGTGGCAGGCCGTTTGCCGCTTTGCTCCATCCGCCAGATATAAGACTGCAGCGTAAGTTCCTGCACACTGCTAATCTCTGAAATTTGTTCCTCCAAAAACGCATCGGCCATTTGTTTTAGATCCCGCCTGTAAGCTTCTATGGTATTTTTTGCGGTTCTTTGCGCCGTAAGCGCTTCCAGATATTCGGATATTTTGTTCTGAATTTCCATACCTGATCCCTGCCTCTTTTGTTTGATCGGATAAACGCTTTTGCCCTGTCTGCACAGGTATTTTTCTGACTATCCTTTACATGATCCTGCTGATATATTTTCTTAATAAAACCGGATTGACGTAGCCTTCCAGCCAGATTCCGAAGATCATGCAAAGCAGGGCCGACACCAGCAGAAACAAACGCGGATTTTTCCAATATCGGTGAATTCCTACCGGCATGGACAGCTCTGTCTTTTCCCCGAACAGAATTCTGCCAAGTCCGAAATAGGCCGCGGCATAAAAAATAATCTGCGGAAACATAGACAGCAGCACCAGCAGCATCCCCTGGAATTTCATACAGACAAGCGCGTTGACAAACAGATATCCGAGTGAAAACGCATGCCAGCCAATCACGCCAGGCAATACAAAGATCCCAAACCGGGTATATACAAACAACATCGTCATGCCAAAAATCCGCATCCTGCGCTTGCATAAAAACAAAAAATATGCTCCGCTTTCCAACTGTGCATATGCCAGCTGCCCGACATAATACTGGTTCAGCATGCCGTACTGAAGTAATTTTTCCTGTCCGACCCAGTTTGCAGCCAAAATCCCCAGAAAAAAAAACAGCAAAAAGCAGCCTGCTAAAAACCCTTTCCAGGGAAGCTTTGGAAACGGAACATGCGGAAATAAGATCGCCCTGTGTTTTACCTTCACTACATGTCTCTTTTTCTTTTTCCAATTACTGTAATCTATGCCGGATCTGTAATTTTATGCGTATTTATTTTTATACGCCATCAGCGCCGCTACGGTCTTACCGTCCTGGATTTCCCCGGCATAGATCTTTTCACACAGATCGTCCAGCGCCATTGGCTCCAGTTCGATAAACTCATAAGGATCCGGATTCCGCTTTCCCGGCTGTAAGTCTGTGGCCACATAAATATCAATAAATTCATTATCGTACGCCACGGTCGGTTTTAAAGAAATCAAAAATTCCAAGCGGCCGCTGCGGTATCCGGTTTCTTCTTCCAGTTCCCTTGCCGCACACACTTTGGTATCCTCGGCCGTATGATCCCTTGCCCCTGCCGGAATTTCGATTGTCATACGTTCCAGGGCATTGCGGTATTGCCGCACCATTAAAATCTTTCCGTCATCCATGACCGGAACAACCGCAGCCGCTCCTTTACGGTGAGAAATAAAATCCCACTTTACAACTTTGCCGTCCGGCATCTGCATATAGTCTGTATAAAAATCCAGAATCGCCCCCTGAAATTCCAGCTTTCTGTCCACGCGTCTGATCTTATTTTCCATTGCTTTCTCCTTTCTTTTTCCTTCCTCAATACCGTTGCCGGATTTAGCAAAAAACGCCAAAACCATTGATATTTTTCAATAGTCTTGGCGCTGATCTTGTTTATTTCGCGTAATCTATGACTCTTGATTCGCGAATTACATTCACCTTTATCTGTCCCGGATACTGTAACTGCGTCTCAATCTGCTTTGATATATCTCTTGCGAGTAATACCATATCTGCATCGCTCACCTGCTCCGGTACAACCATAATACGAATCTCCCTGCCTGCCTGAATTGCAAAAGATTTGTCAACTCCCTTGAAGTTGTTCGTAATATCTTCTAACTGCTGAAGACGGTTCGAATAAGTCTCTAATGTCTCTCTTCTCGCACCCGGCCTTGCTGCGCTGATCGTATCAGCAGCCTGTACCAGACATGCGACTAAAGACTGTGGTTCCACATCACCGTGATGTGCTTCCACTGCATTGATGATCACTGATGATTCCTTATACTTCTTACAAATATCCACACCGATCTGAATATGTGAGCCTTCCATTTCATGGTCGACTGATTTTCCAATATCATGTAATAACCCTGCACGTTTTGCAGTCCTTGCATCCACACCGATCTCTGCTGCCAAAAGTCCTGCCAGCTGCGCTACTTCAATCGAATGCTTCAACGCATTCTGCCCATAACTCGTCCGGAATTTCATGCGGCCAAGCAGGCGCACCAGCTCCGGATGAAGCCCATGAATCCCAGCTTCGAGCGTTGCTGTCTCGCCTTCGTCCCGGATCATGTTCTCTACTTCTTTTTGCGCCTTCTCTACCATCTCTTCGATTCTTGCCGGGTGAATCCGGCCGTCTACGATCAGCTTCTCCAGCGCAATACGCGCCACTTCCCTTCGGATTGGATCAAAACCGGACAAGATTACCGCTTCCGGCGTATCATCGATAATCAGGTCGATTCCGGTCAGTGTCTCAAGTGTTCGGATATTACGGCCTTCCCGGCCGATAATGCGTCCTTTCATCTCATCGTTCGGAAGCTGGACAACAGAAATGGATGTTTCCGCCACATGGTCTGCTGCACACTTTTGAATCGCGGTTACAACATAATCCCGTGCTTTTTTCTCTGCCTCTTCTTTTGCCCTTGTTTCCATTTCTTTGATCATTTTTGCAGTATCAAGCTTTACATCATCTTCTACGGTTTTTAAAAGATATTCTTTTGCCTGTTCGGAGGTAAGTCCGGAGATTCTTTCCAGTTCCTGTAATCGTTCCTCACTTAGCCTTGCGACTTCTTCCTTCTGCCTGCTGATCTCTTCTTCTTTCGCTGCAAATCCGGCTTCACGTTTCTCGATCGCATCCAGCTTTTTGTCAAGATTCGACTCTTTCTGCTCGACGCGGCGCTCGTTACGCTGAATCTCTGCCCGCCGCTCTTTCATCTCGCGGTCCAGTTCATTCTTTGTACGGATGGATTCTTCCTTCACTTCCAACAAAGATTCCCGCTTCTTCGTCTCAGCCGTCTTTACTGCTTCATCAATGATCGCCCTTGCTTTTTCATCTGCCGAACCAATTTTTGCCTCTACGACTTTCTTTTGGTAAGCAGAAGTGAAATAGTAAGTGACCGGCACCGAAATCACAATTGTAATTAATACAGCTATGATAATTGGTATTGGTGACACAGGAGCACCTCCTTATTTAGTTTTCATTGTACATATAACATCACTCACAATTGCAGCCTGCAGGTATGGATTTTGGGGTGCGGGCTGCAAATTATCGTTCGAGTCATAATATAACAACAATTAGATTTTATACTTTCCACCTCATTATGTCAAGTATATTCCTGCGTCAAAAATGAATTATGATTTATTTTGAAGTTCCGTTCCAACAGACAGCTGGATGCAGCGGCTATGATTTCTGTTCATTTTTGCTTCCCGATCTTGTAGGAGAATGCCCGCTAATCCTTTAATACATGCATAATTTCACTGCTGTGAAATCCTCTGCGCAGTAAAAACTGATACATTTTCGCAGTCTCTGCAGGCGCAGCATGTTCCGGATCAAAATGCTTTTTTTGTAATAGTTTTTGGATCAGCGTTTCGGGTGAGATTTCGATCTCTTCTTCTATGGCACGTGCGATCACCTCCGCGCTGACGCCCTTTGACAAAAGATCCGTTTTCATTCTTGCCGCGCTCTTTCTCTCCTGGTTCAAGCGCACAAATGTACGTGCGTATCGTTCGTCATCTATGTAATGATACGATTTAACATATGCGACCGCCTGCTCGATCAGATCGTCAGGATATTCCCCTTCCTTTAACTTTTGACGCAGCTGCCCCTCCGTGCGGTCCATTTTTTCCAGTAAATGCATCGCACGTTTGATCGCGCGTTTTCCAACTACCTGATCATAAAGTTCGTGATAAAGTTCTTCCCCAAGCAGCGCCTGCTCTTTCAGGCCGAACTTCTGCAGTTCCCCTTTGTACAAAATCAGGGTTTTGGAATTGTCAAAAGAAACCCGCACCTTGCCTTTTGTATGTTCCAAAGGCGTAATCTGTGTAATCATCATTTCTGCTTCTTTCCTGTCTCAAATATATTTTGATTTTCAGACGCCTCAGGTTTCTTTGTGCCTTTGGATGCGTCCTGTTTGTCCGCTGCAGAATCTGTTTTGGCCGCATCTGCAGATCCCCGGCCCGCTTTTGCAGCCGGATCAGATGGGATGTCTTTCTCTGTTTTCGCTCCCGCGGACGGCATAGCTCTGGCTGCTTTTGCAGCGGCTTCCGCGGCGGCTTTTTCCGCTTCTTCGATACGCACGGCTTCATAATGCGCACGTACTTTCTGATCAATTTCTTCACAAAGCTCTGGCTTGTCCCGCAACAGCTGTTTGGCGTTTTCCCGGCCCTGACCGATCTTTTCCCCTTCGTATGCATACCAGGCACCGGATTTGCTGACTATGCCAAGGTTCGCCGCAATATCCAAAATGTCGCCTTCTCTGGAAATCCCTTCACCAAACATAATATCAAATTCTGCTTCTTTAAACGGCGGCGCGATTTTATTTTTCACAACTTTGATACGCGTACGGTTGCCTACCATCACACCACCCTGCTTTAACGTCTCAATCTTCCTGACATCCAGACGCACGGAAGAATAAAATTTCAGGGCGCGTCCGCCAGTCGTAGTCTCCGGATTGCCGAACATAACGCCGATCTTTTCGCGCAGCTGGTTAATAAAGATTACAATACAGTCTGTCTTACTGATAATACCGATCAGCTTGCGCAGCCCCTGGGACATTAAGCGCGCCTGCAGGCCGACATGAGAATCCCCCATATCCCCGTCAATTTCCGCTTTCGGCACCAGAGCTGCTACGGAATCGACAATCACAATATCAACCGCTCCGGAACGTACCATCGTCTCGGTAATCTCCAGCGCCTGCTCCCCGTTATCCGGCTGTGAAATATACAGATCTTCGATCTGTACGCCAATCTTTCTGGCATATGACGGGTCCAGTGCGTGTTCCGCATCAATAAACGCAGCAATCCCGCCTGTTTTTTGAACTTCTGCCACAACATGCAAAGCGACCGTTGTCTTGCCGCTGGATTCCGGCCCATAGATCTCAATAATTCTGCCCTTTGGCAGCCCGCCCAGCCCCAGCGCAAGATCCAGGCTCAGCGACCCGGTTGGTATGGTCGCCACATTCATATTATTGGAAGGATCACCCAGCCGCATCACCGAACCAGCTCCGTATTGTTTTTCAATCTGCAGAATCGCCGCATCCAGCGCTTTTAATTTCTCTTCTTTACTGTCTTTTACTTCTTTTGGTTCCTTTGCCATATTCGTCTCCTTTTCAATCGCTGCAAACAAACGTCTGTTCGTTTCTTTCTTCTTATACTAGTATAATTTTCTGATTCTGTCAATGAGTTATTTTGTGGGAAGGGTTAGAACTTTGTTCTGAATCATATAAGTGATTAAATGAATTAAACTCACAAGATTTTCCTGATGTTTTTATTATAATCTCTACGAAAGTATTAGTCAAGATTTTTTTCCCTATTTTTGCCCTATTTTTACCAGCCTGTTTTATACTCAGAATAACAGTTCAGATTCCCCATTGAACTGATACTATTCTGAAACTGCCAGCACAGAAAACCAAGGTATGAAACTGATTAGGTGAAGCAGGAAATTTTATGTGAATTTAATTGTAAAGACAGGCGTTTTTCAGTATAATTGAAATGCAGCGGGAGTAAGTTATACCGGATCTTGTGCCATATAATTTTCTGAAATCGAGGTGATAAAGTGCAGGACAAGACAAAACAGACACAGGAAGTCATGGCGAAGCGTACCACAAAAAACAGTGTATTCTCAGACCTTTTTCAAAATAAGAGCTATCTGTTTTAAAAGAATACTTACTGGAAAGGGAAAAGGAGGTTGTGACAATTATGAAGAGTTTGCTTGACGAAGAACAGATCATGAAATCGTTTATCAAGAGTGAAAGACATGATGAAGCCAGAGAAACAGCCGAGAGAATGATAAAAATAGGAAAACTGTCACTTAATGAAATTGCTCTATATGTTCCCTCCTTATCATTAGACGAATTAAGGCAACTCGAAGCTGAGGTTATGCAGCTGGCGTAATGAATACCCGTCCCCAAAATATCCAGCCATTAGAAATCGCTGCACGACGGGCCGGACACCCGCAGCCGCTACAGGTTCATACAGTCAGCGCGGTAAATGCGCAGACCGTATGAACTTTTACTTATTCCTAACCTTCCTGCGCCAAATCCCTCAGCACATCCGCATACCAGCAAAACACCTCTGAAATCCTGCCAAGCCCTGCTTCTTTTCCCATCCTGCGCCACAATTTTTGATAAGCACGCAGGCATCTCTCCAGCTCAGCCGCCAGTTCCATACCGCCTTTTGGTTTTTCCCCCTGATGCGTGTGATAAAAATACAACCCTGTTTCATTCCAAAGGCGCACTGCCTCCATAGCCACATACGCACACTCTACCACCTGTCTGGAACTGCTGTCCATGCTGCGGCTGATTACAAACAGTTCTTTTTCCAGTTCAAGAATACATGCGTTGCGTGCCGGCCCGTCTGACCAGTCTTCTTTCCAAAAGATCTCCCGCAGCCCTTCCTGGGCCATCTGTTTTTGCACGCCTTCTTTCAGACATACTGCCTGATTCCAGCTGAATACCGTCTGCGCGTCCACGCGGCCGAAAAGATCCAGCAGCCTGCCGGAAGTATCGCCGTACTGCAGAATGGAAATCTGCCGATTAAGCTCTTCATAGGATAACAGCTCCTGCGACCAGGAACCTGCTGCTGCATAGATCATACCCGGAATCCCAAAGACCAGTTGGTTGATATGTCCGAAATCTCCCCATTCGGTATTTAGAATTCCGATCGCTCCATACTTCCCTGCGTAACTGCACATCCGCTTGATATTTTCATAACTGTCTTTTAACTTGTTGACCCATGTATTCCAGCCGCATGCTCCCGGACACAGATACTGCACGGCTCCTGCTTCATGCAGCACTTTAGTTTCATAGTCCCGCTGCGTCGCACAGTAGCCCCAGTTCAGACAAATCACCTGCTTTGGAATGCGGGCATACAATTCCGGATATTTTACAATAATATCTCCCCAGAACATCGGTGTGCGGCCGTGTGCGATTAAGAAGTCAAACAGTTCTAAAATATGATCCATATACAGGCTTCCGATTCCTTTTTCCTCCGCCAGCGCCTTGCTGCGTCCTTTTCCAAGGTCAAAAGTCTCATCAGCGCAGATATTGAATTTATCCGAACGAAACAGCTGCATATATTCCAAAATCAAATCTTTGATCAGGGAAACCGCACCCGGTTCAGATACGTTGATCGTATGATGATTCATGCGGTCCAGAAAAGAAAACGCTTCCCCCGCACTGTCCGGCATTTCGCAAAATGCGCTGAAAGATTTTGTACTCAGCAGTTTATACAAGTGGCCAAACGTCGATAAAGACGGCACCAGTTCAATCCCTCTGTCAGAACAGTACTGATCCAGTTCCATAATTTCTTCAGCGCACAGCGGCGTTTCATCTCTCCATACTTCGGTCAGGTCACGAAACAAATAAGTATGCTCCACATACAGCTGCAGCTGATTTAATTTATAAAAAGCCATGGTATCTGCCAGCCGTTTCAGTGACTCTAGCGTAAGTACACGCCCTCTGGACAGGTCATAATAAAACCCGCGGTTTTGCTGCGCCGGCTCGTCTTCAATCACAAGTTCCGGCAATACCCCCGCACACTGACGCACAATCTGGCGCATCGACTGCACCGCCCAGCCCAGTGCGTCCAGGCTGCCCGCGCATAACAGGACGCCGTCCGCGTTAATCCTAAGCGTGTACTGCTGCCTGCCCAGTGTATCATCTGTCTTTAACAGGATATCCCCTTTGCGAAGCGTCCCCCGCCCGACCGCAAGTTCCATACCGGCCCAGGTGCAGATCTCATCTTTGAGCATACGGGCATAAAGAAAAGCGCCCTGTTCGCAAGACGCATCCACCACAATCATATGATTCAGACGCATCTGATAAGATCCCTGTTTTTCTTCCATCTTTTTTGGAACTGGTAAAAGAATCATAATAACCCCCCATTTTCTAATACAGGAACACCGCCTCATCAAGCTTTTGCCACGCTGACATGCTCCCTTCCGTGTTACTGTAACAAATTACTCTCTCCCAAATTCTGAAAGTATCAGCCCCTCATTGCGGTCCAGCGTCATCCCGACACTCCACGCATTCACAAATAAAAGCAGCGGCCTCCCCTTCATATCCATCACCTTTTTCATATCCGAAGTCCCGGTCAGCCGTTCCAAATCCAGACCTTTATTTTCAATCCAGCGGATATGTTCATACGGCAGGTTTTCCAGACGGATTTCCACATTATATTCATTTTCCAGACGGAACTTGAGCACATCAAACTGCAATACGCCAACTACCCCAACGATAATCTCTTCCATACCGCCTTGATATTCCTGAAAAATCTGAATCGCGCCTTCCTGCGCAATCTGCGTCACGCCTTTCACAAACTGCTTGCGCTTCATCGTATCGACCTGGCGCACCCTTGCGAAATGCTCCGGTGCAAACGTCGGGATTCCTTCAAACAAAAAGCGTTCCTTTGCCGTCGTCAGCGTATCCCCAATGGAAAAAATGCCTGGATCAAAGACACCGATAATATCCCCCGCATACGCTTCGTCAATCATTTTGCGTTCCTGCGCCATCAGCTGCTGCGGCTGGGACAGTTTGACTTCTTTGCCGCCCTGAATATGCCTGACGTCCATACCAGCCGTAAATTTACCGGAACAGATGCGCATAAAAGCCACACGGTCACGATGATTTTTATTCATATTCGCCTGTATTTTAAATACAAAAGCTGAAAAATCTTCGGAAAACGGACTGATCAGACCCGTATCCGCTTTTCTTGGAAGCGGTTCGTAAGTCATTTTCAAAAAATGATGCAAAAACGTCTCCACACCAAAATTCGTCAGCGCAGAACCAAAAAATACCGGCGACAATTCTCCTTTTGTTACCAGTTCCTGGTCAAACTCCGCGCTTGCGCCGTCTAACAGTTCGATTTCCTCCAACAGCTGGTTATGTGCCTGTGTGCCGATCTCTGCGTCTAAGGCCGGGTCGTCAATTGCAATCTCCCGCCCGGTCCCTTCTTTTGTGCCTTTCAGCGTATCGGAAAAAGTCATTACCTTTTTTGTATTGCGGTCATAAACTCCCTGAAACGCTTTGCCGGAGCCGATCGGCCAGTTCACTGGACAAGTCGCTATGCCAAGTTCCTTTTCAATCTCGTCCAGCAGCTCAAACGTATCATTGGCGTCCCGGTCCATTTTATTGATAAACGTAAAGATCGGAATATGACGCATCACGCAGACTTTAAACAGCTTTCTTGTCTGCGCCTCCACGCCTTTAGAACCATCAATCACCATAACCGCGGAATCAGCCGCCATCAGCGTACGGTACGTATCCTCTGAAAAGTCCTGATGTCCGGGCGTATCCAGGATATTGATGCAGTACCCGTCATAATGAAACTGCAGCACGGAAGAGGTTACGGAAATACCTCTTTGCTTTTCAATCTCCATCCAGTCTGAAACCGCATGCCTGGCAGTCGCTTTGCCTTTTACGGAACCTGCCAGATTGATTGCCCCGCCGTACAGCAAAAATTTTTCTGTTAAAGTTGTCTTGCCTGCATCCGGATGGGATATAATTGCGAACGTTCTTCTTTTCTCTATTTCCTGACGTAAATCTGCCACGGTATGTTCCTCCAGTTTATTCAGCATATCGCTGATTCTTCGTCCGGCCGGAAAGATCAAAATACGGATATTCCTGCCAGTAAACGTAATTTTAGTATAGCGGTGTGCAGATGTCAAGATGATCCTGCATAAAACCTCAGCATACGCGCATACTACATACAATTATTTATCCATATGTATTTACAAACATCAAAAAGGAGCCATACAATCATGATCACCTTCAACGAACTGCACCGCCATGTCCTTAAGGCGAAAAAAGACAACACCCCTCTTCCAAAAAACTTAAGCCGCAAAGAGCAGCACCAGCTGGACTGCCTGCTGCATCCCGACGACCACCCGCTTGTCTGGAAAATGGATACATGCGACTGCAAAGACGGTTCCTGCGTTGCAGCCTGTACCTTCTCCGCCCTTACGATCCAGGACGGCCAGGTATCCTTTGATCCGGAAAAATGCACAGGCTGCGCCAAATGCATCGAAGCGTGCAAAAATGAAAACCTGACGTTCAGCCATGACTCTGTCAAAGCTTTAGAACTATTAAAAGACGAAAGCCACCCGGTCTACGCCCTAATGGCGCCCGCCTTTATCGGACAGTTCGGGGAAACCGCAACACCTTCCAAAATCCGGACTGCGTTAAAGCAGATCGGGTTCTCCGGTATGATCGAGGTAGCCGCTTTCGCAGATATCCTAACCTTAAAAGAAGCGCTGGAATTTTATCATAATATGCAAAAACCAGACGCTTTCCAGCTGACCAGCTGCTGCTGTCCAGTCTGGATCAAGTTAATCCGCAAAGATTTCAGCAAAATTGTAGAACACCTTCCGGCTTCCGTATCCCCTATGATCGCCTGCGGCCGGGTCGCCAAACAGCTGCACAAAGGCTGCCGCACCATATTTATCGGCCCGTGCCTTGCCAAAAAAGCAGAAGCCAAAGAACCGGATTTAAAAGGAGCGATCGACTGCGTGCTGACTTTTGAAGAACTGGATACGATGTTTGCAACGTTCCAGGTAGATTTTTCCCATATGAAAGAAGAGGTCAAAGAACACTCCGCCAGCGCCGGACGGCTCTATGCACGCACCGGCGGCGTCAGCCAGGCAGTGCGGGAATGTGTGCGGAATATCGATACGGACTGCCAGGTAGATCCGGTCTGCGCAAACGGTGTCAGCAACTGTAAAAAACTGCTGCAGGACATTCTGGAAGGAAATACAACCGGGAATTTTTTTGAAGGCATGGCGTGCGACGGCGGATGTGTCGGCGGCCCCAAACGGGTTATTCCGATGGAACAGGGAAAGGCGCTGGTTGACGCCTACGCAAAAAAAGCATTGTACCGGACTCCCGCGGAAAATCCATACGTGATCGACTTAATCCAGCGGCTTGGATTTTTTACAATCGAAGAATTTTTAAAAAACAGCGATATTTTAACGCGAAGCCTGTAATAGATCAAAGATCCAAAGCGCCGTATCCCTGGCTGTCTGCAGCCAGGGATACGGCGCAGTCGTGCGAAACATGCGAAACGCATCCGGAAGCCTCCACAAAAATTATGGGGAAGCTGGCACAGCTTCCTGGCAGCTTTTACTTCCCCTTCCGCTCAAAATAGCGGTCAATATTCTTCTTAATCTCTGCCGGCTTCGAACTTTTCAGCAGATACCCTTCCGGCTTTAACGGCAGCACCTTGTTCACGCTCTCCTTATCTACCTTACCCGTTAAAAAAAATACCGGAATATCCGCAAACTCCTTTTCTTCCCGTATCATCCAAAGCACCTGTGCACCGTCACATACCGGCATATCATAATCCAGCAAAATCAAATCCGGCCGTTCCAAAGTCATGCTGCGGATTGCAGACGCCCCCGAATCAGCCAGATCGATCCGATAGTCTTCCTCCAGCAGCCCTTTCATCGCCAGGCGGACCGTATCGGAATCATCAACTACAAGAAGTTTTCTCTTTTGTCTGCTGTCATCCTGCTCCTTAGCGTTCAAATATTTATTGATTTCTGCAATTTTATACTCCTGCCTGGTAATGCTTTGCCGCTTCCTTTGCCGCGGCGTCATGGCACAGTATGCAAAGTATCCTTCTCCCGTGTCAAATAACAGGCTGTACTGCGGCAGCTGGCATTCATAAACCTGCTGGAACTGTTCATAGGTCAGCAGGTTCTCCCGCTCCATCTGGTACTGCTGCATAGACGGAAACCGCTTGCGGATACTTTCCACAAATTGTCTCGCCGTATAACGGGCCGCATTCAGCAGCATGGCGCTTAATCTTCCTGACGAATCCGCAAGCAGCTTTCCCATTGTATGGATCAGCAGTTTTTCTTCAAATACAAGGATAATTTCCCGCTGCATGCCATCCCCCGAACCATAGATCAGACGGTAATATATTCCGCTGCCAAACCGTTCTGCCCCATAACATTCACTGACGGCCTGCGTATCCAGACCAAACATCTCGTGCAGCCGTCTGATGATCGTCTGTTTGACCAAAAACTGTTCTTCCTCCGGCATCAGATTCACCCACCTGCTTGTTTCATTCTGCGCAATCGCATGGTCTTCTGTCAGCGTATGGCCGATCAGCCATCCGGCGCAGACGCCCAGAAAATGCTGAATCGCTTCTTTGGAAAAATCCGTTTGTTCCAGTTCTTTTTCGAGTGCAGGAAGTGTATGATGGCTGAAATCTTCGTGCAGGCGCTTATGTGTTTCCAGATCATGATAAGAGATCAATGCCATATAATTTTCTTCCTCCGCAAAGTGCTTGAGCGCATGTTCCTTAAAATATTTGATCCCTTCCTGACAGACCCACGGCCCCTTGTTTTCCTGTTCGGTAAATGCAAAAAGCCTGTTTATAATCTGAAACAGTTTTTTGTGTTCTTTGTCGATGATATCGACACCTATATTAAATCGATCATCCCATACCAGATGATTACCCATATTCTCCCTCCTCAAAATGGCACCATTTTTGTCTGCAATCGTAACAAAACCGGACAGACAATTATGCTGTCCATCCATACTTTTGACATATTATATGCAGCAAAGCAGAATCGGCCCTATGATTTGGGAAGCAAAAGATTTTTCTCATATCTCCATACGCACCAAAAGGACACTTTCTAACAATATTTTTAGAAAGTGTCCTTTTGGTTTCTGTTTTAGTTATGTAGCCTCTTCCTTCCAGCGGCTTTTGCTACTTCTTTTTCGCGTCCTTTGTTGTTGTAATCGGCGTAATAACGATATGTTCCGCGGACACTTTTGTCTTACGTTTTACAATGTCCTCGATTTGCGCGCGTTTGGCGTCTGTAACGTCGCCCATATTCAGTACGACATCAGCCGCGTCATCTGTAATGCTTACTACCACATCGGTAAATCCCTTTGCTTCGAGCAGCATCTCCGCATCTGATTCCCGCTGCGCGATATCGGTCAGCGTAACCATCTTATCGACGGCGTTTTGCTTTTCCTGATCCGAAAGCGCTGTACTGTTGATCACTTCCATTAGATCCTCTTTGTTCTGGGAACGCACCTGTTCGCGATTTAATTTGGCTTCTACCGCAAAATCGATATTAGATACATTCGTACTCGTAAGGACGGTTTCTCCCGGGTTTTTAATCTCGGTATCCTGAGAATCCGAAGACGCAACTGCTTCGCCGTCGGTTGCCGCCGCATTTTTTCCATCGGCAGTTTCATTTGTTTGATCTTTCTTTGCCGCATCCGGATCTTCCGTGTTTTTGCCAGCCGCGTCTTTCTTGTTGTCTTTTTTCTCGTCAGATTTTTCGTCCGCGTCATCAGCTGCCGGATCCGCCTCTGTCTCCGTAAAAATTTCCGCGTCTGTCAGTGTCTCGTCGTATACAATATCGTAGTCTTCTTCTGTCAGTTCCGCACTGGTCTGCGTCAGTCCTTCATCGGAAATGCTGCTGTGCGTATAGCTTAAATACCCTGCTGCCGCGATCATCAGCGCCAATGCGGTAATAATGATCTGATTCTTTTTAAAAAGTTTTTTCATATCGATTCCTTCTCCCTGCATGGTCTTATTTTCCTATTTTCATTGTATGCATCCGGCTTCTTACTTATAACCCTTACTCCTGCATTTTTACAATTTTAATCTTATGTACCTGAACTGGAAATAACGCTTGTACAACATCTGAAATCTCCTGTTTGACCCTGGAATCCCCTCCTCCCTGTGCGACTACCAGCACGCCTTCCACCGCAGGCAGCTTCTGTTGGGAAACATAAGGCTCCCTGTTGTTTTCCTCCAGATAAACCGTGGATTCCTGGTACTGGCTGCCGGTCTGGGTGTTGTTCTGACCGCTGGAAGATTTGATCACATCTTTTTCTACAATTGCTTCTCCGCTGTCTTGAAAGGTAATCATCACACGTACCTTCCCAACTCCGTCCATACTGGTCAGCGCCTGTTCCAGATCGTCCGCCAGCTGTTTTTTATATGTCCGGATAAAACGGTCCTGTGACAAACTGTCCGCAGGCTCTTGTTCCAGTGTGGCAAGGTCATTCGTGCTTTGACCGCGCTCTGTGGGAATTGCGATCACAAGCAGCAGGATTCCGCCAAGTCCTAAGATCATCCACTTGGTTTTATCCATCTTTTTGAAAATATCGGGAAACCATTTCACAGTATCCATCCCTTCTATGTAAAAAATTTATTCCTGGTAAAAATCTATTCTTAGTAAAAATTTATTCCTGGTAAAAATCTATTCTTAGTAAAAATTTATTCCTGGTAAAAATCCATT
>VSNY01000081.1 GCA_009774535.1 Lachnospiraceae bacterium
ATCGTATCATTATGCGACCAAGGCTCCGGAATCATAATCATGACCGCAAGCGGCAGCGGCATCCCGCTCATCATTAGAAATTCCAGCGTATTATCCAGCTGCGCCGAATCCGATCCTTCCGCATGCACGACCGGAAGCACTTTGGATAATTCCGCATCCAGTGTACCGCAAGTCATTGTCTCCTCACGCCCATACATCTTATCAACGTTGCCCCGGATCGTATTAATCTCCCCGTTATGCACAATCAATCGGTTCGGATGCGCACGCTCCCAGCTCGGATTGGTATTGGTAGAAAATCTGGAATGCACAGTCGCAATGGCACTCTCATAATCCGCATCCTGCAGATCCGTAAAAAACATACGCAGCTGGTCAACCAGAAACATCCCCTTATACACAATCGTACGGCTGGACAGCGAACATACATACGTAAAATCATTCGACTGCTCGAACACACGGCGCACAACATACAGCTTGCGGTCAAACGCCAGCCCCATTTCCGTACCCTGCGGACGTCTGACAAATCCCTGCATAATATACGGCATACAGTCCACAGCCTTTTTGCCAAGCTTCTCCGGCGCCGTCGGCACCTTTCTCCAGCCAAGGAATTCCATACCTTCTTTTTCCACAATAACCTCAAACATCTTCATCGCACGGCGGCGCTTAAATTCATCCTGCGGAAAAAAGAACATGCCGACGCCAAATTCCCGCTCTCCGCCCAGCTCAATCCCAAGCGGCCTGCACGCTTTGGCAAAAAAACGGTAGGAAATCTGCAGCAGAATCCCGACACCATCCCCGGTCTTTCCTTCCGCGTCCTTACCGGCACGGTGCTGAAGGTTTTCAACGATTTTTAACGCGTTTTCTACCGTGGCATGTGTTTTTACGCCTTTGATATTCACAACAGCCCCGATCCCGCAGCTGTCATGTTCAAAACGCGGGTCATACATTCCAATGGACTTTGCGTAGGTTTGCGTTTGCATGGATGTTATCATAATATCTGATCCTTTCTGTCTGTTAGAGTTGCTATTTGTTCTATGAGTATTTTTGGATTTTGACCGGGAATAACCGATCTCTGTGACGCATCTTTTTTCTGGTACTCACTATACAGCTTTTTGACTGGAAAGTAAATATCATGTTTGCGGTAAATTGACTGATAATTTGTGAATCTTATATTTTTCGCTAAATTTTCAGAAATTATATCAAATTTTTTCTTATTTTATCTGTTATGTGAATCAAAAAGATGCAGAACCCAAGCAAATTCCTAATTATATTAAGCGTGGGTTTCTCCATTTTTTGGAATTGTTTTAAAATTGCTGCTGTAAACTTACCAGCTATTTTATCAGCAGCATAAAAGCCATATATCTGCATGTTTGATAGCGTTTCTGGTTCATAATAAAGTCATAGCCCATCACGCGTTACAGCCTCATACTTTTTTAATTGGTATCCAGACTTCATACTGCATATTGTTTGGGTCGGAATTTAGATAGACCTCGAGATCAGGAGCGTTCCCAAATTCAAATCCGGATGTCGGAAGCCATTCTGTTACAACGCGTTGTTCCAATTCCTGTATAGACAAGCCTGTGCCAGTTCCGCTAAAAACAGCCCAGGTGCAGGCAGGTATCACATATTCATCAAAAGAATGATCCACATCCACAGAGGAAGATACAGCTATAAAATACCGCCATTCCTCTTCCTCATTGCAGACACTTACTCCCAAAACGCCCATAGGCTGCTGATTCATCAACGATGCAATCTTTTCTAACGTGCCGTCAACCGCTGCGTTTTGCCACATTTGCGGGACGGTTTTAAAATTATGTTCCAGTTCCTGATCCAATGGGAAGGACACGCCTACAATACGAAAAGATTCTTTCACTTCCAAGTGATACTTCAATTCCTCTGCGCCTTTGACAGTGATTTTGAAACTGATTGGCGGATAGGACTTGATCGGCGTTCCTTCTTTTTTCGCTATTGACGGCGCGATGCCATGCACACTTTGAAACGCCCGGTTAAATGCAGTCGGAGAAGAATAACCATATTTCATGCCAATATCAACGATTTTTTCTTTCCCGCTTTGCAAATCAGCTGCAGCTAAAGACATTCGCCTGCGGCGGATATATTCCGAAAGCGGAATACCTGCCATATATGCAAACATTCTTTGAAAATGATACGTCGAACAGCAGGCTATGTGCGCAAGCTCAGGATAGCTGATTTCTCCTGCAAGATGTTCCTCAATATAGGTAATTGTTTTATTTAGTCTGTCGATCCATTCCATTGCTTCTACTCCTTTTTTAGAAATTATGATACTTCTTTCAGTTGCTTACTTCCTCTCTTATGATGCACAAAAAAGAGAGTATTAGAAATTAATATCTGCTTTTAGCCGCGTTTCGCTGCAGAAAAGGTAAACTCAAAATCCCCATTTTCAATCCGCTGATCTATTCTAATACGTTATGTGCTATGCTGTTTGATAGGATTTCGTTTCCCTTAAAAAACATCCCATCCCAATCGAAATTCAGGAGGAAACTATCATGTGTAAGTTATTATTAACCAGACCATCACAGCAATATGCACAACAAGTGATGTCCTATAAAAAAGAAATGGAAGAACATGGAAACAGCTTCGCCGGGTGTGCAGGGCTGGAAGATGTCCATTCCTTTGAAGAATGGATAGATTTTGAAACGAGACTCTTTTATTACCCTGTGACAAAAATAATCAGGCATCACAAAAAACGATTCTAAAAAATGGAGGTGTACTGAAAAATGAAGTCGATGACACAGCCGGTATCAGTAAAAGCGGTATCATTCAGCGATATTGGATTTTCATATAAAATCGAACATTCAATCTGTATTGCGTGTCAGCGAAATGAGACGAGCTGACACGCATACGTCCGGGGAGTTGTCACTTTTGGTTCTTAAGTACTTAAAATGTATCCAGCACACCCCGAAAGATCCGGATCATTTCATCTACATCAGCCTCTGTAATTACAAGAGGCGGAAGTATCCGTATTACGTCTGCCCCGGCTGTAATTACGATCAGTCCTGCGTCAAGCGCTTTTGCGGCTATCTCAGCCGAATTTTTCTCTGTTACAATCCCCTGCATCAAGCCCATACCGCGCCGGCTGGTCAGAAAACCGTAGTGTTTTATTATTTCATCAAGCTGCCGCTCCAGATATACGGATACTTTTCTGACATGCTCCACCAGATGTAAGCTTTCATACAAATCAAATACTTTGCTGACTGCTGCGCCCGCAAACGGATTGCCTCCATAAGTCGTTCCATGGTCGCCAGGCGCCAGCGATTTTTCCGCGACGCGTTCCGTCATGAAAAAGGCGCCAACCGGAATGCCGCAGCCAAGCGCTTTTGCGGCTGTCATAATGTCCGGCCGGACGCCGGAATGCTGCCAGGCGAACATCTGCCCGGTACGGCCCATGCCGCACTGGATCTCATCTAAGATCAGCAAAATGTCGTGTTCGTCGCAAAGACTGCGCACGCCTTCTAAAAATTCCTGTGTCGCCGGATGGACGCCGCTTTCTCCTTGGATCGTCTCGAGAATAATGGCGCATGTGCAGTCTGTTGCCTGGTTTTTGACACTTTCCAAATCATTCAGATTTGCAAAACGCACACCTCCCATCAACGGCTCAAACGGTTCTCTGTAATGGTCGTTTCCGGTTACAGACAAAGCGCCGATGGTTCTGCCGTGAAAAGACCCTTGCATCGCAATGATCTCATGCCCGGCGCGGCCGTCTCTTGTATAAGCATATTTTCTGGCTGCCTTTATTGCTCCTTCGACGGCCTCTGCCCCGCTGTTTGTAAAGAAAATGCGGTCCATGCCGCTGGCCTTCAGCGCTTTTTGCGCCGCCTGCATCGTAGGTACGTTGTAATACAGGTTCGATGTATGCAGCAGTCTGTCCGTCTGGTCTTTCAGGGCCTGACTGTATTCCTCGTTGCCATAGCCAAGCGCCATCACACCGATGCCCGAAGCAAAGTCCAAATACTGCCTGCCGTCTGTATCATACAGGTATACGCCTTTTCCATGGTCAAACACAGCCGGAAAACGGTTGTATGTATGCAGGATAGCTTGTTCGGCCGCTTCGATATATTCCGTCTTATTCATGATAATATTTCGTCTCCTTATCCCCTAGAATTGCCGTTCCGATTCCCTTATTGGTAAAAATCTCCAAAAGCAGGCAGTGCGGAATTCTGCCGTCTAAAATATGCACCCTGGATACGCCGTTGTCAATGGCGTCGATGCAGTTATGCAGCTTCGGAAGCATCCCGCCGCCGATAAAGCCGCTGCCAATCAGTTCCTTTGCTTCGGACACCGGAAGTTCGGAAATCAGCGTAGACGAATCCTGCGGGTCTTTGTATACACCTTCAATATCCGTTAAAAACGCCAGTTTTTCCGCGCTGACAGCCCGCGCGATCGCACAGGCCGCGTCATCTGCATTAATATTATAGGTGTTGTACGCATCATCCAGACCGATCGGGGCGACGATCGGCAGAAAATCTTTTTCCAGCAGGTCGTATAAAATCTTTGGATTGACCTCTTTGATATCTCCGACATAACCGATATCTTCGCCGTCAGCGTATTTTTTTTCGACCTTTAACATACCGCCGTCTTTGCCGCTGACGCCGACTGCAAGCACGCCTAACTGTTCGACAAGCTGCACCAGCGATTTATTAACTTTATTTAATACCATTTCCGCGATTTCCATCGTCGGCTCGTCAGTCACGCGCAGACCGTTGATAAATCTTGGCTCCATACCGGATTTTTCAACCCAGCGGCTGATCTCTTTGCCGCCGCCGTGTACGATAATCGGTTTGAATCCGACCAGCTTTAGCAAAGTGACGTCTTCGATCACGCTCCGTTTCAGGCTGTCATCTACCATTGCACTGCCGCCGTATTTTACGACGATAATTTTGCGGTTAAAGCGCTGGATATAAGGCAGCGCTTCGATCAGAACGGAAGCCTTCTGCAGCACTTCGTCCATGGATCTTTCTTCGATTGCCATGTTGTTCTCCTTTTCTCACTGGTTAAATAACGTAATATTTGCATCATTTAAGGTAAAATCATAATAATTCAAATCATCGCGGAACGTCCATCCGACACGCTTCCAAAAATAGTTCCCGATTTCGTTTTCTTTAAAAGCAATCAGGGAAACTTTGTTGATCTGCTCTTTCTGCAGCGCCTTCATCGCAAATACTGCCATTGATTTGCCGATTCCCTGCTTGCGGTATGCCTCATGGACGCATACATGGTAAAAACAGCCCCGCCTGCCGTCATGCCCGCACAGAATCGAACCGATCACGCGTCCCTGGCACTGCGCAACGACGCTGGTATGAGGATTTCGTTTTAAGAAACGGCTGACTCCCTCTCTGGAATCGTCAATGCTGCGGATGCCAAAACCATGAATCGTCATCCAAAGCGCATGCACCTGTCCGTAATCTTCCAGCTGCATTTCGCGGATCTGCACTTCCTCCGGCTGCATTCTATTGTTCTGCGCCGCTTTTGGCTGCTTATCCGGTGACGGCGCTTCCGGCTGTACGTCCTGCTCTCCAGCTATTTTTTCTTTCCACATTTTCCCTGTCTTTCCACTCTTTCTACTAAATAAAAACTTATCCACGGCCCGGAACATGTCTTAAAAGATCACAGTTCCAATCACCCTTGGAACTGCTGCCTTAAAATTATTTCCGCAAACTGTATCTTCCACAAACCGGAAAACACATCGCCGTCACGTTTGATCGCTTTGTCTATGGGAACAGCGGTACCAGACGAAGCCCTTCAGATTCCGGCAGGCCGAACATCAGGTTCATATTCTGAACAGCCTGTCCCGCCGCGCCTTTCACCAGGTTATCAATTGCCCCGATCATAATAATGCGCCCGGTGCGCGGGTCTGTCTGAAAGCTTATATCCATATAGTTGCTGCCTTCCACCCATTTTGTCTCCGGGAACATGCCTGGTTCCAACACACGAACAAATGTTTCTTCTTGATAATAGCTGCGGTAAACTTCCCGGATTTCTGCTTCTGTCGGAAGACTGCCGTCTGATTTTGGAAGGAGAGACGCATATTCAGTCGCCAATATTCCGCGGTTCATCGGAACCAGGTGCGGCGTAAAGCTGACCGTGATCTTACGCCCCGCCGCGTAACCGAGCTGCTCTTCAATCTCCGGCGTATGGCGGTGCGTTGCAATGCCATACGCTTTTATATTTTCATTCACCTCGCAAAAAAGGTTATTTACCTTCGCACCCCTGCCAGCCCCGGATGTACCGCTTTTGGCATCGATAATCAAAGTATCCGGATCAATCAGACCTTCTTTTAAGAGCGGATATGCGGTTAAAATCGAACAAGTCGTATAACAGCCCGGATTTGCCACAAGCCTTGCCTGCTTTACCTGGTCCCTGTTGATCTCACACAGGCCGTACACCGCTTCTTCCAAAAACTGCGGGGACTTGTGTTCGATCTGGTACCACTGCTCATACACAGACACATCTTTGATCCGGTAATCCGCACTTAGATCAATAAACTTCGCCTGCGTCAGATATTCCTCCTTCATCACAGACGCCAAATATCCCTGCGGCGTTGCCGTAAACACTACATCGGCCTGCTTTACCAGATCCTCCAGCCTGTCATCCAGACAGTTCCCTTCCACCAGCTCAAACATATTTTGGTAGACCGACGCATATTTTTGATCAATATAGCTTCTGGAACCCAGCCACATCACAGATACGTCTTTATGCCCTGTCAAAATCCGCACCAGTTCCGCACCAGCATATCCGGTCGCGCCTATAATGCCTGCCTTTATCATAATGATCCACCTCTTTTTATTCTTTCTGTTTTATCCTATTTCACAATTCCAGCCGCCCGCGGCTTTTCAAACAAATTCTATACTAATATAAATAATCCAAAAGCACAAGCATTTTCTAATATTTTTCTGTATTTTTTGAATATTTATGCATAATCACATAGTTTCTGTATAAATATCAGTTATTTTTATGCAGAATCAGGCGCCCGAGCAACCCCAAATTTTAGAGCAGGCAGAACAATTATTCCGATCTTGGCTGCATCCGTCCACTTAGATTCTCCCAGACAGATCTATGCATAATTATTTATATTTATTGCATAAAAAATCACTTGCGCTTTTAAAATAACTGATGTATAGTAATATCTGTGCTGCACGAACGCCCAACATAGGCATGTGCAGTTTTAAAAAGCTTACAAACTCACCTGAAAACTTATTTTTAGAAAGGACTTGTTTACCATGAAAGAAAAAGTTGTACTGGCATACTCAGGCGGACTTGATACTACCGCTATTATCCCATGGCTAAAAGAAAACTACGATTACGAGGTTATCTGCTGCTGCGTGGACTGCGGGCAGGAAAGCGAACTGGACGGGCTGGAAGAACGCGCGAAATTATCCGGCGCTGCAAAATTATACATTGAAGACATTACCGACGAGTTTTGTGAAGACTATATTATCCCTTGTGTCCAGGCAGGGGCCGTATACGAAAATAAATATCTGCTCGGCACCTCTATGGCACGTCCGGGCATTGCAAAAAAATTAGTCGAGATCGCGCGAAAAGAAGGCGCATCCGCGATCTGCCACGGCGCTACCGGAAAAGGCAACGACCAGATCCGTTTTGAGCTGACGATCAAAGCGCTCGCACCAGACCTTAAAATCATCGCTGCATGGCGCGACGACAAATGGACGATGGATTCCAGAGAATCTGAAATTGCTTACTGCAAAGCACATGGCATCGACCTTCCGTTTTCCGCGGACAGCAGCTACAGCCGCGACCGCAATCTGTGGCATATCAGCCATGAGGGCCTGGAATTGGAAGATCCTGCAAACGAACCGAATTATGACCACTTGCTGGTTCTCGGCGTTACTCCTGAAAAAGCGCCTGATGAGGGCGAATATGTAACCATGACCTTTGAAGCAGGCGTACCGAAATCCATCAACGGCACACCGATGAAAGTATCCGACCTTATCCGCGAACTGAACCGCCTGGGCGGCAAGCACGGCATCGGGATCGTAGATATCGTAGAAAACCGCGTGGTCGGCATGAAGAGCCGCGGCGTATACGAGACTCCTGGCGGAACGATTCTGATGGAAGCACAGCAGCAGCTGGAAGAGCTGGTACTGGACCGTGCGACCATGGAAGTAAAAAAAGATATGGGCAATAAGATGGCGCAGATTGTATACGAAGGAAAATGGTTTACACCGCTGCGTGAAGCTGTTCAGGCTTTTGTGGAATCCACACAGAAGTATGTAACCGGCGAAGTAAAATTCCGTCTTTATAAAGGAAATATCATTAAGGCCGGGACAACTTCTCCATATTCACTGTACAGCGAATCTTTGGCAAGCTTTACAACTGGAGATTTGTATGACCATCACGATGCGGAAGGATTTATTACGCTGTTCGGGCTTCCGTTAAAAGTGCGGGCAATGAAAATGAAGGAAACCGGAGAATAAATCTGTCTGCGGCTCAGCGGCAATCGCTGTGATCCTCCGTTGAGCCGCTGCATCATTACAAAACATATAACCGTTTTGAACGTGATCTTTAGATACCGTGTTGCATTTTATGGCTTCTAAGAATATCATTGCAGCTATAAAATGCAAGGCTGTGTCTAAGAACTGCTTCCCATTCAAAAATGGATGAAACCATCTCAGCCGCTTCTTTACCTGATAATAATCGTATTCTTTTTCTTATGATAATTCCACTTCCTTTTATATATCTTCAGAATTTTTATTGTAATCCTCCACAAATTCTGTCACACTCTCAAAATGCTTCGGACAAATTCCCACTTTTTCATACTCTGCAAGATAGTTTCTTAGAGCCAGATCAAAGCGAGTTTCACTCCGTCCATGATCCAGCCCAAATCATTCATCTTAAAGTTCCAGTTTCTAAAAAGCCTTCGTTATTTCTGACAACGAATTTATTTCCCATGCATATAATTTATTGTAATCAGGAACTCTAAGCCAATCAGTTCCATAATATAACTTTCCGTAACAAATAGCAGAAATGAGGTGATTTTATTGAATAATTTCCGATCTAATTTTATATTCCCACCGCCAAACCTGTTTGGTATGCGAATGCCAGCCAGAAATTGTAATCAAAATGCGGCTCAGACTTCTTCTAATCTGATACATGAAACAACTGCCGGCACACCAGAGCCATCTTCCCATCCATGTATCCAGAATACAGAGGAAACCGCTTCCTCCTGCGACAGCCACACTACTTGCCCCTGTCCTTCCTCCGGTGACGATCATCATCCTTGTGCTTGTCCTTCTCCTGATGACAGTCGTAATCCTTGTGCTGATCCGTCCGGCGGCAGCCATCCTGCTTGTACCTGTCCTTCCGGCGGCAATCTTAATTCCTGTGTCTGCCCTTCCTGTGACAGCCATCATTCCTGTGCCTGTCCTTTCTGTGACAATCATACTGCCTGCGCTTACCCATCTTCCTGCAATTGTGTACCTGTCCCAGCAGAAATAAGAGGACTCCAAGGCCCGATGGGACCAAGAGGAAAGCCCGGGCCTGCTGGTTGTCCGGGAGAGCGCGGGGAGCAGGGGCCGCAGGGCGTTACAGGACCGCAGGGGCCGCAGGGCGTTACAGGGCCGCAGGGGCCAAGAGGTGAAAAGGGCATACGCGGGCCAGTCGGGCCTGCCGGTTATCCGCAAAACAGTATTTTTGCATGCTTTTGCGGACAGGAACTTGTAATACCGGAACGGTCCCGTCTTCCGCTTAAAATCGAAATCCCGGATATCACCATGAATATTACTCTGTATGACAACTATTCGATCGCGCTGACTCCAGGTTACTATTCCATCAATTATTATATTTCCGCCGTTATGAAGCGGCATTGTTTTATCAAACTCACACCTGTATTAAACAAACAAAAGCAGACGCTCTATACCGCATATGCGGAAGCATCCAATCGAAAAGGCATGCTCGTAATATCCCGATCTTTTATTATCGAAATCCCGGACAGCTCTACAATGTCCTTTGCATGGCATTCATCAGCGGACGCTTGCAAGATCCAAATGGACCTGAGCCTCGAAAAACTCTGCAGACAATCGTAACCGTTCAGCAGGTGACCTGAACGGTTACGGACAATAATTTATAAAAGATGGAGGAATTTATATGCCGACCATAAGCCTATGTATGATTGTTAAAAATGAAGAGATCCATATCGCCCGCTGTCTTGAAAGCGTAGCAGATCTCGTAGATGAAATTATTATCGTAGATACCGGTTCCACAGACCGGACGGTAGATATCGTATCCAAATATACATCCAAAATCTATTCCTATCCATGGAAAGACGACTTCTCTGCCGCCAGAAACGAATCCTTTTCCAAAGCAACCATGGACTATTGTATGTGGATGGATGCCGATGATGTTCTGGAAGACTCTGAAAAAGACAAATTTCTGCAATTAAAGCAGTCTCTGCCGCCGGATACTGATATGGTAATGATGAAATACCATACTGCTTTTGATGAAGCCGGAAACCCTTCTTTTTCCTATTTTAGAGAACGATGGATCAAAAACTGCCCGCAATACCGCTGGTTAGGAGCTGTCCATGAAGTAATTCCACCAAGCGGCAGAATCTTTTATTCAGATCTTGCCATCAGTCACAAAAAAATAAACGGCGGTGATCCTGACCGGAATTTAAAAATATATCAAAAACTGATCGCCGAAGGAAAAAGCCTGGACCCACGGCAGCAATATTACTATGCAAGGGAACTGTATTATCATAAGCAGTATCAAAAAGCCGTTTCCGTATTGGAACAGTTTCTTCTCCTGCCAGACGCATGGATCGAAAATAAAATAGAGGCATGTTCGATCTGCGCTGCTTGCTACTTCCAGCTTGGACAGGAAGCGGCCGCGCTGACAACCCTTTTGCGCAGCATGAGCTTTGATCTTCCAAGAGCGGAATTATGCTGTGAAATTGGCAGATATTTTCTGGAACGCCAAAACTACCGCACCGCCATCTACTGGTACGAAACCGCACTGCATACATCCAAACAAGAATCTTCCGGCGGGTTTGTCCTGCCGGATTGTTATGATTATATCCCCTATTTGCAATTATGTGTATGCTACGATAAAACCGGAGACCGCAAAAAGGCCGAAGCATACAATGAAAAAGCTGGCGCCTGCAAGCCTTATTCTCCGTCCTATCTTTACAATAAACAATATTTTGCCAGCTTAAAGTAGCAATCATTTCCAAGCTGCATAAGATAGTTTTAGAAAAAGATATTTTCTAAGTTTTTTTCTAAATCATTTAAGTAAGGATGTGTTTACTATGAATCAAAATCATTTATATAACTGCAATCAAAATCAGTATCCTTCCCAAAACTATGATCATACGGGTTCTTCCTGCTGCTGTGAGAATCCATGCCCGTCTCACTGTTGTGAAAACCCTTGCCCGTCCCACTGCTGCGAACGCGGTCCTGCCGGGCCAAAAGGGGATCAGGGGCCTATGGGACCACAAGGTATTCAGGGTGATACCGGCTGTCCGGGTCCGAAAGGCGACAAAGGCGATCCCGGCCCTATGGGACCACAGGGCATTCCAGGAACTCCGGGCGCAAGAGGCCCAAGAGGCAATACCGGACCTGTCGGACCGACTGGCAACACCGGGCCAAGGGGTTACGCAGGCCCAAGAGGCTACGCAGGCCCGCAGGGCATTCAGGGTATCCAGGGTGTTCGCGGTGATATCGGGCCAAAAGGCGATCCCGGCTGTGAAGGTCCGCAAGGCGAAATCGGACCACAGGGACCTGCCGGACCTACCGGACCTGCCGGACCGATCGGCCCGCAGGGTGAAATCGGCCCGCAAGGCCCAAGAGGCATTCCAGGGCCTACCGGACCTGCCGGACCTACCGGAGCCATGGGCCCGCAAGGCGTAACCGGACCACAAGGTATTCAAGGTGTAACCGGACCAATCGGCACACAAGGCCCAAAAGGCTGCCCTGGAGATGACGGTGCCACCGGACCTGCAGGGCCTACCGGCGCTGCTGGTGCCACCGGACCTACCGGACCTGCCGGACCTACTGGCGCTACTGGCGCTGATGGCGCAGCTGGACCAATAGGACCTACCGGCGCTACTGGTGCAGACGGTGCTGTCGGACCTGCAGGGCCTACTGGCGCAGACGGCGCTGCCGGACCTGTTGGACCTACCGGAGCAGACGGCGCTGTCGGACCTGCAGGGCCTACCGGACCTACTGGCGCTGATGGCGCTGTTGGACCTGCAGGGCCTACCGGACCTACTGGCGCTGATGGCGCTGTTGGACCTGCAGGGCCTACCGGACCTACTGGCGCTGACGGCGCTGTCGGACCTGCAGGGCCTACCGGACCTACTGGCGCTGACGGCGCTGCCGGACCTGCAGGGCCTACCGGACCTACTGGCGCTGACGGCGCTGTCGGACCTGCAGGGCCTACCGGACCTACTGGCGCTGACGGCGCTGCCGGACCTGCAGGGCCTACCGGGCCTACCGGAGCTGACGGCGCTGCCGGACCTGCAGGGCCTACCGGACCTACTGGCGCTGACGGCGCTGCCGGACCTGCCGGACCTACCGGGCCTACCGGAGCTGACGGCGCTGTCGGACCTGCAGGGCCTACCGGACCTACTGGCGCTGACGGCGCTGTCGGACCTGCAGGACCTACTGGCGCCACCGGACCTACTGGGCCTGCCGGACCTACTGGTATTGCAGGCACAGGCGCAATTATTCCATTTGCATCAGGACTCCCGGTCGCTTTAACAACCATTGCCGGAGGTCTTGCCGGACTTCCTGCCTTTGTAGGCTTTGGAAGCAGCGCACAGGGACTTACACTGCTTGGCTCTTCCATAAACATTACAAATGCAAGCGGAACTCTTTCAAACTTTGCTTTCCAGGTTCCACGTAATGGCGTTATCACCTCGTTCAGTGCATTCTTTAGTACTACTTTAGCACTTTCCTTAATAGGTTCTACCATTACAGTAAATGCACAAATCTACCAGTCAACAACGCCAAACAACGTATTTACACCGATTGCCGGAACTTTGATCAGCCTGACGCCATCCCTTTCCGGTGTTATATCCATCGGAACATTATTAAATGGCGCTCTTACAGGACTCAATATCCCTGTAACAGCTCAAACGCGGCTGATGTTAGTATTCTCAGCCACCGCCAGCGGCATCACATTAGTCAATACAATTGCCGGATACGCAAGCGCTGGTCTTAGCATTAACTAACACAAAAGCCAATCTGAAAAACTGCCAGTATTCACTTACTGGCAGTTCTTTAAACTCATAAATATAAATTATGTACAAAAATAAAAATTATCAACAATAAACAATCCGGACAAAGTATTCTATATTATTGCGGAATAAGTCCCACGGCCTGGTCCCCGCCCTCCTGCAAACACCTCTCCAAAATCTCCACCCCGTCCCGAATCTCCTTTTCCGACAGTCTCCCAAATCCCAGCAGCATCACTGGCCTTACTCCCCTCTTTCCATCTCCCGCAGGGTAACACTCCGCCAATCCCTGCACACACATCCCGTATTTCTCCGCCCGTTTGGACACTTCCTCCTCCGTCAGCCCGCAATCCAGCTCTACCGCCAAATGCAGCCCCGCATGCCCGCCATAAATCCGGTACACCCATTCCTTTTGTTTCAGCAGATACAGCAGCAGATCATGTTTACTTTTATAGATTCCGCGCATTTTATTCAAATGGCGCTCAAAATACCCCTGCTTGATAAAATGACAGACCGTCATCTGCTGGATTTTTGACACCGTTGACGCATAAAAACCGCACGTGCGCGCATAAACATCCACCAGCTGCGGCGGCAGCACCATATAGCTGATCCGGATCGACGGCATAATACTGTTGGAAAACGTACCAAGATAAATCACCCGGTCCAGCTGTGATATACCCTGCAGTGACGGAATCGGCCTGCCTTTATATCGGAACTCACTATCATGGTCGTCTTCAATAATGTAACGCTGCTCCCCGGCCTTTGCCCAGGCCAAAAGCTCCAGCCTGCGCTTCAGCGGCATTACAGTCCCGATTGGAAACTGGTGGGAAGGCATTACATAAGCAAACGTAAGATCCGTATCCGGGATTTTGTCTGCCACCATCCCATAGTCATCCATAGGCACCGCAACAACTTCATAGCCAATATTTTGAAACGTATGGTACGCCTGCAGATATGTCGGGCTTTCCATTGCGACTTTCCCTGCTCCTTTCGCAAACATCTGGCCAAGCATCTGCAGCAGGTATTCATTTCCAGCGCCGATCACCAGCTGCCGCGGCTGGCAGCGCACACCCCTTGCCTGATACAGATAAGACGCCACCGCTTCCCGCAGCTCATACTCCCCCTGCGGATGCCCGGCCTGCAGCAGCTGATGACTTGTTTCCAGCGCAAGCAGAGCCTCTTTCGCGCATTTTCTCCAGGCATTGTAAGCAAATCCCTGGTCATCAACCTGTCCGGGCAGGAAATTGTATTTGGGCTGCGTCCCGCGTGTCTTTTGCAGGGAATCGGAAAACTGCTGCACCTGCGGCTGCGCAAGGTCATACAATGCCCCAATATCACAGACATAATAGCCGCTGCCCCGCTTTGCCTGCAAATACCCTTCACTTACAAGCTGTGCATACGCCGCATCCACCGTACTGCGGCTGACCTGCAGCTGAGAAGCCAGAAGACGCGCAGACGGCAGCCTTTCCCCACAGGAAAGCCTGCCGCCCGTAATATCTTTGCGGATATATCTGTAAATCTGCTCATAAAGTGAGATCCCTGTATGCAAATCCAGGTCGATCAATAACTCGTTCACTTTACTGCGCTGCCTCCTCTTCCGCTTTTTTCGCTGCCAAAATATCATCCTTAAGCATCAGCGCTTTATCTTTGATCTTGGCGTTCACGCCCTTAGACTGGACAATATTGCCGCAGTATCTGGTCGCGATATCAAATTCTTTAAAATGAAAACTCAGCACTGCCAGCAGATAATCAAACGTATGCTGATCCATCCCGCAGATCGGGAAATTTTCCTGCGTCAGCGCTTTGGAAAACAGATCGTATGCCTGCCTGTAATAGCGCTCCTGCTTTTCCTTAAGCTGCTGGTACAAGTCTTCTTCCAACAGCCCCGGCTCTGCATCCGCCTCTTCCAGCCTGCCGCGGATCAGCCACGACAGCTGAAGACACAAATATGCCTGTTCACTCAGCGCTACTTCCATTACCATCGCACATACAAGGGCAAGCTCATACTGTGCCATCGCTGTCGCATAATCGATCGTATCCCCTGTAAGCGGCTGGCGCTGCATAAACTGGGAAGTTACTTTTTCCCGTATCCTCTTTTGCTGGAGCGAAGGCAGCCGTTCAAAGTTCTTCACCGGAGCTGCAAAACCGCAGTATGGACATGCGGTAATGCCATATTTTAAAGAATCAACAAACTGAAACCGGGGCCGCAGATCCAAATCCGGCTCTTTTCTGCGCAGCTTGCTGTTTAAGATCCTCAGATCATTGAACTGCGCGCCGCAGTTCGTGCATTCGATTTTTTTTGTAAAGACATATTTCTTCTCTTCTTCCACATCATATAATACAGACATATTTTATCCTTTTACCTTTCTTCACATGCGCCGCCATCCAAAGCTTAAGATCAAATCAAATCCAAACCAGGCAGCAGCCCGCCGTCCAGCCCTCTGAAAGAGAATCCAGGCATATGAACAGATTATGCGCAGTCCGGCCTGTACAGATCTCTGAACGGCAATCTAATGGTTCTTACCTCTTATCTTATCACATTTGGATTTTTTCACAAGTCCTTGTTTTATTATTTACAATTTATATCGTAGGATAGTTCTTCGTTGGCAAATGCTTTCCCACATATCCTATAATACCAACACGCTGCTCCGCATCCGGTAAAAAATAGATCCTTCCTGGAAAATTTCCAGGAAAGCTAATATGCCAGGAGAAATATTCCTTAAAATAATCTTCCAATACCTGCAATTTTTTCATAATCATTTCAATATATAAAGTATTACGCGCTTCATCCAGCTGCTTTTTCACACATTCACAAAAAATCAGATGTGGGTAGACGCTTTCTCTTTTTTCCCAAAGTTCTCTGCCAGGTCACGGCTAATTAGAGGTAATCAAAAGAGGAAAGGAAAAGCACAATCCAGACGGAACCGGCGATACCGTCAAGAAATATTT
>VSNY01000082.1:0-4442 GCA_009774535.1 Lachnospiraceae bacterium
CACGGATTTCAAATTTTGCGCCTGCAAGCGCCTTTCCGTCCTCTGATTTCTTGCTGATGATGATTTTTCCAACTGCTGCTTCGTCCTTCATTGCCACTTTTTGGATTTCATCAGTCTCCTTTACCTCAAACTCAATATCCTGTGCAATGACATACCCGAATGGCGCTGTTTCTTCACGGAGGGTATATTTTCCGGCAGGCAGCTTTTCAATCATGTGCGGCTCTTTGCCGGAAGTCCACTTCTCAACCAAGTTGCCGTCTGCATCAATGACGGAAAGCACAGCGCCCTCAAGCTCATTGTCGCCTGTGATGTCAGTCTTTGAAATCTGCACTTTGATCGGCTTGTTTTCAAATTCTGCCTCAAATTCGATTACTTCCTTATCATCGCCCTGATATGACGCATCCACATCAAATACCTTGTCGGATTTTACATATCCCTTTGGCGCTGTCAGCTCCTGCACATAATACTTTCCAAGAGGGAGGTCAGACACAAATGTCAGTTTCCCGTCCTTCCCGGTCACGCCACGCTCAATTTCAGTTCCGGCTTTTACAACAACTTTGCCGTCCTTATTCACAATGTCCTCTTTTGCAAACAGACCAAATACTGCTCCTTCAAGAACATTCTTTGTGCCTGCCTCTTTCTTTACCACGGTGATCTGCACTTTCTGTCTCTCATTGCTGATGTTCATTCCGGCATAGACCACTCTGGTATCCTGATCGATATAGGAAAGGTCCGCTTCGATTGGCGTATCGTCCAGAACAAATCCTTCCAGTGTCTTTGTTTCCACAAGGTAATACTTCCCAAGCGGCAGACTGTCAATATTTGCATAGCCTTTCTCGTCAGTAGTGATAGCTGCTACAAGTTCGTCTGCCTCATAATATACGGTGTCAAGACCGTCCGGGCTTACAATGTCCTCCGCTGCATAGACTTCAAATTCAACACCTGCAAGGCTGTCCTTGAAATAGTTGAATATAAAATCATACCAGTGTCCTTTCATAAGGGTAGTGTCCGTTACAAATTCGCCGTCCTTGTTGATGATGATTGCGCCTGTCGGAACCTCGTCTTTCATGACTGCACTCTGAATGTCCATGCTTCCATCGGAAGCTTTGGTATCTTCCACTGCAAACTGGATTTCCTCTGCTTTCAGATATCCGTAAGGTGCAAATTCCTCACGGAGTGTATAAGTCTCCCCTGCGGCAAGTCTCCTGATAACATGAGCCTCATCTGCCACAGAAGTCCATCTGTCAACCACGTTTCCATCCTTGTCAATGACTGTGAGCAGTGCGCCGGAAAGCTCTGCGCCACTTGCGATGTCCTCCTTTGTAAATTCAAAGGTTGTAGGTTCATTCAGAAATTCGCTGCTGTACGCTGCAACTGCTTCATGCTGTCCCTGGTACTCTGTCTCAAAAGTGATTACTTCCCCACTGGAAACATAGCCTTTCGGCGCTTCTATTTCCTTTGCCTCATAAACTGCAAACGGGTAATCTTTTTTGAAAGTGATCCTGCCGTTTTCGTCAGAGATAGCGGTTTCAAGAAGTGTGCCTGCTTCAATGATTACTTCCCCACTGGAATTTTCAATATCCTCTGCCGCATACAGACCGAACACTGCACCTGCAACTGGTGTATCTTCTTCTGCATCTTTCTTAATGACGGACATATCCAGCTTCTGCCTGTCATTGGTGAATGTCACGCTTTCATGGATTACCGGGGTTTTATCATCCACATAAACGAATGTCACGATCTGTTCTTCCCCGTTCAGCACATATCCATAAGGAGCTTCTGTTTCCACAACACGGTACTGTCCGAGCGGAAGTCCTGAAATGCTGGCTTTCCCATCTTCCCCGGTGGTAAGCGTTCCTACAAGATCGCCTTTTCTGTAATACTTTGTCCTGTTGCCATCCTCGTCTGTCTGCATGTCAGCAGTATAAATGTCCTCTGCGGCATAGACCTCAAATTTTGCCCCTGCAAGGGAACCTTCCTTATATACAAATTCCTTTTCTTCAGAATCAGCAAATAAGCCGCCCTTGTAACCATCAAGGATTTCGCCTTTCTTCTCCACTGTCAGTTCCCCGACAACAGGTTCGTCCTCATATTCCACGGTGATGATTGCATCATAAGTGTCAGGATCGGTTTCATAGAATGTGTCAGAATCAACCGATACTTCCACATAGTTAGTGTTCAGCACATATCCATGAGGCGCTTTTACTTCCTCAATGCGGTAATTTCCAATCTTCAATACATCCGGCAGGATTAAGTCGCCATCCCCGTCCGTGAAGAAGGAAGTGTGCGTAACCTTTGACGGATAAGTTGTGACCATCTTGACATATTCGTTTTTGTCAAGGTTGAAAATCTTGAACTCTGTATCAGGGATAAGGACTGTCTGCTTTGTGTCAGCGTCCTTCTTGATCACACGCAGCTTTGCAGTAAATTCACGGTCAATGAATACACGCCATACCTGCGGCTCTGTCGGGTGGTTCTCCACAATCCTCACTTCAAAAGGTCTTACTGGCTGCATGTTGTGTGGAGTGACTGTTTCTATCACTACATAAGTCCCGTAAGGGATAGGCTGTGTCACGATATGCCCCTTTGCATCCGTGAAAAGGGTAGTCTCTCCCTTGCTGCCGATTTCCACGGGTTTTGCGCTGTCAAAGTCGTAACTTCCATCTTCCAGTACGGATAAGGAAGATTTCAGGTATGCGGTAAAGCCTGCGCCGGATAATACAGGAGCCTCCGTATCATCCCCGTTGTCGGATACTTTGATAAGCTGGAACGGCTGCTTGATGACCTGCTCTGCCGATGTGGTGCTTCTTGACACTTCCGCTACCAGATCGCCCTCATAATCGCATACAACATCATGTTCCTCTTCATCAAGGAGATACCCTTCTGACGGTGTGATTTCCTTTACATAGTAATCTCCGAGATAGAGGTTGTTTACCTCTGCATTGCCGCCTTCATCGGTTGTCAGTGTCGCAACAATATCCCCCGCATGGAAGATAATGCCCGTTGCCCCGTCCGGGTGTACAATGTCGTTGCGGGCATATAAACCGTAAACAGCGCCCTCCAGTTTTGCGTCACCCTGCGGAACCGCTTTTCCTGTCTCCTTGTCTATCTTGTAGATATGGATTTTTGCGGTTGTCCTGTCATTTGTAAAGGTATGGGTAAATGATGCCTTTGCGGTTGTCTCCGGCAGATAATTGAAATTGAAGCTGTATACGTCAGAACTGTTCCTGTAATATGCGTAAGGAGCCTGTGTCTCTGAAATATAGTAGCTGTTTGCAATCGGAAGGTCTACTGTGTAAGCGGCGCTGCCATCCTCCCCTGTCGTAACGGTCTGTAATGCAGTACCCTTTGTCACAATGACCTGTCCTGCATAATTCCTGATGTCATTTCCCGCATAAAGCGTATACTGTCCGCCATCTAACGGGTTTGCTGTCTCGGAATCTTTCTTTGTCACGGAAACTTCCGCTTTCTGACGGGTATTAAGCACAGTTGCCGACTCATACTGCACTTCCACCATCTGGTCCTTATATTCAATCTTTACCATATGCGGCTCTGTGTTGATGGTATATCCGTCAATGCTCTTTGTCTCCGTAACCACATACGTCCCAAGATGAAGGTCTGTAAGAACCGCCTGTCCGTCACTTCCGGTCTGTAAGTTTTCCGCAATCAGGTCCCCTTTATTATAAACTTTTGTGCCGTCTGCCTTATAAATGTCTGCACCTGCCGTCACCTTGAAAACAGCGCCCGGCAGTTTCTTTTTCTCATAAGTGAAATTGCTGCCATTCCATCCGGTCAGGACTTCTCCCTCTTTATAAATGGTGATTGCCCCAAGCTGCTCCTTGTCCGTCGCACTGATCCCGGTTGTCTGTCCTGCCTTTACGGTCAGCGTGTGGACTTTGCCGCTCAGTACATATCCCTTTGGTGCGGTAATCTCCTTTACATAGTAAGTTCCCGCCACAAGTGCATTGGATTTTGCATAACCGTTTCCGTCCGTAGTCATGGTATCTACCTTGTTGGTGCATCCGCTGTCGGAATAAATCCCGTATACGGCACCTTTCAGCTTCACGCCGCTGGACTCATCGGTCTTTACAATCTCCCCATAGCCGATGTTTTCGGTCTTTACCTTAAAATAGGCATGAACCGGATCTGCACTTGGTCTTTCCGATACAAACTCCTGATAGTTTGCTTTTTCCGTGAGCCAGAACACACAGCTTGAAGTTGTCTCCACTTCTCCTGCCGTGGAGTTCATGGCTGCCATTGTCGCTGTTGTATTCACTTCCTTACTGGAAATGGTGACACTGTTCCCATCCTTTTCCACTTTGAAACCGTTCAGTGAAATGTCAAAATGTCCAAGTACGCCATTGGTGTCGTTAAGGGTTTTTTCAAAACGCTGGTTCCCCTCATTCCATTTCAGCTCATAAGTTTCCGCACCGCTCTGTGTC